>NZ_CP109901.1:3011022-3312124 GCF_033095805.1 Serratia sp. UGAL515B_01 | reverse complement strand
GGGGGCCAGTTCAGCGGCCACTATAGGTCACTGGCTGTGGGTATTGGAAAAAATCTGGGTGATTTTGGAGCCCTATCTTTGGATATGGTTCGAGCGTGGTCGCAACAGAAGTACCTGAATTGGGAAAACGGTCATTCGTTTCGAACCCGTTACAGTAAAGATTTCCTAATGACGGGCACCAATCTTGCCATCGCAGGCTATCGGTATTCTACGGATGGCTATTGGAATATGCAGCAAGTACTGGATTCTTATACGCGAGGTAATAGCTATCCACTGCATGAACGCCGCCGCAATCGTGCTGAGGTGACTATAGCTCAGAATTTGTGGAGAAATGCGGGGAGTCTGGCGCTGACGGCTGTATGGGAAGATTACTGGAATAACGATCGGAAGATGGCTTCTTACGGGGCTAGTTATAGTAACTCGTTTAATGGTATTAGTTTCGGCATCAGTTACACCTATAGCAAGAATGCGTTTTCCACATCTAATAGTGGGGTAAATAGCGGCAAGATTTACAGTTCGGACCAACTGTTCTCTTTTAACGTTAATGTGCCTCTGGATAAGTTACAAAACAGCGTCAGTCAGCATCCTATCTACGCCAGTTATATGCTTAATAGCAGTAAGAATGGTACGACTAACAATAACCTAAGCGTAGGGGGGGCCCTGTTGCAAGGCGGCAATCTCAGTTGGAGTGTGCACCAAGGTTATGGTTCTCAAGGGCAAAGGAACAGCGGCGGAGTGAATGCGGACTGGCTGGCAAGTTATGGTGAAGTAACCGGTGGCTATCAGTATGACACTTACAGTAAACGGCTTGACTATGGGGTACAAGGTGGAATTGTGGCGCATGAAAATGGCATTACTTTCAGCCAACCATTAGGGGAAACGGTTGTTCTGGTGGCAGCACCTGGAGCAAAGGGGGTTGCAGTTCAGGGGCAAACTGGCGTTAAAACCGATTTCCGTGGCTACACGATAGTGCCCTATGCCAGTCCGTACAGTAAGAATGAGGTCACGCTTGATACTGAGATGTTAGGGGATAATACAGACGTGGAACTCTCCACTCAGAGCGTTATACCAACCCGCGGTGCAATCGTGAAAGCGAGTTACCAGGTTAGTGTAGGTAACCGGGTAATGATGACTTTGACCCGACGAGATGGAACCCCGGTACCTTTTGGATCAACTGTCACCACTCGGAAAAGTAAGACAACACAAGGTTTTATTGTGGGTGAATGGGGACAGGTGTATCTGACAGGTTTAGCGAATAGTGGAACTCTCTTGGCTAAATGGGGAAGGAATAAAAATGAGCGGTGCACAGCAGCTTACCGTGTTCCTGATAAATTCAGTGGAATAGTGACGATTAGCAGTGAGTGCAAATGACGAAGCACAAACGCCCCGAAAGAGCAGGTGACAATATGAAAATAAATATTTTTTTTATTAAGTGCGGTGCAAAATTAGTGCTAATGTTTGGTGCTGTTTTGATGTTAGGAATAGGGCAGGCTAGTGCTGCGCAGGGGTGGTGTAGAGCAGTTCAAGGAACGTATATATATAATGTCAATTACACCAAAACATTCCTTGAACCTAGTGATAATCAGGCAGGAAAAGTGAGTAAGCGAGATAAGCCCTGGAATCTTGGTCAACGATATTCTGTTATTTGCGATTGTACTGGAATGAATAACATAATTAATTATGCACCAGTATGGTATAAAGCCGTTGTGAATGGTTTGTCACCGGATGTTTATCGTGATGGGCTACAGTACTATCGTTTAAATGAAAATTTGGAAGTGGCCAGTGAAGTATGGATTGGGGGGGGGGCACAGAAATACTTACCTGTTCCATTCGATAATGTAAATAATCTAAATAAAAAAGCAATATGCGAGAGTGGGCGCATCGATAACGATTTTTACGCTGGCAGTCGTGGTTATTTATCTTTATATATACGACATCCTTTTGTTGGACATGTAGATATTCCAGACACGAAACTTTTTGATCTTTATGGAACTCGCGTTTCTGGCTCTTACGGTTCCGAGCCTATGTCATCGGTATTTATCCATGGTAGTGTTACTGTACCCCAAAGTTGTACTGTCAATGCAGGGCAAGTTATCAATATTGATTTTGGTGATATTGACTCATCATTATTGAGAAGAAAAGGGCAAGCAGGGGCTACAGAGAAAAGGGTGGAAGCCAAGATACGTTGCAACAATATTTCAAATGGAGTGAAAATTCAGCTGTCGTTCAAAGGAACCAACGATCGTAATGATTACAGTGCACTTGAGACATCAAATCGAGATATTGGTATTCGGGTAAAAGACTTTAATCATCTTACGGTAACACCTAATCGAGATCGGCTTCCTGTTATTTTTGATTATCCGAATCAAACAGGAATAAGCACCTTTTTTTTGGCACCAATCAATACCAGTGGTAGAAAACCGAACGCTGGTCGTTTTGACGCTACTGCGACGTTGGATGCCGAAATACAATAAAACGGTGTCTTGATATATTATAGATAACTCGAGCCGCAAGAAAAAATGCAGTTCTTTTTTGACGGTGCTTATGCTAGCCCTAGCTCGAAAGGGTGAATACTATGGACGGGCAGAGTAGCGGAATGCAGTCAATACCCATAAAAATTCAAGTATGACGAACATATTTACTTTCCTGTCTCCGCGATGTGGAGGTAATAAAAATAAAGGTGATAATGAAATGGGAAAACGTAATTATAAAAAAAAAGTAATTCTGATAATGACGGGGTTGTTATTAAGCAAAATTTTTTTTGCCGAGGCCACAGAGTTGCATGTTACTGGGAACCTAGTTGAAACTGCCTGTACTATTGAGAACGGCGGTAGCTATAATATCGATCTCGGAGAGAAGATCCCATCTTTCCGCTTAAACAGTAGTGCCCCTTACTCTGACTGGAAGAACTTTAATATAAATCTGATAGATTGCCCCGCGAGTATCAAACTCGCTACTGTTACTTTCTCTGGCAAACCGGATAGTGTTCAAAAAGAAATGTATGCCAACAGTAAGGGGGCTCTCTACGCGGCTAACGTAGCTGTTGAACTTCAGCAAGTGCCTTATGGCATTAATGTGGGTAATGGTAAAAGCCTTAGCATGACTGTAGGTTATCTAGGGAGGTCGACTTTTAAACTTAGGGCCCGTGCTCACGGCTCGGGGCATGCTACACCGGGCCGAATTAGCGCCGCAGTACTGATGAATTTAACGTATAACTGAGCACTCTGCGGTCTATTTAGGTGGTATCCTGTATTAGCCTTGGAGCCAAAATCCTGTCACTGAAGCGAATGGCACCGTGGCTCCATGTTTCTGGCTGTGTTTCTAGGGGCTAGATTTCTTCATGGTTGCAGCATTACAGAAATTTTGCCCCAAGGATATCAGACGGCCGGAGGCTCCTGCAGTTGTTTCCATTGCGCCAGTGCCTGCTGGCGGCGGCGTTTGACTTCGTCGCGGATAGCCATTCCTTGCAGACCGCTTTCTACCACTTCTTTTACCGAAACCGTACTGGCGACCTGATAGGCTTGACGCAGATAATCACCTTGCGGATAGGGATTGTTTTCAAAACCAGTACGCCCACGGGCATCGGCTTCGCTGGTGAGGATCATCTGCTCGAGCCGCTGCGGTTTACGCCATACGTCGATAGCATCGAACAGCTTCAACAATGTTTCTGGGCGCAGTTTAAACACGGTATGGATCAGATCATGGTATTCGGCCACTAGCCTGGCAAGTTCACGTACCTGATTGGGCACGCGTAATCTTTTGCACAGTCTTTCAACCAGTTTGATACCCGCAGGTCCATGGCCGTGGTGATGAGGCCACAGTTCTTTAGGTGTTACCCCCTTACCGAGATCGTGGCATAGGGCTGAGAAGCGTACATCCACTTCAGGGCTTAGTTGTGCAGCGATGGCTAGCGTCATCAGGGTATGTATGCCGGTATCGATTTCCGGATGCCATTTTTCAGGCGCTGGGACACCAAACAATGCATCAATTTCCGGGAATAATACTTTTAGTGCACCGCAGTCGCGCAGTACCTGGAAATAAACCTGAGGGCTTTGGCTTTGCAATGCTTTCTCTGTTTCTTTCCAGACACGCTCTGCTGTTAGTGTTGCTAATTCGCCGTTTTGCGCCATTTGTTGCATAAGGCCAGCGGTTTCTGGGGAGACAGTGAAGCCCAAATGCGCGAATCGGGCGGCAAAACGTGCAACACGCACGACTCGTAGGGGATCCTCACCAAAGGCGTTTGAAACATGGCGTAGAATGCGAGCCTCAAGATCGACCTGGCCGTTATAGGGGTCGACCAAGTTGCCATCTTCGTCTTTCGCGATCGCATTGATGGTAAGGTCGCGCCGAAGCAAATCGTCCTCTAGCGTCACGTCAGGTGCGGCATAACAAGTAAATCCGGTATAACCTTGGCCAGATTTGCGTTCGGTGCGTGCCAGTGCATACTCCTCATGGGTCTGGGGGTTGAGGAATACCGGAAAGTCTTTACCTACCTGCTGATAACCGCGAGCTAACAGGTCAGCCGGGGTCGCCCCCACGACTACCCAGTCGCGATCAAATACAGGGATATTAAGCAGACTGTCACGGACGGCCCCGCCGACCAGGTAAATCTTCACGGTTTAACTCCTGAATGTGTTTGGCAGCTTGTTTTAATCAGAATAAATCAACAGAAATCGACGATGTCTTTCGTCTGGGTGGCAATAGTTTTGAACTGCGATAGCCTGCAGAGACCTCGCCAAGTAAAAAGGGCGCTCGCAGGCGCCCTCTAACCTGTATTCATTGAGCTTAGTTCATCCAGCGATTATTTTTACGACTAGGGACAAGGCGGGGTAACAGCAGGCCGATCAACAATCCTATCCCGGCAACCCCCCCGCCATACATGAACCACTGCAGAATAATGGTGCGCTGCTTGTCGTCAAGCTGCAGATTTACGGCATTTACCTTTTTTTGCGCAATAATCAGTTGATTTTTCAGTTCTTGATTTTCTTGTTTCAGTCCATTGATCGTACTGTCGCTGGCGGCGACTTTCTGTTGCATTTCAGCGGTGCGCTGGTTCCAGCTATTATCGATATTGGCCAATTTGTCTGTCAGAGTTTTCACCTGCAGCTCTAACTCAGGAACCTGACTGCGTAGGCTGGGGGTTTGACTTAGCTGGTCAATCTGGATCCAAACGGTACGCCCTTTGGCGTCACGGATTTGGCCATAAGTGTTACTTTCATTCACACTCAACAGAGTGACTTCTTCGCCAGCATTCAATGTGCCGACGATGCGATATTGGTTACCTGGGCCGCTATGGACATAGGTATTTAATTCATCAGAGATATAGCGCTTCTCTTCGGCATGAGCGCCCCAAGTAATACTCAACGTTAGCAAGGTAAGGCAAATCAGGCGTAATTTATGCATGAGTTCATCGTTTCTGTATGGATTTATGGAACGATAGTAGAGCGTTCAGACTGACGGTGCAACGCCAAAACCGGGATCAGAACGCTCTTTGTGTGCTGGATTCAGCGCGTTGCGAGGTTCTAAACTACGTAACAGGTTTTTTCTGCAGTCATCAGAGTGAAGCCGGGTCAATCGCGTTAATATATGTCACTGTGCGTTGGCAGAGTGAGTACGGCGAGTTGGCTTTGCCACCGTGTAGACCGACGCGAATGCCTATACTTGTCACACTTCAAGTTGCATGTGTTGGCCTTCCTCGCTCACCCCAGCCACTGGCTGGAGTGAGCTACCGGGGATTTGCGGCGTTGTCATGCCACTCGAATTATTTAGAGTATAACTTATTGGTGCAAAAGAAATATGAGCGTTGAAATAGAACTGAAGTTTATTGTTTCCCCCGAAGCTATCGCAACACTCCCTGAGCGGTTTGCGGCTTGGCCTAACCAGCATTCTGCGCCGCAGAAACTGACCAATATCTACTTTGAAACCGCTGATAACTTTCTGCGTCAGCAGGATATGGGGCTGCGTATTCGTGGTTATGATGACAGCTATGAGATGACGCTCAAGACTGCAGGTTCGGTGGTGGGGGGATTACATCAGCGGCCAGAATATAATGTGGCTATCAGCGAGCCTGAGTTAGTCTTAAAAGAATTTCCGGCTGATATTTGGCCACAAGACTGTAATTTAGCTCAGTTGCAAAACGCGTTGCTGCCACTGTTCCGAACTGACTTTGTGCGTGAAAAGTGGGTGGTCACTTACGGTAAGAGCGAAGTCGAAATAGGTTTGGATCAAGGCGAAATAAGTGCAGGTGATCTGAGTGAAGAGATCTGCGAACTTGAACTGGAGCTTAAATGTGGTGAAACCGGCGATTTGCTCGCGTTGGCAACGGTATTGGCGGAGCAAGGTGGATTACGACAAGGCAGCCTGAGTAAAGCGGCGCGAGGTTACCATTTAGCGCAAGGCAATGCTGAGCGTGAGTTGCGCCCGCTGGCTGTGTTGAAAACGGTACCCAAGTCTACGGTGGAACAGGGTATGGTTGCTGCTTTTGAACTTGCGCTGAGCCACTGGCAGTATCATGAAGAGCTATGGCTGCGCGGCGATAAACAGGCGCGACGTGCGGTAATTGAAGCTGTCGCCCTGATACGTCAGGCTCTCGTGATCTTTGGTGGTTTGGTACCACGTAAGGCAAGTGCCGACCTGCGCGCACGTTTGACCACATTGGAACCGTTGCTGATAGACAAAACCACCCAACCGCAAGTCCTATGCTATAGCACAGAGTACTTACAATGTAAGTTGGCACTTACATCTTGGCTAATTACCGGTGCGTGGCGGCCATTTATTGATGCCAAATCGCAGGCCAAACTGGATGGTTCCTTCAAGCGTTTCAGCGATATTATGTTGAGCCGCAGTGCTGCCGAGTTGAAAGAAGCTTTCGCGCGCTCCCTCAATGACGATGAATATCAAGAGCAATTGCCGCGCCTGACGCGTCAGGTGCTGTCGTTCATTTTGCTTTCTGGGGCTTATCCGGACAACGAAGCCAGGCCATATATTGAAAATTGGCGTGAACTGCAATCCGCGGTCGCGGAACGCCGCCAGGGGGGGTATGACGCCGTTCGTAAACAGGCATTATCCCATGTGCCATTCTGGTTAAATGGCGCGATTCGTTAATCAAAGCGGGTCTGCAGGGCCGTAGACCACTGAACGGGATCATTTACTATGTTGCCACTCTCTGTTGCATTACAGATTCAGGCACAGAATATCGTGCAACGTTTTCAGGAAACACAGGGTGCAGGAGTGGTGTTGAGTGCTGCAGAACAAGGTGTCTTGGCGTCGAGCGATTTTATCAGTGACATGCTGCTGGGTGAGCCTGAATGGCTGGCAACGATACGCCATCAGCTGCCAATGGCTGATGAGTGGCTGCATTACGCAAGCCAACTGCATGAGTTACTCCAAGAAGTATACGACGAAGCCCAGTTAATGCGGGTGTTGCGCCTGTTCCGCCGGGAGAGCCTAGTCCGCATTGCCTGGGCGCAGGCAATGCGGCTATGTACGACAGAAGACACGCTGCAGCAGTTGAGTGAATTAGCAGAAATGCTGATCGTTAGCGCCCGCGACTGGCTCTATCAAGCTTGTTGCCGTGAGCTTGGAACTCCTTGTAATGCTGAGGGGGTACCACAACCTTTGTTGATACTGGGAATGGGCAAACTGGGTGGCAACGAATTGAATTTCTCGTCAGACATCGATCTGATTTTTGCTTATCCGGAAAATGGTTCAACCCAGGGTGGAAGGCGTGAGCTGGACAACGCCCAGTTCTTTACCCGCATGGGACAACGTTTGATCAAAGTACTGGATCAGCCAACCCTTGATGGGTTTGTCTATCGTGTTGATATGCGCCTACGGCCATTCGGCGATAGCGGGCCGTTGGTGATGAGTTTCGCTGCACTAGAAGATTACTATCAAGAACAAGGCAGAGACTGGGAACGCTATGCAATGGTGAAGGCCCGCTTGATGGGAGGCTCGGAAGATCCCTATAGCCAGGAACTGCGTAAAACCTTGCGGCCATTTGTATTCCGCCGGTATATCGATTTCAGTGTGATTCAGTCCTTGCGCAATATGAAAAGTATGATTGCCCGTGAAGTGCGGCGGCGTGGGCTGAAAGACAATATCAAGTTGGGCGCGGGTGGCATACGGGAAATTGAGTTTATCACACAGGTATTCCAGTTGATCCGCGGTGGGCGTGAGCCGAGCCTGCAAGGGCGGTCATTGTTACCGACACTGCAAGCGATTGAGCAACTTGGATTACTAACGTCGCAACAGGTTGCTGAACTGAGCCAGAGTTATCTGTTCCTGCGGCGGCTGGAAAATCTGTTGCAGGCTATTGCTGATCAACAAACCCAGACCTTACCACAGGATGAATTGGATCAGGCCCGACTTGCGTGGGGAATGGATCAACCTGACTGGCCATCGCTGATGGTGGTATTGGAAGGCCATATGCGGCAGGTTCGTACCGTATTTGATGACCTGATCGGTGATGATAGCCCTGATATAGGGGAAGATCCCGACTATCAGCATTTTTATAGTCTGTGGCAGGACGAACTGGAAGAAAAGGAGCTTTTGCCTCTTACGCCGCACTTGAACGAAGATGCACGGCAACAACTGTTACGCACCATCGTCGAATTCCGGCGCGATGTGGATAAGAGGACAATTGGCCCGCGTGGTCGGGATGTGTTGGACCAACTGATGCCGCGTCTGTTGGCCGTCGTCTGCCCACGCAATGATGCTGCCACAGTGTTGATGCGGCTGGCTCAGTTGTTACTGAGTATTGTGACACGTACGACCTATCTAGAACTGTTGGTGGAATATCAGGCTGCGCTTAGCCATCTTATCCGGCTTTGTGCCGCCTCTCCAATGGTCACTAGCCAACTGGCACGCTATCCGCTGCTGTTGGATGAGTTGTTGGACACCGCTACGTTGTACCAACCTGTAGCCCCGGAAGCCTATCGCAGTGAATTGCGTCAATATCGACTGCGCGTGCCTGAAGATGATGAAGAGCAGCAGTTGGAAGCGTTGCGGCAGTTTAAACAGGCGCAACTGTTACGTATTGCCGCGGCTGATATTGCCGAAGCGTTGCCGGTGATGAAAGTGAGCGATCACTTAACTTATCTGGCTGAAGCGATGATCGATGCGGTGGTGCAACAGGCATGGAAAGATATGATTGCGCGTTATGGTCAGCCGACCCATCTGAGGGAACGTGAGGGGCGCGGTTTTGCCGTGATTGGTTATGGTAAGTTGGGGGGATGGGAGCTGGGCTATAGTTCCGATCTTGATCTGGTATTTCTGTTGGATTGTCCACCGGAGGTCATGACCGATGGCGATCGCTGTATCGATGGTCGTCAGTTCTATCTGCGATTGGCACAGCGCATTATGCATTTGTTCAGTACCCGAACGTCATCCGGCATTCTGTACGAGGTAGATGCTCGCCTTCGTCCTTCTGGCGCAGCGGGGATGTTGGTTAGCACCGTGGAGGCTTTCGCCGATTACCAGCATAAAGAGGCTTGGACCTGGGAGCATCAGGCTTTGGTCCGGGCGCGTATCGTGTATGGCGATCCGGCTTTGCACCAACAGTTTGACGTGATCCGTCGAGATATCCTGTGTAAACCGCGCGAAGCGGAAAAGCTGCAGCAAGAAGTGCGTGAAATGCGCGACAAAATGCGCAATCACCTCGGTAATAAACAGCGTGATTCTTTTGATATTAAAGCGGATGAGGGTGGGATCACCGATATTGAATTTATCGCTCAGTATCTGGTTTTACGCTACGCTGCGACTGAGCAGCGTTTGACGCGTTGGTCGGATAATGTCCGTATCTTTGAGCTGATGGGTAATCACGGCATCATGTCTGAAGAGGAGGCGCAGGCGCTAACCAAGGCCTACGTCACTATGCGTGATGAAATCCATCATTTGGCGCTGCAGGAACAATCTGGCAAAGTTAGCCAGGAACGTTTTGCGGCAGAACGTGAACAGGTGCTTGCCAGTTGGAGAAGATGGCTGTGTGAGTCCGAAGTGCTGTCTTAGCGGCATTGCAGACGTTTATGTTAGGCTGTGCCCCTTAATTGCATGCGAGCGCTGCTGGCAATTAAGGGAAACAGCCCGGTATTCGGCAAATTTATTTTTACGACCTATTTGGAGTTTTTGGATGAAAGTTACACTGCCTGATTTTCGCCGCGCCGGTGTTTTGGTGGTTGGTGACGTCATGTTGGATCGCTATTGGTATGGGCCGACCAGCCGCATTTCACCGGAAGCGCCAGTACCGGTGGTTAAGGTTGAAACCATCGAAGAGCGTCCCGGTGGTGCGGCTAACGTTGCTATGAACATTGCTTCACTTGGGGCGACTTCTCGTCTGGTAGGATTAACCGGTATCGACGACGCTGCACGAGCGTTGAGCGCGAGGTTAAATGAGGTTAATGTCCGTTGTGATTTTGTTTCTGTGCCAACGCACCCAACCATTACCAAATTGCGCGTGCTTTCCCGTAATCAACAGCTGATCCGCCTCGATTTTGAAGAAGGATTCTCCAACGTTGATCCTCAACCGCTCTTGGAACGTATTCAACAAGCGTTACCGCAGATTGGTGCGCTGGTGTTGTCGGACTATGGCAAAGGTGCATTGAGTAAAATACAGGGGATGATTACCCTGGCACGTGCGGCCAATATGCCGGTACTGATCGACCCAAAAGGCACTGATTTTGAGCGCTATCGTGGTGCTACGCTGTTGACGCCGAATCTGTCTGAATTTGAAGCCGTAGTGGGGCATTGCAAGAACGACGATGAGTTGGCCGAGCGCGGTATGAAGCTGGTTGCTGATTATGAGCTGTCTGCGTTGTTGATCACCCGTTCCGAACACGGAATGACGCTACTGCAACCGGGCCGTGCGCCGTTGCATTTGCCCACTCAGGCTCAGGAAGTGTTTGATGTGACCGGTGCAGGGGATACGGTCATCGGTGTTTTGGCTGCGGCTCTTGCCGCGGGCAATACGCTGGAAGAGTCCTGTTTCCTGGCGAATGCTGCTGCTGGTGTGGTTGTGGGTAAATTGGGAACGTCCACCGTTTCGCCAATCGAACTGGAAAATGCCATTCGTGGTCGTGCGAGAACCGGGTTCGGTGTGATGACGGAAAGCGAGTTGAAAAAGGCGGTGGTGCAGGCGCGGCAGCGTGGCGAGAAGGTGGTTATGACCAATGGCATCTTCGATATTCTGCATGCGGGTCATGTCTCCTATCTGGCCAATGCCCGAAAATTGGGCGACCGCCTGATTGTGGCGGTCAACAGCGATGCTTCAACCAAGCGCTTGAAAGGAGAAACCCGACCGGTCAACCTGCTGGAAAACCGTATGGTGGTGCTGAGTGCACTGGAAGCAGTAGATTGGGTTGTGCCGTTCGAAGAAGACACACCGCAGCGACTGATTGCCGATATTCTACCTGACCTGTTAGTGAAAGGTGGCGACTACCAACCGCATGAAATCGCTGGCAGTGCAGAGGTATGGGCTAATGGTGGTGATGTACGGGTACTGAACTTTGAGGACGGGTTATCAACCACTAACATCATCAAGGCTATCAAGGATGGGCGCGGTTAAGCATGCCGTGGTCTGAAAGTTACAGATAGATTAAAAACGGAGCGGCTTAGCGTGAGCAGTGGACTGAAGCAGGAGTTGAGTTTGGCGCAGGGTGTTGGGCTATTGTCCACTTCGCTATTGGGCACGGGGGTGTTTGCCGTTCCTGCTTTGGCGGCGCAGGTTGCAGGAGATGATAGCCTATGGGCTTGGCCGATACTGATTGTGCTGGTGTTCCCCATTGCCATTGCGTTTGCGGCATTGGGCCGTCATTTCCCTAGTGCTGGTGGCGCTGCGCACTTTGTTGGTATGGCTTTTGGGCCGCGCATGGCGAAAGTCACTGGCTGGCTGTTTCTTTCTGTGATCCCCGTTGGTCTGCCCGCTGCTTTACAGATCGCTTCGGGTTTTTGGCAAGCTGCATTTGGTTGGGATGCTAACGGGTTGTTGTTGGTTCAGATCGTTACAGTCGGGGTTATTTGGCTGCTGGGTACGCGCAGTGCAGGTTCTAGCGCCAACATACAGACGTTAATCGCCATTCTGGTGGTAGCCTTGGTAGTGGCAATCTGGTGGCGGGGAGATATTACGCCTGCACAAGTGCCGTGGCCAGCGGTCAGTGACATTGCCTCTTCCAATATGTTCCATGCATTGGCGGTTATGTTCTGGTGTTTCGTTGGGTTGGAGGCTTTTGCTCATCTGGCTACCGAATTCCGCAACCCCGAGCGGGATTTTCCTCGTGCTCTAATGCTAGGGTTGTTGGTTGCCGGGGCGGTTTATTGGGGATGTACCGTAGCTGTGCTTCATTTCCATGCCTATGGTGAACAACAGGCTGCAGCTGCTTCTTTACCTGGAATTGTAGTGCAGTTGTTTGGTGAACATGCGCTTTGGGTTGCCTGCGTTATTGGCTATCTGGCCTGTTTTGCCAGTGTGAATATCTACACTCAGAGTTTTGCGCGTTTGGTATGGTCGCAGGCGCAGGGAAAACCGTCCAGCGCTTTGGCAAAGCTTTCACCAGGTCGGGTGCCGGTCAATGCTCTAAGTACGGTCGTGGGCTGTAGCCTGATCTTCGTGTTATTGATTTATTCCCTGAAACTGCCGTTGGATATGCTGTTGGTGTATGCTAATGGCATTTTCGTGCTGATTTATTTGCTATGCATGCTGGCCGGGTGCCGGATCTTGCAGGGGCGCTCGCGACTCATGGCGATAGTCGGTTCTGCTTTGTGTTTGCTGCTACTCGTGATTATTGGTTGGAAAAGCCTCTATGCGCTGGGGATGTTGGTACTGATCTGGCTGGTGTTGCCGTGCAAACCCTATACAGTGGTCAAACAGCAGTAAGGGCGTGTTTGCCACGCCCTTGCCGAAAACTTATTCGTCCCCAGGTTTAGCTTGCGACGTATTATTCAGCTTGCTTTCCAGTTCGTTCAGGCGTTGCTCGAGCAACGCCAGCTTTTCACGGGTACGCAGCAGTACCTGAGTCTGGACATCGAACTCTTCACGATTCACCAGGTCCATGCGGGTTAGCTGAGATTGCAGCACCTGACGGATTTTTTTCTCAACGTCTTCCCCGAATTCTCGTACGCCTTTAGGAAGGGATTCTTGCACCTGGCGTGCAATCTGTTCAATTTTTTTCGGGTCAATCATAGCGTTTCCCTTTCTGATGGTGGGTGGTTAATGCGTTCGTCTGCGTCCCTTAATTGACCGTCAAGCGATAACACGGTCAATTAAGGGGCACACAGGCTAGTGTAATGCGAGTTGCTTGCTGGATAAACTATTAACCTTGTCTGTCGGTCTATTGAGCAGTGCCTTGAAACAGGAAAGGGATGGCGTTATAGTCAGGGTACTTATTCTCAGGGCGGGGTGGAAGTCCCCACCGGCGGTAAATCATCTTATACGGTGAAAGCCCGCGAGCGCTTAACCTAATCTTTCAGGAATAGGTTGAGGTCAGCAGATCCGGTGTAATTCCGGGGCCGACGGTTATAGTCCGGATGGGAGAGAGTAACGACACTTGCTGTGCTCAGGCTCACTCGCGTTGTTTTTTAGGCTATTTCTTAGCCACTCCTCAAGATCGCCCTGGTTCTGGTAATCCATAATTTAATGAGGTTTTTTTACCATGAATCAGACTCTACTTTCAGATTTTGGCACGCCGTTAGAACGCGTTGAGCGTGCTCTTGATGCATTGCGCAATGGGCACGGTGTTATGGTGCTCGATGATGAAAATCGTGAAAACGAAGGTGACATGATCTTCGCGGCAGAAACCATGACCGTTGAACAAATGGCGCTAACCATTCGCCACGGCAGCGGTATTGTCTGTTTGTGTATCACTGAGGATCATCGTCAGCATCTTGAATTGCCGATGATGGTGACCAATAATTCTAGCCAGTTCCAGACCGCTTTTACCGTGACGATTGAAGCGGCTCATGGTGTAACGACCGGCGTATCTGCCGCCGACCGCCTGACGACTATCCGCGCGGCGATTGCAGACAATGCCAAACCGAGCGATCTGAGCCGCCCGGGTCATGTATTCCCGCTGCGAGCACAACCAGGCGGTGTATTGAGCCGCCGTGGTCATACCGAAGCCACTATCGATTTGGTCGCAATGGCCGGCTTCAAACCTGCTGGAGTGCTGTGTGAACTGACCAACGATGACGGCAGTATGGCACGAGCTCCAGAAGTCATCACCTTTGCTAAACAGCATGATATGCCGGTATTGACCATCGAAGATCTGGTTGCCTATCGTCAAGTACAGGAAAAAAAAGCCAGCTGATTGATTAACTGGCAGAGATAAAAAGGCCGCAAACGCGGCTTTTTTACGCTCAAAATTGCCTTTGTGCCGTGCTTGAACAATTCTCAATAAGTGTGCCCACCATTCAGATTTCTTGAATATCTTTGTCATGGTTATCCGGCAGCTTACGCAGAGCAAAATGTGTAAGCTCGTTAGCAGAAAGATCACGCTAACCCAAGGAAACTCATGAGCACCTCTCGCATGCCTGCACTTTTTCTTGGCCACGGCAGCCCAATGAACGTTTTGGAGGATAATCGCTATACGCAAGCATGGCGTGCGTTGGGTGAGCAACTGCCGCGGCCTCGGGCGATTGTCGCTGTCTCCGCCCACTGGTACACCAGGGGAACGGCAGTGACAGCGATGGCGTATCCAAAAACTATTCACGACTTTGGCGGCTTTCCAAAGGCACTGTTTGATACTCAGTATCCGGCACCGGGTTCGCCTGAGTTGGCGGCAGAGCTACAAAACTTGTTGTCGCCCATTGAGGTGATCGCTGATATCCACGAATGGGGATTGGACCATGGCAGTTGGGGAGTACTGATCAAGATGTACCCACAAGCCGATATCCCGGTGGTACAACTGAGTATCGATGGTACCCAGCCAGCAGAATACCATTATCAACTGGGGCAAAAATTGGCAGTGCTGCGTGAACGAGGGGTTATGATCGTTGCCAGTGGTAACGTGGTGCATAACCTGCGCATGGCGAAATGGCACGGCGATACCAGCCCGTACCCTTGGGCGGAGTCATTTAATCGTTATATTATTGATAATCTTAGCTATCAAGGTCTGCATCATCCGTTGGTGAACTTTATGCAACACGAAGGTGCGGCACTGTCCAATCCAACGCCTGAACACTATCTGCCGTTGCTGTATGTATTGGGAGGTTGGGATGGTAATGAGCCCATTTCGATCCCGATTGATGGCATCGAAGTGGGCGCATTGAGTATGCTTTCAGTACAGGTCGGCTGATTTTTAGTTTCCAGGGGCAGTAAGCAACAGCTCTGTCATCAGTCGAGGATGATATGAGGATAGAAACGTGACAGATCCTGAGTGATCAGTTCGCGATCTTCACGAAGACCAATACCACAGGGTTGATCGTTAACCAGCCAACTACCAATTAGCGTATAGCTCCCTTCAAACTTCGGTAGCGGGTGGAACTGTTGCACGATCATGCCTTCTTCGCCATAGGGGCCTTCAACGCGAGCTACCTCTTGGCCATTTTGCACGATCTGAATATTTGCACCTTCGCGTGAGAACAGCGGTTTGGTGACGTAATGTTCTAGTGGTGGGTGAGCGTCTTCTGCAAAATAGGCCGGTAAAAGGTTAGGGTGATTCGGGAACATTTCCCAGAGCAACGGTAGCAACGCTTTGTTGGATATTATGCTCTTCCAGGCTGGTTCGAGCCAACGAACTCCCGCATCTTCCAATTTGGTGGAAAACATCTCGCGCAGCATAAACTCCCACGGGTAGAGCTTAAACAGATTACTGATGACCTGATCTTGCACATCGGTAAACTGCCCCCTCTCTCCTAGGCCGATCTCGTCCATAAACATGAACTCGGTCGGTAAACCGGCTTCCAACGCACAATCTTGCAAATATTGTACCGTGCCGCGATCTTCTTCGCTGTCCTGGCTGCAGGCCAGATGAAGCAGATTAAAACCGTGGTTCGCTTGCAGGTCAGCAAAGCGCTCGATCAGTTTTTCCTGCAGGCTATTGTACTGATCTGACTCAGAGGGCAACTTACCCGCGCTGACTTGATCTTCAAGCCATAACCATTGGAAGAAAGCCGCCTCATATAACGAAGTTGGTGTATCGGCGTTGTTTTCCAGTAACTTAGGTGGGTTGACTCCGTCGTAGGCCAGATCGAGACGTGAATACAAGGAAGGTTGGTTTGTTCGCCACGAACTGCGCACAAAATCCCACGTATGTTTGGGAATGCGGAACTTGGCCATCAGCAGGTCGCTGTTAACCACTTTCTCAACTACTTGGAGGCACATTTGGTGTAGGTCGGCAGTGGCACTTTCTATCTCTTCGATTTGTGCCAGTGTGAATTGGTAATAGGCATCTTCACACCAGTAAGGTTCTCCGTACATGGTGTGGAACTGGAAACCAAATTCAGTCGCCTTTTCGCGCCAGTCCGGACGCTCGGTAATCGCAACACGTTTCATGCATTAACCGCCCATACTACGTGAGCTGGAGTTGGAGGTTGCACTGCTACGCTGCATGCTGGTCTGTTGTTTAGCTACGGTTTCACCGAAACCTCCGCGTGTGACGGTATTGGTCACTGCGGGTTTTGGTGCCATTGCGGTTTTAGGGACCGTCATGGTGCGTCCGCCAGCTGTTGCAGGGCCATAGCTTTTGCCAGTGGCGTCAACAAACTTACCATTTGCAGGGCTGGCAGCATTTTTGGATGTAAACAGCGGTTGTTGCGCATAGCTACCGCCACCCATCATGCGGCCCATCATGTAACCAGCCATCAGTGGCATCCAAAAACTGCCGCTGCTTTGCGATTCTGCCGCCATCCCCGCCTGTGCAGGAGCCTGTGTACACTGTGCTTCGCCAAATTCGGCCACGCAATCTTCACGGGTGGCGTATTTAGGGGCGGTTTTTTCTGCTTCTTTCATCGCGTTGTTGTACGCAGTGGTGCATTGTTCGCTCATTGACGGGTTAGCGCGGGAACAATCGTCTGCATTCTGATACAAAGAAACGGTTTCATCGGCCTGTTCGCAGCCGGCCAGCATCAAGACTGCGCTGATCGCCAAAGCTACGGGCGCTGCGCGGTAGCTGCGCCAGGATTTGCGGAATGTCTCTTTGTTTATGTTCTTTGTCCGTTTCATCGATATTAATCCCATCATTCGGGCTGTATTCGCCCTTACCCAGTAGTTACGTAAGGATAGGGGAAACATGGTCATAATTAAAGCCGAAAAGCCCGTATACTCGACTCTTTACGCAGTTATACGTAAGGTTGCGAGCCAGTTCGCTTATGCTCAAAAAAACCAGAGATGCCACTCACGTCAAAACGCTATAAAAGGCATCGAATCATATCATGCTGCAAGTATGTCCCCGTTGAACAAGGGGCACTCTATTGTACCGAAAGGTTGTTTGTACAGTTGGTGGCGAGATGAAGGGGAAACGGGGCCTGGTATTGCAGTGCCCCGTGCTCACTCAACCGATCAGTTGCTTGATGGATTGGTGTTTGGCGCGTTTTTTGCGCTAGCTCGAGCGACAGGCGCTGATGATGACGTGTTGGCGCCGTTGTAACTGTCTACCCGGTTATCCAGGGATGACGTTGGAGGTGCAACAACATCTGGTGCGGTTGATGTCGGTTTACCCAACGCCCCGTTTAACATCATCAGATCGTTTTCATTCAACGTACCGAGTGCAGATTTGATATTCAATTCGTTGATCAAATAATTATAGCGAGCACTGGAAAGTAACTGCTTGGCACTATAAAGAGCAGAGGTAGCGTTCAATACGTCGACAATGGTACGTGTACCCACTTCATAACCAGCTTCTGTTGCTTCAAGAGAGCTTTGTGCAGAAATCACCGCTTGCTTGTAGGCGTTGATACTGCTGATGGAGGCGGAGACGTTATTGAAGGAGGAACGTACGGTTTGCACTACGCCACGGTGTGCACTTTCCAATTGCTCACTTGCACCGACGAAATTGTATTTCGCCTGCTGCACTTGGGAGTTAGTTGCGCCACCGCTGTAAAGCGGCAGGTTAAGGCTGACACCAACCTGATTCTGGCCGTTATTCGCGTTAGGTGAATTGTTGTTAGAACCGTTATTCCTGGTATTACTGACGTTGCTAGAGGCATTCAGATTTACGGTTGGCATATAACCGGTTTCCGCAGACTTGATTTGCTCGCGAGCCAAATCCTGGCTCAGTCGGGCAGAAAGCAGGCTCAGGTTACGGCCTTCTGCTTCTTTGAGCAGGTTATTAACGGCATCTGGACGTTTGGTGGAGAATTTATCTGTATCCAGCGAAGCCAGTTCCGGGTAGAAAACACCGGTTATCTGGCGCAGTGATTCTAATGCGTTATCCAGATTGTTGCGGGCAGTCACTTCGTTTGCCAGAACGGTATCGTAGTTGGATCGGGCGTTCTGCACGTCGGTAATGGCAACCAGGCCCACATTGAAACGCTGGGTGGTTTGATCCAGTGTCCGATACACTGCCTGTTTGTTTGCCTGGGTGAATGACAGGGCATCTATTGCCTGCAACACGTTAAAATAGGCAGTAGCGGTATTCAAGATCAAACTCTGCGAAGCAGCCTGATATGTGACATCGGATATACCAGCGGTTTTTTCTTGCAACGTCAGTATACGCCACCTGGACATGTCAAAGATTGTTTGAGTTAACGTCAAGGCCCCGTTGGTGGTATTGCTGTTGACGCCGTTTGCATCACGGAAACCGTTATTGTAGGTATAACCTGCAGATAACCCAAGCTGCGGTAGTAATGGGCTACGTGTCTCGTTAATCTTTTCATACGCGGCATCACGGTCTGCAGCTATTTTACGCAGGTCTGGGTTGCTTTCTCTGGCCTGTTTGTAGACCTGCAGCAAGTTTTCTGCCTGGCTCATGGTACTGAAGCCGCACAGGCTCAGTCCGATAAGAAGGGGGAGCAGTTTCTTCATTTGCATTCCTTGTTGTGCAGCAATATTGCTAAGTTAGCGCTGACGATAGACCAAATAATTGCTGATTCTAGCAGAGTCTGCCAGTCGCTGAAGGTGGCTTAATGTGCCATCTTACGGAACTTTTACTTTTCATGACGCGATACACAAGTTACTTCGATATGCAGGTAGATAGCAACTGAGCGACAAATTGGTCAGGAACCGGTTTGAACAACGTTTGTGTTGTCCGTTGGGAGAGCTAAAGCAGCCAAATTGCCTTGCATATTGAAAGACGACGGGTATTTAGCCTGATACTTGACTATTTGTATAGGCGTCACCTGATATCATGGTTCACAATCTAACACAAAGCCGGAAAATAAAACTCAGACGTTTCTGTCATCAAAACCGTTTATATTCAAGGCATAATTTAATAGGAAAATTCGCAGATGAATGATTCACAACTTTCACCCGTCACCCTTGGTAAAAATGACATAGAAATTATTACACGTGAGACGCTATATCGTGGTTTTTTTTCGCTTAATTTATATCGATTTCGCCATCGTCTATTCAATGGGGAAATGAGCGGCGAGGTAAAACGTGAGATTTTTGAGCGCGGACATGCCGCAGTATTGCTACCCTATGATCCAGTAAGAGATGAAGTTGTGCTGATTGAACAGTTGCGGATCGCAGCACTTGATACCTCAGCTTCCCCTTGGTTACTGGAAATGGTGGCAGGTATGATCGAACCCGGAGAGAGCGTTGAAGATGTATGCCGCCGTGAGGCGCTTGAGGAAGCGGGTATTATCGTTGGGCGTTGTCGGCCTGTGCTGAGCTACCTGGCTAGTCCTGGAGGAACCAGCGAGCGTCTATCGATTATGGTTGGGGAGGTCGATGCCCTAACGGCTGAAGGGGTTCACGGATTGGCCGAGGAGAATGAGGATATCCGTGTCCATGTGGTCAGCCGTGAACAGGCGTGCCGCTGGGTGGAAGAAGGCGCGATTGATAACGCAGCATCAGTGATTGCATTGCAGTGGCTGGCGTTGCACCATGAATCGCTGACAGCAGAATGGGCCAACTAAATGCAAAAGCGTTATACCCCTGATTTTCCTGAAATGATGAGATTGTGTGAAACCAACTTCGCACAATTGCGGCGTTTGCTGCCGCGAAACGATGAAGTGGGTGAAACGCTAACTTATCAGGTGAATGGTGCCCGTTATCGGCTGACTATTGTTGAATCTACACGTTATACCTCGTTGGTGCAGATTGAGCAGACTGTACCCAGCATCAGTTACTGGAGCCTGCCGGCAATGTCGGTACGGCTGTATCACGATGCGTTGGTTGCGGAAGTGTGTTCAAGTCAGCAGATCCATCGTTTTAAAGCGCGCTATGATTATCCGAATAAAAAATTGCATCAACGAGATGAAAAGCACCAAATTAACCAGTTTCTTGCTGATTGGTTGCGCTACTGTTTGACGCATGGAGCAATGGCAGTTCCTGTTTGTTAGACAGACTGAATGATCAAAGGATACCATTTGGAAAGCCTTTTTAGACTACCTATGGCAAATGGGGCCAGGGTCAGGATACTACAAATAACAGATACCCATCTTTTTGCCGGCAAAAATGAGACCTTGCTTGGTATCAATACCTATGCCAGTTACCACGCGGTGCTGGATGCGATTATCATGCAGCAGTGTGGGTGTGATTTGATTGTTGCCACAGGCGATCTGGCGCAGGATCACTCCCCGGCTGCGTATCGGCACTTTGCCGAAGGGATTGGCCGCCTACCAGCCCCTTGTTTCTGGTTGCCTGGCAATCACGATTTCCAACCCGCTATGGTCGATGTCTTGGCTGGTGCCGGGATCGCTCCCTCGAAGCAAATTTTGCTGGGGGAGAACTGGCAGATTTTGCTATTAGACAGTCAGGTTTTTGGTGTGCCGCATGGCGAACTCAGTGAATACCAACTGGAATGGATGGAACGTTGTCTGTCGGCTTATCCAGAACGTCATACATTGCTGTTGCTTCACCATCATCCATTACCTTCAGGGTGCACCTGGCTTGATCAACATAGTTTACGTAATCCACATATGTTGGCGAGTATTCTGTCGCGCTATGAAAAAGTGAATACATTGTTGTGTGGACACATTCATCAGGAGCTTGATCTAGACTGGCAAGGGCGTCGTGTATTGGCATCGCCGTCTACCTGCGTGCAATTCAAACCACACTGCACCAATTTTACCATCGACGACGTTTCTCCAGGCTGGCGCTGCCTTGACTTGTTGCCTGATGGTAGGGTAGAAACTCGGGTGTTCCGGTTGGAGAACGATGATTTCCGCCCCGACATGAACTCGGACGGTTACTGATGCCATCAACATTACTTTATTTGCACGGTTTCAACAGTTCGCCGTTGTCAGCGAAAGCCACAGCGTTGAAAATCTGGCTGGCTGAACACCATCCTGAAATCTCCATGTTAGTACCACAACTTCCCCCGTATCCGTCTGAAGCAGCAGAACTGCTTGAGGATCTGGTCATGACGAGGGCAGGCCAGACGATGGGGATCGTGGGTTCTTCTTTAGGTGGCTACTATGCGACCTGGCTCTCGCAATGTTTTGCGCTGCCTGCCGTGGTGGTAAATCCTGCTGTGAAGCCATTTGAGTTGTTGCTCAACTATGTTGGCCAGAACGAGAACCCCTACACTGGACAGCAATATGTGTTAGAGTCACGCCACGTTTATGATCTGAAAGTGATGCAGATTGATCCTTTGGAATCACCAGATTTAATCTGGTTGTTGCAACAAACTGGCGATGAAATTCTCGACTATGGTCAGGCTGTGGCTTATTACACTGCTTGTCGGCAAACGGTAGAATCTGGAGGAAGTCACGCCTTTGTTGGTTTTGAGTACTACTTCCCTCAGATTGTGGATTTTTTAGGGCTATGACATTGTTGCAATTTTAGATACCGCAGGCACACCCAGACGATTTGGCGTTGCTGATCATGGGCAACGGTACAAGGCCCGATGCACCTGCCGAGGCAGGTGATTTGGAAGACGAACGTCCAGCAGCTTAATGCCCCAAGGGTTATACTGAATTGGCGGTTCCGGCACCTATCTTAACCACGAAAAATAATCAACGATGACTCAATCCAGCTATAACGCTGATGCCATTGAAGTACTCAGCGGTCTAGAACCAGTGCGCCGTCGTCCAGGTATGTATACCGACACGACGCGCCCGAATCACCTTGGTCAAGAGGTGATTGATAACAGTGTCGATGAAGCGTTGGCTGGCCATGCCAAGCGCATTGACGTGATCCTGCACGCCGACCAATCACTTGAAGTGATTGATGATGGGCGCGGCATGCCGGTAGATATCCATCCGGAAGAGGGGGTGCCTGCCGTTGAGCTGATCCTCTGTCGTCTGCACGCGGGAGGCAAATTCTCCAATAAAAACTACCAGTTCTCCGGCGGTCTGCATGGTGTAGGGATATCGGTGGTTAACGCCTTGTCAAAACGTGTTGAGGTCAACGTTCGCCGTGATGGCAATGTGTACAGCATCGCTTTTGAAAACGGCGATAAAGTGCAAGAACTGGCGATCACCGGAACTTGTGGTAAACGCAACACCGGGACCAGTGTGCATTTCTGGCCGGATGAGCAATTTTTTGACAGTCCGCGTTTCTCGGTTTCACGCCTTTCTCATCTGTTGAAAGCCAAAGCAGTGTTGTGCCCCGGTGTCGAAATTTACTTTATTGACAAGGTTAACAACACCGAGCAGCGCTGGTGTTACCAAGACGGCCTGACCGACTATCTGATGGAAGCGGTGAATGGTCTGATTACCCTCCCAGAAAAGGCATTTGTTGGTAATTTTGCCGGTGATACCGAAGCTGTGGACTGGGCGTTGTTATGGCTACCGGAAGGCGGTGAGCTACTGACGGAGAGTTACGTTAACTTGATCCCGACGATGCAAGGGGGAACCCATGTCAACGGTCTACGCCAGGGGTTGTTGGATGCGATGCGTGAGTTTTGCGAGTTCCGTAACATCTTGCCACGAGGTGTAAAGCTTTCCGCAGAGGACATTTGGGATCGTTGCGCTTATGTGTTGTCGGTGAAAATGCAGGATCCGCAATTCGCCGGGCAAACCAAAGAACGTCTTTCTTCCCGTCAGTGTGCGGCCTTTGTTTCTGGTGTTGCAAAAGATGCATTCAGCCTGTGGTTGAACCAGAACGTTCAGGCTGCCGAACAACTGGCTGACCTGGCGATCTCCAGTGCTCAACGCCGTCTGCGGGCGGCGAAGAAAGTCGTGCGTAAGAAGTTGACCAGCGGTCCGGCTCTGCCGGGCAAATTGGCAGACTGCACCTCGCAGGATCTGAGTATGACCGAACTGTTTCTGGTGGAAGGAGATTCTGCAGGTGGTTCAGCCAAACAGGCACGCGATCGTGAATATCAGGCGATCATGCCGCTGAAAGGTAAAATCCTTAACACTTGGGAAGTCTCCTCCGACGAAGTTCTGGCTTCGCAGGAAGTGCATGATATTTCTGTGGCGATCGGTATCGACCCAGACAGTGAAGATCTTAGTCAATTGCGTTACGGTAAAATCTGTATTCTGGCAGATGCTGACTCGGATGGTCTGCATATAGCGACGTTGCTGTGTGCGCTATTTGTTCGCCACTTCCGAACTTTGGTTAAAGGTGGTCATGTCTACGTTGCTATGCCACCGTTGTATCGTATCGACTTAGGTAAAGAAGTGTATTACGCCCTTGATGAAGAAGAGAAAATCGGTGTTCTGGAACAACTGAAGCGTAAGAAGGGCAAACCAAACGTGCAGCGTTTTAAAGGGCTGGGCGAAATGAACCCGCTGCAATTGCGGGAAACGACCTTGGACCCCAATACGCGGCGTCTGGTGCAATTGGTGGTTGATGATGAAAATGTTGATCAGACAATGGCCGTTATGGACATGCTTTTGGCGAAGAAGCGTGCTGAAGATCGCCGAAACTGGCTGCAAGATAAAGGTGATACTGCCAATCTTTAAATATCTGTGCACTCAACATTGTCTATATCTTGAAGGCGCTGCGTGCAGCGCCTGACAATTCAAGGTGGAACAGATGAAGATTACCCTTGAAGAGTTGTTGGCATATACCTCAGTCGTTGATAGTGGTTCGATTACCGCTGCTGCTGGCCAGCTTGGCCAGACCACCTCGGGTATCAGCCGTGCGCTTAGCCGTCTGGAAAAAAAGCTTGATACCACCTTACTGCGCCGTACAACGCGCCGTTTGGAGTTGACCGAAGAGGGGCAGTGTTTTTTGGCTCACGCTCGGGAAATTATTCACGCGGTGGAACATGCTGAAGAGCAGATGGCGATGCGCCGCCTGATACCGGCTGGGCTGCTGCGGGTCAATGCCGCAGCACCGTTTATGGAACACGTTATTGTCCCTTTGGTTGCGGGGTTTCGCCAGAATTTTCCGCAAATTGAACTGGAACTGAACACGGATAATCTGATTATCGACCTGCTGGAAAAACGCACGGATATTGCCATTCGTATTGGTGTATTACGTGACTCAACCATCCACGCGCGCCTGCTGGGCACCAGCCGGTTACGCATTCTCGCCAGTCCGGAATATATCGCCCGTTTTGGTGCGCCACGCAGTGTAGAAGACCTGCGTCACCACAGCCTACTGGGTTTTACCCAACCAGAATCGTTAAATTTATGGCCATTGCGTAATCACCAAGGGGAGAACTTTGCGATTACGCCGACGATTTCAGCCTCCAGCGGAGAAACGTTGCGGCAACTGGCGTTACGTGGTGAAGGCATTGTTCGGCTGGCGGATTTCATGACCAGAAAAGATCAACGCGAAGGGCGTTTAATTCAGGTGCTGGAAGAGGATACTCTGGAGGTGCGCCAGCCGATTAATGCGGTGTATTATCGCAATACTCAACTGGCGGCACGTATTACCTGTTTTCTGGATTATGTCAGCGCGCATATCAATGAGCAGACTTTGTAGCTGTGCCCTCTTTTTTGCCAAGTGGCTTAAGCAAAGACTTCAGCAAGGTGTGTGCGATAGCGTGCGATGTCACCAGCGATGTCCGGTTGTTTAATCACATCATTACAAATAAAGGTTGGCAACGCTTCCATCCCCAGAAATTGGTTAGCTTTGTGGAAGTGGAGATAAACACCATCAACGCCCACACCGTGGAAAAATTGCTCAGGATCGGTAAAGGCTTGCAGTGGTGCATTCCAAGTCAGGCTCAGCATGTATTTTTTTCCTTGGATCAGGCCACCAGAACCGTATCTTTTAGCAGCATCGGAACGGGTACGACCATCGCTGGCATACAGACTTCCGTGGCCAGCTGTGAAGACTTCATCGATATATTTTTTCAGTATCCAGGGTTCACCCATCCACCAGCCCGGCATCTGGTAAATCACCGCATCGGCCCACAGATATTTCTGTACTTCGGCTTCAATGTCGTAACCATCATCCACCACGGTGACCTGTACGTCATGCTTGGCATCACGCAGGAAGCTTTCAGCAACGTCGCTGAGGGTCTGGTTCAGTTCACCGTTAGAATGGCCAAATTGTTTCTTGGCGTTAATAATTAGAATATTGCTCATGAGTATAGGGTTCCGTCAGAATAAAATAGGCGATGACAGCCACAAAGGGCAGAAGTCAGATTGCTGAAACAGAGTGTAATCCTTCCTGTGTTTGGGAAAAATGCGATATAGCGCACAACAGTGTTGACTAGAAGTCAATAAAAGCGCTATCGATGGTGCAACGCTCTCGAGAGGTAAATATCGTTGAGCGATCTGAGCGTCAACTGTGACAGCTACCCTGTAGATGAGTTACTATCGCGGGCAGAATCTTGAAATCTATTGCGATACAGCGGGTAGAGAACAGCACGTTGTCTCGTTGTCAGGGATAACTAGGCCACGGTCTGAGGATATTTGAGTAATGAGTGAACTGACTCATGACGGTGTTGAGCGTTTACCGCTGCACACATTCACTGAAAGCGCCTATCTGAACTACTCCATGTACGTCATCATGGATCGGGCACTGCCTTATATTGGCGATGGTTTAAAGCCGGTACAGCGCCGGATTATCTATGCTATGTCAGAGCTGGGGCTAAACAACAGCGCTAAATTCAAAAAATCTGCACGTACCGTCGGTGATGTGCTGGGTAAATACCATCCGCATGGCGATAGCGCCTGCTACGAAGCGATGGTATTGATGGCACAACCTTTCTCCTACCGTTACCCACTGGTTGATGGCCAGGGAAACTGGGGTGCTCCAGACGATCCTAAATCGTTTGCCGCAATGCGTTACACCGAGTCGCGTTTATCAAAGTATGCCGAAGTCTTGCTGAATGAGTTGGGACAAGGAACGGTAGAGTGGGGCGCTAACTTTGACGGTACGATGCAGGAGCCGAAGATGTTACCCGCGCGCCTGCCAAACATTTTGCTCAACGGCACGACCGGGATTGCCGTGGGGATGGCGACCGATATCCCGCCGCATAACGTACGTGAAATAGCAGCGGCTGCGGTTGCCTTGATCGATAAACCGGACGCTTCACTTGATGATTTGCTGGAATTTGTGCAGGGGCCCGACTTTCCTACAGAAGCAGAAATCATCACCTCGCGCGCCGAGATCCAGAAAATCTATCAGAATGGTCGTGGTTCGATACGCATGCGTGCCATTTGGAAGAAAGAAGATGGCAGTGCCGTTATCACGGCATTGCCGCACCAGGTTTCCGGGGCTAAGGTGTTGGAGCAGATTGCCAGCCAGATGCGGGCCAAGAAACTGCCGATGGTGGAGGATTTGCGTGATGAATCCGATCACGAAAATCCGACCCGGCTGGTAATCGTACCCCGTTCAAACCGAGTGGACCTGGAACAGGTGATGAACCATCTGTTTGCTACCACCGATCTAGAACGTAGCTATCGCATCAACATGAATATGATCGGCCTGGATAACCGCCCGCAGGTGAAAGGGTTGGTAGAGATCCTCACTGAATGGTTGGTTTTCCGCCGTGATACGGTGCGTCGACGGCTGAACTATCGGCTGGAGAAAGTGCTCAAGCGGTTGCACATTCTGGAAGGTTTACTGGTTGCGTTCCTCAATATTGATGAAGTGATCCACATCATCCGTAGCGAAGATGAACCAAAGCCGGTGCTTATACAGCGCTTTAGCATCACGGATACGCAGGCTGAAGCGATCCTTGAGCTGAAGTTGCGTCATTTGGCTAAGCTGGAAGAGTTCAAGATCCGTGGTGAGCAGGATGAGTTGGCGAAAGAACGCGACCACTTGCAGGCGCTGCTGGCTTCTGAGCGCAAGCTGAATACCTTGATCAAAAAAGAGATCCAGGCGGATGCACAGGCTTATGGCGACGAGCGTCGTTCACCGCTGATGGAACGTGAAGAAGCAAAAGCGATGAGCGAGCATGATATTGTGCCGTCGGAGCCAGTGACGATAGTTCTATCTGAAATGGGGTGGGTTCGCAGCGCCAAGGGCCACGATATTGACCCTAGTGGCCTGAGCTACAAGGCCGGTGACAGCTTCCGTGCGGCAGCGCGTGGCAAGAGTAATCATCCAGTGGTGTTTATCGATTCGACCGGGCGAAGTTATGCGCTCGATCCACTGACGTTACCGTCGGCGCGTGGGCAAGGTGAGCCATTGACGGGTAAACTGACGCCACCGCCAGGTGCAACGGTGGAGCAGGTCTTGATGGCTGATGACGATAAAAAACTGCTGATGGCTTCCGATGCCGGTTATGGTTTTGTCTGTACCTTCAACGATCTGGTCGCCCGCAATCGCGCAGGTAAGGTGATGATTACTTTGCCAGAGAATGCTAAAGCATTACCGCCGATGGAGATTAACAGCGACGACGACATGCTGCTGTCTATTACTGCCGCTGGCCGTATGCTGATGTTCCCGGTAGCCGATTTGCCTCAGCTTTCGAAGGGTAAGGGTAACAAGATCGTCTCGATACCCTCGGCACAAGCCGCCACCGGCGAAGATAAACTGGCCTGGTTGTTCGTGCTACCGCCGCAAACTTCGATCACTTTGCATGTTGGCAAACGCAAGCTGAAGTTACGGCCTGAAGATCTGCAAAAATTCAGAGCTGAACGGGGCCGAAAAGGCACCTTGTTACCGCGTGGGCTGCAGCGTATTGATCGGGTTGAGTTGGATATGCCAGAGCGCGTATCAACCGGTGATAGCGAAGAGTAAGCCGGGGTTAACTATCGGCGATGCGCGTCACTGAGTTAAATTTTACGGCATTATAGTTACAGTGTTGTTCGCCTGCTGGCACTAAAAAACATTACTGTAACTTTAAGTACGATAGTGATTTGGGCACCCGGCGGCCCTCCATATAAAAGGCGCTTTCGCAGTCATGTCCTGCCATTCTGGGGTTTAATGCTGTGTCAGTTGTGTGCTAGTGAGGTTGTTATGTTATTGATATTGCGTGCGATTATCGTTTTGATTTACTCTGTTTTGGTATGTATTCTCGGTTCGGTTTACTGCTTGTTCAGCCCACGTAATCCCAGCCATGTAGCGACTTTTGGCCATCTGTTTGGCCGCTTGTCAACGGTATTTGGCTTGAAGGTTGAAATCCGTAAACCTGCTAACGCAGCGCATAACGGCAAGTGCATTTATATTGCCAACCATCAGAATAACTACGATATGGTCACGGCCTCTAATATTGTGCAGCCACGTACTGTGACCGTAGGCAAGAAAAGCCTGTTGTGGATACCATTCTTTGGGCAGATCTATTGGTTAACCGGTAATCTTTTGATCGATAGAGAAAATCGTGCCAAGGCGCATGGGACTATTGCTCAGGTGGTTGAAGCCATTAAAGAGAAAGATATTTCTATCTGGATGTTCCCTGAGGGGACTCGCAGCCGAGGCCGGGGCTTGTTACCCTTCAAAACCGGTGCATTTCATGCTGCGATTGCGGCTGGGGTGCCGGTTGTTCCGATTTGTATTTCTACCACCAGCGGCAAGATTAACCTGAACCGCTGGAATAATGGCCATGTGATCGTAGAGATGCTCGAACCGGTTGAAACCAGCGGTTACAGCAAAGAGCAGGTGCGTGAAGTTGCTGCCCGTTGCCATGAGCTGATGAAGGCGAAGATTGAACAGCTGGATGCTGAAGTGGCACAGCTTGACGCCACAAAAAAATAAATTAATTAGCAGGCCAATATCATCGGTTTAAGGTCGCCCTGTTATTTTCGGTGAGAAGGCCGGTGCGGGAACGAGCGGTATTATTTTCAGGCCCCAATGGCTTGACCACATTGGCTCTTTTCATTTGCTTTGGTTTTTCTTCATGGAGAAAATATGTCACTCAGTCGACGTCAGTTTATTCAGGCATCGGGCTTGGCACTCTGCGCCGGAACGGTACCACTGAAAGCTGAGGCGAGCGGCACGCAAACCCTGTTACCCATTCCGCCTTTGTTAGAGTCCCGTCGCGGTCAGCCATTGTTCTTAACCATGCAGAATGTGCACTGGGCTTTTATGAACAACCGCAAAGTGTCTGTCTGGGGCATCAACGGTATGTATATGGGGCCTACAGTGCGAGTGTACAGTGGCGATGATGTTAAGTTGATTTACAGTAATCACCTTACTGAACCGGTCTCGATGACGATCTCTGGGTTACAGGTGCCGGGCACGTTGATGGGGGGGGGGCCGCGGATGATGTCGCCTAATGTCGACTGGTCACCTGTCATACCTGTTCGCCAGGCCGCTGCTACCTGTTGGTATCATGCCAACACGCCGAATCGTATGGCTCACCATGTCTACAACGGTTTGGTCGGTTTATGGCTGGTTGAAGATGAAAACAGCAAAAATCTGCCGTTGCCGAAGCACTACGGCGTTGATGATTTTCCGCTGATCATTCAGGACAAGCGGCTGGATAACTTTGGCTTGCCTGAATACACTCCCCCTGCTCAGGGCGGTTTTATGGGTGACACGCTTTTGGTCAACGGTGTACAAAATCCGTTTGTTGAAGTATCCCGTGGATGGGTGCGTTTACGCCTGTTGAACGCATCTAATTCGCGGTGCTACAACTTACAGTTAAGCGATGGGCGGGCGATCAACGTGATTGCAGGCGATCAGGGCTTTCTGCCAGCGCCGGTAGCGGTACAACAACTTGCTTTGGCACCGGGTGAACGCCGTGAAGTACTGATAGATATGTCAAAGGGAGATGACGTTTCTATTACTGCCGGTGAAGCAGCAGGGATTATGGATCGCTTACGTGGCCTGTTCGAACCTTCGAACAAGCTTATTTCTACCCAGGTGTTGACGCTGAAGCCTACGGGGTTATTGTCACTGGTTACGGACACACTCCCCAGGAACCTGCTGACTAATCAGGTTCTGGAAGGTAAGAGCATTCGTACGCGTGAATTCCGCTTGGGTGATAGCGTGACAGGGATTAATGACGCTCTCTGGGACATGAACCGCATTGATGTGCAAGCGATGCAGGGAACGTGGGAGCGTTGGAATATTCATGCCGATCGGCCACAGGCATTCCATATTCAAGGTGTACAGTTTCTGATAAAACGGGTGAATGGCGCACAACCGATGGCAGAGGACCGCGGCTGGAAGGACACCGTCTGGGTCGATGGTGAGGTTGAGTTACTGGTGAACTTCAATCAGGTTTCTTCCAAGCACTTTCCGTTCTTGTTTTACAGCCAGACGTTGGAGATGGCCGACCGTGGCTCAACGGGGCAGTTTGTGGTGCAGGAAACGGCTTAAGTAAAACTTGAATCACCCCGGGTGTAGAGTGCAGGGTAAAATGCAGTAAGGCTCAGTAAGAATGAACTGAGCCTTGGAAAATCAGGCAGGAAAACGCTGTTGTAACTGTTGCCAGTCTGGTGCTCCGGCCGCTCCTCGATGGGCTACTATGTAGGCTGCGACACGGTTAGCCAAATCGACAGCCTGCGGCAGCGGCCACCCAGCGGAAAGACCGGCAAGTAAGCCTGCACAGTGCGCATCACCGGCGCCAATCGTATCGACTACTTCAACAGGATAAACAGGAACATGATGTGGCGCATTGCGGCCATCACAAATCCAGGCACCGTCACGATCCAGGCGGCAGATGAGCGTAATGTTATGTGAAGCCGCATAACGCTGAGCCGTGCTGACGGGGTCGCCTTCACCACACAGGATAGTCACTTCATCGCGGTTCAGTGTAAGTAGCGTATTGCTATCACTAAGCATGGCAAAAAACGATTCGTCCAGTTGACCGATGCGTGGGCCAGGATCAATCAGCCGCCATTGATCGAACGGCAGACGTGTTAGCCATTCGCGCAATGCTTCGCCAGGCTCCCCCACCATTTCACAACCATTGGCATAGACCACCGTTTCTGGTGTGAGCGGCAGAGTGGCTAATTGCGCTTTGTTCCATTGCGTCTCACAGCCCGTCACCGTGATAAACGTGCGTTCACCGCTTGGTTCTACTAATGCCAAACACCAGCCATTATCTTTCTGGCCGTGGCGTAACAGCACCGGTAAATCGAGCTGTTGCATGGCGGCCTCAATGGCACTCCCCCATTCACCGTTACCAACAGGAATACCGTTGACGACGGGAACATTCAGACAGCGAAGTGCGCGCGCTACGTTGAAGGCACAACCACCAATTTGCCGCTCTTGTGGTTGCGCTTCGATATCTTGACCACTGATTGGCAGGTTTAGCAAAGTGAGGACGATATCGCCTACGGCCCCACCCACAACCAAAATCGGTGTTACTGCAACAAAATCACTCATTGACGTCCCCGGTTATTGGCCAAATAAAAACCATAAGCGAACAGGCTGGCCAGGAAGGAAACGAATAGCTCCTGGCTGGGATCGGCAAACAGGCCTTTGGCCAATGGGCCATCAATAAAACCGGTTTTGGTCATCATCAATCCACAGAGTGCCACGAGAAACCAGCATAGCAGTGGAACGTTCTGTATACCGCGATTTTTACCTTTCAGGCCATAGAGAGCATGACGACCTTTGCTTGCTAACAGTGTATCCATCAGTGCGACGGCCTGTTGCGTGTCGTCGGTGAATTCCCCGGCGACAAATCCGTTTGCTGCTATATTTTCCTCTGGGCCAGGCAAGAAGTAAGTTATCCGACCAAAATAATCACGAACTCGCTGTAATGGCCAAAGTTCTGATGGCATCCTCATTGCATCGCCAACGGCCTGCCCGTAAAGCGTGCCGAGAATGGCATGGTGAGGATCCTTTGTTTTTCCCATTTATTTACTGTTCCCTTGCGTTGCCGCCTAATGTCAAAAAACATCGACTACGATAACGTTATGTGTGAAATGGATTCAATTAAAGTCCAATGATTAATGAATGTGATGCCAACCTATTTTCAACTCACTCACTGAGATGTTCTTAATCTTGAGCGTGATAAATATGATCGAGATGACGCGCTTGATAAGCGTAAAAGGTAAGGGACTATGAAGGATTTGACTGTCTGGCTTCAGCAGCAGTTTTTGCAGGCTGCGGCGGCGCCACGCTATATTCAGCTGGCGACAACGATCGAGGTGGCTATCAAGCAACATGTGTTAGAGGTGGGGGATTTCTTGCCGCCAGAGCGGGCAATAGCTCAAGTTCTTGATGTGTCGCGCGTGACCGTCAGCAAGGCGATGAAACTATTAGAAGAGAAAGCACTGGTTTCACGCCAACAGGGGAGTGGAACGCGTGTCGCAATGCATATCGGTTATTCTCTCAACCCTGATCAAGGCTTTACCGCTCAGGTGCTGCGCAGTGGCAGCAGCGTTAGTAACCACTGGTTGCTGCGTATCCGAACGACCGCACCTGCCGATGTGGCCAAGGCGCTGGAACTCGAAGGGAACAGTGTGGTGGTTAAACTGTGCCGTTTGCGGTTGACGGAGGGCAACCCGGTTTCGTTGGAAACCACTTATATACCGCCTCATTTCCTGCCTGACCCCGAACAACTGGAACACTCGCTTTATGCCCTATGGCAGTCGCGCGGTATCGTGCCGGAAGGAAAACATTTTCTGTTGAAGGCGGTCACCTGTAATGAAGAAAATGGCAGCTTGCTTAATATACACAGTGGCACACCCTTGTTGCGGATTGTTCAGACCAGCCGCAATGCGCAAGGTGAAGTATTGGAGTTGAGTGAAACACTGTGTCGCAGTGATATTTATGAGTTTGAGGTGAATAGCTGAGTAAATTGAGAAATAACCATGCTCTTTTGTCATGGAGTGCGTATAATCGCCGCCCGGCGATAAATTAACCTGTACAAGAGTACCCGTAATGAGCAGCATCAGCCTGATCCAACCTGAACGTGAACTGTTTTCTTACAAACCTTATTGGGCCGAATGTTTTGGCCCCGCGCCATTCTTGCCGATGTCGCGTGAAGAAATGGACCAACTGGGTTGGGACAGCTGTGATGTGATTATTATCAGCGGAGACGCCTATGTCGATCATCCGAGTTTTGGCATGGCGATCGTTGGCCGCATGCTGGAAGCTCAGGGTTTTCGCGTTGGGATTATTGCTCAACCGGACTGGAGTAATAAACAAGATTTTATGCGTTTGGGCAAACCGAACCTGTTCTTCGGTGTGACTGCGGGCAACATGGATTCCATGATCAACCGCTACACGGCCGATCGCAAGCTACGCCATGACGATGCCTATACGGCAGGTAACGTCGGGGGGAAACGCCCCGACCGTGCCACTTTGGTCTACAGCCAACGCTGTAAAGAAGCCTATAAAGATGTGCCAATCGTTTTAGGGGGCATCGAAGCCAGCCTACGGCGGATTGCGCACTATGATTACTGGTCTGATACCGTGCGCCGTTCGGTGTTGGTTGATTCCAAAGCCGATATTCTGATTTACGGCAACGGCGAGCGTCCGCTGGTGGAGTTGGCACACCGCCTTGCGGCAGGTGAGAATATTGCGGATATCCACGATATTCGCAATACCGCTGTGATGCGTAAACAGCCATTACCGGGTTGGAGTGGTGTAGACTCTACTCGTCTGGATAAACCAGGCCGTATTGAACCTATCCCTAACCCTTACGGTGAAGATTTACCTTGCGCCGATGGTGGTAAGCCAGAGCCTGAAGCCAAACCCGTTACCGTGCGTGCAGCCAAACCAAAACCGTGGGAAAAGACTTATGTACTGCTGCCTTCCTTTGAGAAGGTGAAAGCCGATAAAGTCTTGTATGCTCACGCTTCCCGTATTCTGCACCATGAAACCAACCCTGGCTGTGCACGTGCACTGATGCAAAAACATGGCGATCGCTATGTCTGGATCAATCCACCAGCCATCCCACTCACTACGCCGGAAATGGACAGCGTGTTTGGCTTGCCTTATCAGCGTGTGCCGCACCCATCCTATGGTGAAGAGCGCATTCCGGCCTATGACATGATCCGCTTCTCGGTGAATATCATGCGTGGATGCTACGGGGGCTGTTCATTCTGCTCGATTACCGAGCACGAAGGGCGCATTATCCAGAGCCGTTCGGAAGACTCCATCGTGCGTGAGATTGAAGAGATCCGCGACAAGGTTCCAGGCTTTACCGGAGTTATTTCCGATTTGGGTGGCCCAACGGCTAATATGTATATGTTGCGCTGCACCAATCCGCGTGCAGAGCAAACTTGCCGCCGTGCGTCCTGCGTGTATCCAGAAATCTGTACCTATATGGATACCAACCACGAGCCGACCATCAAGCTTTATCGCCGTGCCCGAGAGCTGGAAGGGATCAAGAAAATCCTGATCGCTTCCGGTGTGCGTTACGATCTGGCGGTAGAAGATCCGCGCTATATCAAGGAACTGGCGACGCACCACGTCGGCGGTTACTTGAAAATTGCGCCGGAGCATACCGAAGACGGCCCACTGTCCAAGATGATGAAACCTGGTATGGGCAGTTACGATCGTTTTAAGCAACTGTTCGACCAGTATTCCAAACAGGCGGGTAAAGAGCAGTACCTGATCCCTTATTTCATCTCTTCACATCCTGGTACCCGTGATGAGGATATGGTCAATTTGGCACTGTGGCTTAAGAAAAACCGTTTCCGTCTTGATCAGGTGCAGAATTTCTACCCATCACCAATGGCAAACTCCACGACCATGTATTACAGCGGCAAGAACCCGTTGGGTAAAGTGGGATATAAAAGTGAAGAGGTGTTTATTCCACGTGGCGAACGTCAACGCCGCTTGCACAAAGCGCTGTTGCGTTATCACGATCCGCTCAATTGGCCATTGATCCGTAGCGCGCTGGAAGAAATGGGTATGAAACACCTGATTGGCGGCCGCCGCGAGTGTTTGGTTCCAGCCCCGAGCCTTGACGAACAGCGTGAAGCCAAACGCCTGCAACGCAGTACCCGTCCTGCGTTGACCAAACATACCGATATCACCCGCCAGCGCACGCCAACTAACAAACCGCCGCGTAAGCCGGTTCGCAGTACCAAAGCCTGAGCAAAAGGCGCTACCTGAATGGTAGTGCCTTGCTATAAATGGCTATAGGCTTTTTCAACTTTCAGCATGTAGCGAGGTGCTTGAGGAGAAGGGTGATGCTGGCGGATATGCCAGTGAAACGCCTCAGGCGACAGGCTGTTAATCATGCGGATTGCTTTCTGACGGTCATTGGAAAAGGTGCGCAACAGTGCACCTGCGCCATTGGCATAAGCCGCCTCTGTGGCATAGCGGCGTGTGACTGGGTTTTCAATCCACTTCAATTGCTGGTATTGCAGTGAACCGATATAAGCGGCTCCAAGGTCGATATTGGTCGCGGGATCGAGCAGGTCATTATCATCCGGGCAGCCCCTTTTACCTTTATAACGATAGGCATCGCAACCCGCGCCATTTGCCTTGAGTTGCATTAAACCAATGGCGTTGGAACGACTGACTGCTTGCGGGTTAAAGCCCGACTCTACCTGAATAATGGCGGTGATCAACTTTTCATCGACGCCATATTCTTTGGCTGCGTCTGCGATTTCGTCATTATAAGTCTGCGTATCATGATAGTTCGGTTGACGCTTGCTGGAACAGCTGGCCAACAGCACTGGCATGATCAATATAACCCAGCGTGGTAAGTAAGAAAGAGAGAAGGTCATACGGCTCCGTGTAAACAGTGCAATCACCAACCTGCATCTTGGGATTACATGTGGATGGCGTCAAATCTTTAAAGCATGGGGCCAACCGTGCGGCCCCATGCAAGGCTACAGTAAATCGGGGTTTGGCCCCAGACGCTTGCCGATATCCAGTTTTGCGATCTCGCTCAGCTCATCCTTATCCAGCTTAAAATCAAAAACGTCAAAATTCTCACGGATACGTGCCGCTGTTACCGATTTGGGGATGGCGATCAGACCGCTGTCCAGATGCCAGCGCAACACAATCTGTGCCGGACTCTTGTTGTACTTTTCTGCCAGCTTCTTGATCAATGCCTGATCGAATACCCCTTCTCCACCTTGGGCAAGGGGGCTCCAGGACTCGGTGATAATGTGATGGGTTGCGTTCCAGGCGTGTAGTTGGCGCTGTTGCAGCAATGGATGCAGTTCGATCTGGTTGATCACCGGGGCGACACTGGTTTCTTCAAGTAAGCGTTGCAGATGTGGAATATTGAAATTACAGACGCCAATGCTTTTTACCAGGCCTTGCTGGCGCATTTTGATCAAACTGCGCCAGGCATCGACGTATTGATCCTGAGCAGGTTTCGGCCAATGGATCAGATAGAGATCGACGTAATCGAGACGCAGCTTTTTCAGGCTGTTTTCCAGTGCCGCTTGTGGATCGTGCTGATCGTCGTTCCACAGTTTGGTAGTGATAAACAGCTCGTTACGTGGGATAGAAGCGGATTGCAGAGCTGCGCCTACCCCTTCCTCATTCTGGTAAATTGCGGCAGTATCGATAGAGCGATAGCCGATCTCCAGTGCTTGGCTAACAGCAAAGGCCGTTTCTTCGATACTGGCTTGCCAAACGCCAAGACCTAACTGCGGCATCAGGTTGCCATCGTGGAGTTTGATGATGGGCTGCATGTTTCTCTCCTTTAGGCGTGCATATCCAGTACGATCCGGTAACGGGCTTTGCCTGCGGCCAGATGTGCCATGGCATCGTTCACTTTACTGAGCGGGAAATGCTCTACTTGTGGCACAATGCTATGGCGTGCACAGAATGCTAACATCTCTGCCAACCGTGAAGGGGCACCGGTTGGCGAGGCTGAAAGCTCAGCCTGTTTGCTGATGAACGAGAATACCTGAACCGGTACCGGGTCTGGTATAGCACCGACAAAATGCAGGCGGCCTTTGGGCGCGAGCGTACTGATAAAGGCATCCCAATCCAGTGAAGCACTGGCAGTGACCAGAATAAAGTCGAGCTGGTTAGCGATGGCTTTTAACGCCGATTTATCATTGCTGGCGACTACGCGGTGTGCCCCCAGAGAAAGTGCTTCATCACGTTTGCTGGCTGATGACGTAAAGGCCGTGACTTCGCATCCCCAGGCATGCATAAAACGGATTGCCATATGGCCCAGACCACCGATACCGACGACGCCAACACGCTGCGTTGGACGCACATCGTATTGCAGTAAGGGGTTGAAAACGGTGATCCCACCACAGAACAGCGGCCCGGCACTGGTCACATCAACGCCCTCCGGTAATGGGATCGCCCAAGCCCAATGGCTGCGGATACGGTCGGCGAATCCCCCATGGCGACCAACGATGGTGGGTTGCACTTTATGGCACAGGTGTTGATCGCCAGACATACATGGGTGACAGTGCATACAACTGCCTCGGTTCCAGCCTATACCCACCACCTGACCCACTTTCAAGCCTTTATTTAGCGCATGACTGCCGAGTTGGGTCACTTTGCCGACGACTTCATGGCCGGGTACGAAAGGGTAGCGGGTCATCCCCCATTCGTTATTCAGCATCGATAAGTCGGAGTGGCAGACACCACAATAATCGATAGCAACTTCAATATCATCACTACCCAACGCACCAGCATCGAAGCTGAAGGGTTCAAGAAGTTTCCCTTTGCCTGGCGACGCCCAGGCATGAATGGTATTGTCAGCAACCATGCTTGATTGGTCTGGCATAGTATTCTCCCATGGGTTAACGAAACGCGGTGACGCGAAAAACGCAAAGGCGCAGATAGAGGTTTACTACAGCCTAAAGCCTAGCAGGAAACGACAATGTTGCTTTTATACCCTTCATACTTCAAGTTGCTTGGGTGTCGGCTACGCCTCGCTTCTCGCCCCAGTCACATAGTGGGCTATGCTCCTGGCGACTCATGGTCTTGCTGCCTACAGGCAACTCGAATTATTTTGGGGATATATACCAGCAACGAGCGGAAGTAGACATTCGCCAACACCGGTAATCGTTGCTAATACTAATAACATAGAGCCAGACTTGGGAGAAATGACACTGTGGACTACCTTTTTGACGATGTATTGCTATATCGTTCTGATGACGGTGTGCTGCTTCCCGTGGGTGAAAACGATGATAATGTCATCACGTTAACACCTGTGCTCAACAGGATGCTGATTCTTCTTATTGAAAAAAAAGGGCAATTAGTTACTCGAGAAGAGTTTCTAGAAAAAGTTTGGGATAACCATGGAAGAATCGCGTCTTCTAACACATTGACTCAGTACATTAGCACGCTGCGAAAGATTTTTTCTGACCATTTGAAAAAAGAGTGTGTTGTCACCCTGCCCAAACGAGGGTATATGTTATCTGCTGATGTTAATGTTGTCGCCCTGAGTCGCCCTGATGCAGGTCTAATTGAAGTGGACGTTGAACCCGAATCCAGCAACGACGCGCCGCTATCTGAGTCGGTAAAAGAGCATAATGACGAACGCCCCGCAGGCAAGACCATCAGTAAACGGATGATAAAAATCACACTGGCTTTATTGACAATAACATCAGTGGCAGCCGTACTCTATTTTCTTTTATTTGAGCAGATTAATAGCGATAAAAAGGTATTAGCTGCTGGGAGTATTGACCATTGCCAAATCTTTTTTTTACCTGATTACAATGCTCGTATGAAAGTAAAAAGTGACATAGATATGGATAGGGTTAAAAAACATATTAAACAGTTTGATTTAAATTGCATTGATGGTGCTGAATTCTTTTTTTATAAGAATAATACTACCGGACTACCGGTAAATATTTACAGTTTACTTAGTCGCTGCGTCAAGGATAGTGATTCTCACGATGAATGTGTCACAACTAAAATTAGTGGGCAATAGTATGAAAGTGAAATTTTTTTTCCTGGCATTGCTTACCGTTATCTTGATTATCTCCTTACTGTTTTTTTTCATCAAAAAACCGATGAACCAGGAGAGTAAGTTATGTTTGAGTACCGCAAAGTTTAAAGTGGAAAATGGTAATAATCTGCTTACTTACACTATCAGTTATCGTCTCTTCTTTAGAGGGGGGAATGGTGTGGGATATGCAGCGATGAGAGGAGTAGTGATGAAAAATGAAACTGAGTATGTCCTTGCCAGGAACGTAGCTTTTAATTATTTTGATCAAAATGGTACTAACCATTTTGAGGCGAAAATAAATGAAATGACAAAAACTGGGCAGGATAGCGTGCCTGATCTTTTAATTGAAAAATATTTCCCCTATACCATGCCCGATAAAAAAAGTTACTTCAGGATAGATGAAATAAGTCAAGGGCGTTTCCTTATTTCAGCCAATCAAGGGCCATTTTTAATCTGTAGTGGGGCTATTCAATAGATGATTTTTTGTTGCCAATATACTTATCGTACTTAGAGCTGCATGACAAAAACGGATGGCGTTTTTATCATGCAGCTCTAAGTGTTTTGTGTATAACGCTATGTTGATAGAGTGACCACTCCCATGCTGCAATCAGATGATGATGTAATCTGTTTGAGCATCTTAGGGAATGGTACCCTGTTTTAAATAGACATTAACCCGCAGTATAAGCCGTTATAAATTTAACCTGATGGATGATTCTAGAACCATACACCTCATAACCTTGTAATGTATAACCGGCTTCTAATACAAACTCCTCTACTGTTGTTGAGGTGAGTTCTCCTTGGTAACTACCACATGTCTTGCTGGTGCCGTCTTGATACACAAACTCCAATCGGCCTATAACGTTCCCACCATAATTAACACTATTCCCGTTGGTGATTTTAATTTTGCTTACCTTGTTGGCATTAGCAATATTGAGTGTTTCGGTACCCGTTCCACCGACTCCGCCCATACCATCGACCAGCCAACCGCATGATAAGGGGATCAGATAATCAGGTGCCTGGATGATGATGCTTCCTTGCTGATCGCCAGTTCTAGCGCTGCCAAACGCCTTGGAGTAAACCAAAGGTGCAACTTCTAAGTTGGTGCTGACATCAAACTTCACACCTTCGTAGGTTCCGGTTGCCTTAACATGTGCGGTACCGGGTGTAATGGCTGAAACCATGCCTGCTGAGTTGACGGTAGCAATGCCAGCATTATCGGATGACCAGGTTGTGTCAGTAGCAACAAGGGCTTTGTTACCTTTGTCGTCCGTGCGATACAGCGCCAGTTGATAAGAACTTTTCTCTGCGATTTTCTGATTGGCAGGAGAGAGTTCAAAGGTCACGAAGCCCAGATTGACGCTGGCTGTTTTGCCCGCCACAGTAGCCGAAACGCTCACCGTACCTGCACTGCTGCTGGTGATTGGTAAGGTAGCCAGACCGCTGGTGTCGGTTTTCAGTTCAGTGTTGCTCTGAGTGCCCCCTACGCTAGTGACGATAAAGGTAACGTCATAGCCCGTCAGCGGATTACCTTTGGCATCAGTAACCAGCAATATAGCGCTATTACTGGTGATACCATCAGCCAACGTGTAGCCGGTGTTACTGGCTTTCATCGCGTTGTCGGTGATCGTCGGGGTGCTGCTATCCGCAATAAAGTCGAGGCTGATGCTGGCATCTTTGCCACCCACGTTGGTGGTAACCGTCACAGTCCCTGCTTTTTCACTGGTGACCGGTAGGGTCGCAATGCCGTTGACATTGGTTTTCACCGTCACGTCTTTTTTGCTGCCGTCGGCACCGGTCACGGTGAAGGTGACTTCATAGTCCGTTACCGGGTTTCCGTTGGCATCTACCACCGGCAGCGAGACGGTATTGCTGGTCTCACCATCGGCCACGGTGCTGCCAGTGTTACCGGCAGTGAGGGCGCTATCGGCAATCGTCGCGGTGCTGCTGTCGGCCACAAAGCTCAGTTCGGTGCTGCTGCTGACGCCGCCCACGTTGGCGTCGACCTTCACGCTGCCTGCCTGGTTGCTGGTGACTGGCAGAGAGGCGATACCGTTGGTATCGGTAGTGACCGTCTGCTGACGAGTCGTACCGTCCGGGTTAGTGACGGTAAAGGTCACGTCAAAGTCGGGGATCGGGTTACCGTTGGCGTCTTTCACTGGCAACTGGACGGTGTTGCTGTCGGTGCCGTTGGCCACGGTGTCGCCTGCGCCAGCGGTCATGCCGTTCTGGTCAATGGTGACGGTGCTACTGTCGGCCACAAAGCTCAGTTCGGTGCTGCTGGTCACGCCGCCGACTTGTGCTTCTACCTTCACGCTGCCCGCTTGTGTGCTGGTGACCGGCAGAGAGGCGATGCCGTTGGCATCGGTGGTCACCGTCTGCTGACGGGGGGTACCGTCCGGGTTAGTGACGGTAAAGGTCACCTCAAAGTCGGGGATCGGGTTACCGTTGGCGTCTTTTACTGGCAACTGGACGGTGTTGCTGTCGGTGCCGTTGGCCACGGTGTTGCCTGCGCCAGCGGTCATGCCGTTCTGGTCAATGGTGGCGGTGCTACTGTCGGCCACAAAGCTCAGTTCGGTGCTGCTGGTCACGCCGCCCACGTTGGCGTCGACCTTCACGCTGCCCGCCTGGTCGCTGGTGACCGGCAGAGAGGCGATGCCGTTGGCATCGGTGGTCACGGTCTGCTGACGAGTCGTACCGTCCGGGTTAGTGACGGTAAAGGTCACCTCGAAGCCAGGGATCGGGTTGCCGTTGGCATCCTTCACTGGTAACTGGACGGTGTTGACGTCGGTACCGTTGGCCACGGTGTCGCCTGCGCCAGCGGTCATGCCGTTCTGGTCAATGGTGGCGGTGCTACTGTCGGCCACAAAGCTCAGTTCGGTGCTGCTGCTGACGCCGCCCACGTTAGCTTCTACCTTCACGCTGCCCGCTTGTGTGCTGGTGACCGGCAGAGAGGCGATGCCGTTGGCATCGGTAGTGACCGTCTGCTGACGGGTAGTGCCGTCCGGGTTGGTGACGGTAAAGGTCACCTCAAAGCCGGGGATCGTGTTACCGTTGGCGTCTTTCACTGGCAATTGTACGGTGTTGCTGTCGGTGCCGTTGGCGGTGGTGTCACCCGCTGCTGCGGTCATGCCGTTCGGGTCGATGGCGCTGGTGCTGCTGTCGGCCAAAAAGCTCAGTTCAGTGCTGCTGGTCACGCCGCCCACGTTGGCGTCGACCTTCACGCTGCCTGCTTGTGTGCTGGTGACCGGCAGAGAGGCGATGCCGTTGGCATCGGTGGTCACCGTCTGCTGACGGGTGGTGCCATCCGGGTTGGTGACGGTAAAGGTCACGTCAAAGCCGGGGATCAGGTTGCCGTTGGCATCTTTCACTGGCAGTTGTACGGTGTTGACGTCGGTGCCGTTAGCCACGGTGTCGCCTGCGTCGGCGGTCATGCCGTTCGGGTCAATGGTGGCGGTGCTGCTGTCGGCGATAAAGCTCAGTTCGGTGCTGGCGGTGGTGCCGCCGACTTGTGCTTCTACCTTGACGCTGCCCGCCTGGTCGCTGGTGACCGACAGAGAGGCGATGCCGTTGGCATCGGTGGTCACCGTCTGCTGACGGGTGGTACCGTCCGGATTAGTCACGGTAAAGGTGACGTCAAAGCCGGGGATTGGGTTGCCGTTGGCGTCTTTCACCGGCAGTTGCACGGTGTTGACGTCGGTGCCGTTGGCGACGGTATTGCCTGCTTTTGCCCCCATGCCGTTCTGGTCAATGGTGGCGGTGCTGCTGTCGGCCACAAAGCTCAGCTCGGTGCTGCTGGTCACGCCGCCGATTTCTGCTTCGACCTTCACGCTGCCTGCCAGGTTGCTGGTCACCGGCAGAGAGGCGATGCCGTTCTCATCGGTGGTCACCGTCTGCTGGCGAGTCGTGCCATCCGGGTTGGTGACGGTAAAGGTGACGTCATAGCCGGGGATCGGATTGCCGTTGGCGTCTTTGACCGGCAGTTGTACGGTGTTCACATCCTTGCCGTTGGCCAGGGTGCTGCCGTCTTTGCCAGACAGGCTGTTTTTATCGAGAGTCGCCGTCGTATTGTCTGCCGCCAGGGTGACGGTAGCTGGCTTCACAGCGAGGGTTGCCCCGGTGATGTTGGCACCGATCTTCACCACCCCCGCACGACTGCCTGCCGTAAAGGTGGCCAGATAGACACCGGGACGCTCTGGGGATTCGGTTATCTCACCGATGGTATGCGCCGTCGGTTCGGCCGACATCGAGGCTGCCTGGATTTTTTTGGCCGTTGATGGCGACTCTAACTCGCTGTTCAGGCTGATTTGCCCGGCGATCCCGCTGATGGGGCTGCCGCTGCCGTCTTTCAGGGATAATTCTACCTGCGTGGTAGAACGACCATCGGCCGGTAAACGGGCATTTTTAATCGTCAGTTCGGAGGTTGCCGCAATACCAAATCCGGTCACGGCGATTTCCCCCTGTGCAGGGGCAGAACGGTTACCCGCTTTGTCCACCACGGTGACACTGATCGGGTAGCTGTTATTGCCCTGCAGGCTGTACGCGGGCAGCACCGCTTGCCACCCTTGCCCTTTAGGCATGATTTTCCCGCCGGCTGCGGTAAACCCGTCGGCCTGCCATTCAAACGACGCCACGCCATGCTTGCTGGTGACGGTGATCGGCAACGCGATCGTCTGGCCGGCGTCCCCCTGCATCAGCGGGGCCATGACCACGTTCAGTAACTGTTGTTCGCGGTATTGCAGAACAATTTCATTATTACGGTCAACCAGCTCGTAGCGGCTGCCCGCCAGGGTACGTTTTGCCCCGACGTTGGCTGGGTCAAGCTGCTGCGACAAAGGGGTGCCAAGGGCGTAGTTGAAGGAGAGGTTGAAGCGAGTTTCCTCCATGCCACTGTTGCCGTGCTTATGGTCAGCACCGAGGGTCAGCAGTGGAATAGGGGAGTAATTCACGCCGACGGTAAAGGCCGACGGGTCGGATTGGCGGTTATCTTTGCCAAACAGGCCGACCTCATCACCGAAATAGTGCTCGTAAACCAGCTTGCCGCCCAGCTGTGGCAGTGAAGGCAGATAGGCTTCGGTGCGGATATCAAAGCCGTTGGCGGTTTTTTCATCAAATCCGTCCAGGTCGCGTGAGTTCTTCCAGCCGGTGGCGCCAAAATAACCGTTGGCGCCGATACGCAGGTAATCACGGGCATATTCGCCGCCAAGACCAATGCGCGAATGGCGCCCTTGAACGTCTCGGTCAAGGAACAGGTTATAGCCAAACATCTGCTGGTCGAGGAAGTGACGCTGGCCGATGCCCGCGTTAAGGGTGAGGCGGTCGTTAATGTAGCGCGTGCCTAACTGGCTGAAGGTGAGCAAGCTTGGGGTATCCTGCAGCGGCAAGAGGACGTCGACCTGGCTGCCTTCAAGCGTCAACTTGTCATCCACATTGAGTTGTACTTTGGCGGAGCCAACCTGATTGAGCCAGTTTTCTACGGCGGTGTTTGCCGAGCTGGTCGCGGCTCCACGGGCGATAGATTCAGCCTGTTTGGTTGGGTCACCGCTGGCTAACACACCGGCTAAACGGGTGGCGGCGTTGGCCGTTGCCTGTTCATCTTCGCTATGGGCCTTCTTCGCCGCCATAACGGCGGGCGTATAGACAAGGCTCATGGGGAAGGCGACTTGGGTGACAATATTAGCCCAGGCTAATAACGTGGATAACCGAGATTTTTTGGGTGCTTCTTGCTTACGGCGAGAAGAGAGGTCGTATTTATTCACTGCAACTACCTTTACGAGATAAATTAAAAAGATGTGCTCGATATTTGCAGGAAGGGCTCTCTGTACATTCGCGCGACCTGTCTTTATCGAGATACACAAGGATGATGATGTTGGGTATAAATAACCTTAAATCTGCGTGTTGAATTTCACTCCTTAATCAGGTTAATAATTGAAGAACAGATATCTGCTACGTTAACTTATGATCAAGCGTAAGAAAGAAATTTAATAAAGTTTATATATTACTTCTCATCATATTGGTTGAAGGCGCAACTTATCTTGACAATCCTGAACGCATTCTGGATATCAGAAAGAGTTTTTATTTTTCTACTGAAATGAGCCATTCTAAGCACAATGGCTTTACACCATATTCAATCAATCTAACATTTAAATTTCCAATTAAAAAAACACGCAAGTGGACAGTATTTATATTCAACGCTGTATTGGAGATACACAGGTGAATAGCTGAAGCAATAAGTTGCCGAACTGTTATTTCACCGTGTATGTAAATCGATGTGAATAGTAAAAACTTTTATGCATGGTGTCAACTTTCAATATTTCGGTTAAGGTTTTAAAAAACAATATAAAAATCAGTATTTTGCTATTTATTTATTGGTTTTTTATTGTATTTATGTAACTTTTAATTCTGATTTTGTGTTTTTGGTGGTTAAAAGTATCGTTAAAAATAATTTTATAGATAAATATCCATTTATATGGTTTTTTTTAATATTTTATATTAAGCTTATAGTGTTTATATATAAAAAAAATAATAAAAAACCAATCGATAAATATTATTTCAGATGGTTGTAACATATATTAAAGGCTCTGTTGTATTAAGCTGTCGTCGGATAAAATTCAGCATTTTTATGGTGTTACCTACCCATGACTTGGGTTCGAGATGCCTTGGTTGGCGTTGATATCGTAAAATGTCTGATACAGGTTCACTTCATTGATGAAAACTGCGGTGAGGTGGTGGGGAAACAGCTCAGTAGCCAGGATTTTCTAGCGTTCTTCAGTCATTGAGGGCTCAGTTCCATTCGCGCAGCGGCTCTCGGTATTGGGCCAGACAAGGGCAACAGGTTTGCCTGCTCCAGGCGCGGTTTGTTAAAGCTTTCGTTATGTGCAACAAAAATGACATGATGAGATTGTCACCTGCGGAATAATTTTATTTGTTAACTGCCTAGATAACCAGCCGCACCACTTTTTCTGACCTTTCTAAATAGCTGCGCATAATAGCGGTGATGCAGGTTAGCCGACCATTGAGCGCAGGGATGTGCGATACGAGCTCCCAGGGAAGGGTTCTCGGCGCATCGGCGTTCCTCATCATTCCCACCTGCCGGCAGCATGATGTGTAGCGGTATTAAGAACACCTATTTAGGCTAATGCGAAAGCGCCAAACTGGTTGAATAATCTGTTACCCAGACGGAACACCCATGTTGCGATGGTGGCAATAGCGAATAAAAATTTTCGAATAGGGTGGGTTTTGTTTGCATATGACAGAACGTTTGAGGTTAATTATAGTGATTTTTATTTAAAAAATTGATTTATAAGTATTTTGAATGGGCGATTCAAAGGCGGCGGCCTCAAACAAAGTCCGGATGTATGGCTGCAATCTCAACCTTGTTCTGGTTATAACAAAACGATTGTTTGGCAAACGGGGGCATCCATGTATGCTGCATTAGCGCAAGGAAATGAGAGAAAATTGCGCTGACACTTTTTAGGGACCCAACAGATAAAATTGTGTCGCTGGGGATAAAACCTCGCCATCGGGATCTTGAAGTATCCTTTTACGCATCATGTGCACTAACTCAATGCCTGACAATATCGTCTGCACTCAGCGAAATGATTTAAAGCCCAGCATCAGGTGTATCTGACGTTTGATATTTCGGTGTTCCTGCTCAATAAGGTTGTTTAGCTATGTGTTCTGCCTGACGATAATGATTTCTTTTTCAGTTTTTTCGGTGTAGAAAATTGCCAGAGCGGCTTTATTAGTACTATTTTTACCTATAGTGATTATTTCGGGTTCACCGTGATAACGGATGACCTTACGAAATAAACACTGCGTGGCGGAAGCTTTCCTTTGGTGGTCAGCGGGTTTAAATATAGGTCTGACAATCGGGGTTCGAGTCTTGAACTCATCAATTTCTCCAATACTGCGTTTTAAAGCGAAATTTATAAATATCAATGGATGAAAAAATGGAAATTACAGAATGTTTTGATCAAAAGGAAGATATTATTCTTCACACACCTAAATTAACTCCTCTAGCAACTATTTTACTGGTGCTTTTTTCGGCGAACGCCATGGCTAACGGCCAAGGCGGTAATAGTGCTGATTTTTATGGTTTAAATGGTGCTTATAGTGGACCAGGCGGCGGCGGCGGCGCCAATGGTCTGGGAGGCGTTGCTTTTACGCCGGGTCGTGCTGGTAATGGCTCAAATGGCGGTGCGACTGGAAACGGTGGAAATGGCGCAAATGGAGCACGAGCAGAATTGACTGATCCTGCTTCAACAGGCGGTAACGGTGGCTTGGTGGGCAGTTCACTGACCAATTATGTGGGCGGTAACGGGGGCAATGGGGGGGATGCTCTATGTCTTTCAGGCTGCTCGTCAGGATTTGGTTCTGCCGGTGGCGGTGGCGGCGGTGCTGGCTTTTATGGCACCGACTTATCTGTCGTGACGGATGCTGCCAGAGGAGGGAATGGGGGGAATGGTGGACAAACGAGCACTACCGGTTCAGGAGCTGATGGAGGTTCTGGTGGTGGTGGTGGTGCTGGGGTTTATCTAACGGGCAGTGGTACGACCATCACGAATGCCAGCATTACCGGAGGGAATGGTGGGAATGGTGGGAATGGGAGCGCTGGATCGGGAGGTGCTGGCTATGGTGGTGGCGGTGGTGGTGGCTTGGTAAGCACTGGCGTTAATGTGATTAATAGCCAGGTTATCACCGGTGGTAACGGTGGTATCGGTGGTAACGCTTTAACTACTAGTTTTAACAGCGCGGGTGGTGCTGGCGGTGCTGGCGTTAATGGTAGTTCTTTCTCTTTTACCAATACCGGCACTGTTCAGGGCGGTAATGGCGGTTCAAGTACTGCTGGTGCAAGAGCTAGAGGGATTGCGGACCTGGGTGGAGCGGGCATTATTGGCAGCAACCTTAATGTGATCACGTCTGGCGTAATTAACGGTGGTCTGGCAGGCGATACAACTACCCGAGCCAATGCTATTACCTTTGATGGTGGCACTAATAGTCTGGAGCTGCGATCTGGTTTTAGCTTTAACGGTACGGTAGTCGGTACGGGAACCGATACCTTGATTCTGGGGGGCGATGCCGATAGTAGTTTTGACCTCACCCAAATCGGTACTGCTGCTCAGTACCGTGGATTTACCCAGTTTGGCAAAACGGGGAACAGTACTTGGATACTCAATAATATTGCTGCTCAAGCACTGAACTGGAATGTTCAAGCCGGTATCTTGGAACTGGCACTTACCAACGCCTTAAATGGGGGCAGTGTATCATTGTCTGGGGGGGAGTTATCTTTCAGCAATGCTGGTACGTTTAACGGCAATGTCACTTTAAATCAGGCAGCACCAATCAATGTTAACATCGGTACTGTGACCTTGAGTGGTCTGGTGAGTGGTCTTGCCGGGCTGACGAAATTGGGCGCGGGCAATCTTGAGTTGAGTAATGCAGCTACCTACACGGGTAATACCGAAGTTCAGGCGGGTACGCTCACTTTGGGTGCCGCTGACGCTATTGCCAGCAGCGCTGCCGTTACCATCGATAGTGGTGCGCAGTTAGCCTTGGGGGCCAACGACCAGCAGATTAATAATCTTTCTGGTGCAGGGAACGTGCAGGGAACGGCTACCTTAGCGGCCAATAACAGCAGCGATAGCACCTACAGTGGAACGTTGACCAGCGCCAATCTGACGAAAACCGGTACGGGTACCCTGACAATGTCAGGCAGTGGCAATACCCTTTCGGGGAATGTGCTGGCCAGTGCGGGTGTATTGAACTGGGAAAATACCGATACGGTTCAGATTGACGGTAATTATACCACCGCAACAGGGGCAACCACTTCAATTGGCAGTACGCAAGGGCGTTTGGCTATCGGTGGCGACCTGATACAGGAAGCGGGTTCAATACTGAGCGTCACCATTGGTGCTTCAACAGATATCACGGCTCGCAGCGCACAGTTGGACGGTGCCATCATCAATTTTGATGGGTTCACCGATCCGTTCGTCGGCAATCTTCCTGCGCGTGCCAGTCAGATTGAAGGGCAAAGTTATACGGTTATGCAGACCACCGATGGCATCACCGGTTTTACCCCATCAACAGTTCAACATCCAGACTATCTGTTGGTGGATAAGAGCCTGGCTAATGGTGACCTGGATTTATTATTAGGTACGCGTCTGGCCTGGACCTCTGGCAGTCTTGAAGAATCCACAGGCTCCTTTACCTTGGCTTCAGGGACTGGGTTTAACGTAGACGTGGTCCTCGCTGACCAAACCGGTCCGTTCATTGAAACAGGATGGGATGGTAACAGCCTGACCAAAAATGGTGCAGGGCTATTACAACTCTCTGCTGTTAATACCTACACGGGGGGAACAACGCTAAACGACGGGATACTGGAAATCTCGCAGGATGCCAATTTGGGGGCCAGCAGTGGTGCTTTGACGTTTAATGGCGGTACACTCCAGGTTGACCAGAGTTTTACCACGTCACGTACCCTAAACGTGGCCACCAATGGTGGTGCGCTTGATGTTGCCGGTGAGAGTCTGACGTTGGCAGGCACACTGGAAGGTGAAGGAAACCTGGAGAAAACAGGAGCAGGTACGCTGAACCTTCAGGGCGATGCCAGTAACTATACCGGGGATTTGGCTATTAATCAGGGTGATCTGAACCTCAACACCTCTTTGGGGGGATCTCTGAGTGGAGCCAATAACAGTACCCTGTATACCTATGGCAACACAGTAGCAGGTGACCTGACTCTCAGCACGGGTTCTCGTCTTGTGATGAATTCGGCTAGCCTTGTGATGAGTAGGGCTATTCAACCGATGAGTTTGAGTGCCGCTGCAATAAGCCCTCTGAATACATTCACCGTGCTGGGTAATGCCAGCTTTGCCAATGGCGGGATTTACGCACCGAGCATTAACGAGAGTGGTGCTGCCGATCTGTTGTCTGTTGCCGGTAATGCCAATCTGACCGGCGGGGGGCTTGCAGTCACTGCCTTGCCAGGTAATTACAGCGTAGAGCCTATGCGTTATCTGGTACTGACCGCTAATGGTGGTGTCACTGGTGAGTTTTGGGATTATTCCATTTCTAACCCGTTGTTATCGTTAACTCCGGAATATGATGCTAACAACGTCTATCTGTCTGTTGCGCGTAATGATAGATCGATCAGTAGTATAGGCGTAACGCCTAACCAACGTCAGGTTGGGGCAGCTATAGACAGTCTGGGAGGGTTAAATCGACTTAATTCCGCGATTGTAGCCTTGCTTGATGTGAATGCCATCAATAACGCACTCAATCAGGTCTCGGGTGAAATTTACGCCTCTTTGAAGTCTGCGATGATTGAAGATACTCACTTCATTCGTGATGCTGCCAACGATCGTCTACGCAGCGCTTCCAACGGTGTTGGTGGTAATTCAGCCGCGTATAATGAAAAAGGTCAGGCCATCAAACCTACCACGCCCGATCAAGTTTTCTGGGTTAACTCTTGGGGTTCATGGGGTAACCTTAATGGGAGCAGTGATACGGGTGCCAGGATGACTAAAAACATCGCTGGTTTTGTCATGGGTAGCGATGTGCAAGTCGGTGAGTGGCGTGTCGGTGGGCTTGCTGGTTATACCCATACCTCAAACGACGTAGAGAGCCGGGCATCAAGCAGCAAAGGTAACAATTACCATGTAGGTGCTTACGCTGGCCGTAGTCTGGGCATGGCACAGTTGCGTACGGGGTTGGCGTATAGCCGTTATAATAACTCGGTTGAACGCTCTGTAGATTTCCCTGGATTCAGTGACCATTTGACCAGTGATTTCAATGCCAATGCAGTACAAGGTTTCGGTGAGCTTGCGTTACCTCAGCAATGGAACGGTTTGCATGTTGAGCCGTATGCTAACCTGGCTTATGTATATCTGAAGTCTGGCAGCTTTAACGAAACTGGCGCAGAGGCGGCACTGAGTGCAGATAGCCAAAGCAGTAACAGTACGTTCAGCACCTTGGGAAGCCGCTTTGAGTACCGCTTGCCGAATGTTGATAAGCCAGTTGTATTGTCAGCACAATTAGGTTGGCAGCATGCTTATGGCAAGACGACACCTAAGTCCACACAGCATTTTAATAGCAGTATTGATTTTGATGCTGTGGGTACGCAACAAATGAGGAATGCGCTGGTAGTCGGAACGGGCGCCCAAGTGAATATCAATTCTGATATGAAACTGGGATTATCCTATCAAGGGCTTATCGGTGACAAAGGCCGTGAAAATGGGGTAATGGGAACATTTAACTGGTCCTTCTAACCCTCATTAGCTCTGTTGCATTAGCGTAGAGAAATTAGCTAAAGTTGCGCTGCCGGTTATTTAGGCAGCCAATGATAAAATTGTTCTGCTGGTGACAATTTGTTGTCAGCAGGATGCTGAAACAGCCCATTATGTATCATCTGTAGCAATTCAATTCGACAGAATCCAAAAAAATCCCTCGATCTTCATCGGGGGATTTTTGTATGAAAGACGGCATATTATAACTGGGATTTTATGAAATTTAAGGTGGTAATGATCGGTCGTGACGCAGATTTATTGATAGTGATGAATAGTAAAATACCAACCGATGATCTTATCGTGCATTTCCTCTGACTTCGAAAAGCAAATTGTTCATGGTTAGGAAATTGGATCCCTTTTTTTCCCTTAGGTCAGAGGCAAAAGAGGGTGATAGGGCCATGAATTTCATCCGTTCAGGCAGCGCGAGGTTGACGATTGATTAAAATAACCCCCCATTTTGATGCTAGATCCAAATTTCAGGCAGATCTTCCCTACGCCGCTTGCCGTAACCATCGCTCTGTTTTGAATTCCTGCCGACGCCGGGTTAATAACTCTTCTGCCCGGATGCCGGCTTCTGCACTGTTGAAAACCATCCTGCTTCCACATAACACGCACTGGTAGGGATCTACATTGGTAAATTTCTTCATCAGCGACGCAAAGCCCGGTTTCTGTGGTTTTGCCTTCATGGGCGGTGTAGACCTTAGGCAATAACTCACCCCGTTTGCGGTTGGCTAGAAAACCGTAATACCTGACCATCTTAAAATGGCGTGACGGGATATGGCTCATATAGCGCCACAGCATCTCTTCTTGGCTGAGTCGTTGCGTGCGGTGTTGCTGAGTCCGGTGGTCATAGTCATGATGTACAACGGCTCCGCCGTTGTAATGACGCAGTTTTGAGGCTGCGATCTGCGACCGTTTCAGATAGCGGCCGAGGTAATTGACGTTTTGCCGGGCAGGTTTCGTCTTTTTGGCAAAGTGGATTTTCCAGCGACGCTGAAACTGCGCCTCAAGAAACTGGCACCATTCCCGGTAGTCCCGGATAAGTTGATAGCCGGCAGCAGGTAAATCGAGTGAGGCGTAGCTTTCACGCAACAGGGCGATGACGGCCTGACGCCAATAGCCCTCAACGATTTTCTTTTTGAAGTAAATCGGCCGCCAGACGCCGTGTTTGAGGCACAAACCTCCGCGAGTGACGGACAGATGAATGTGCGGATACTGATTGAGCTGGCGGCCATAGGTATGCAGGGCCACAAACAGGCCTATTTCGATATCGAGCTTTTTGGCCCATTTCAGCAGGGTATTGGCGGCACAGGCGAAGAGTTTATTGAGCAGGGACCAGTTGTTGGCAAAGGCGGGCTACTGTTCATCGCCATATTAACAAGGGTTTGGTGTGTGTCTGGTTTGACGCCGGAGTAGCTAAAGTTGAGCTGAAAGCTCTTTGAGCAGCGCTTGCAGATGTAACGCTGGGCACCGGATGCTGAATGTCCGTTACATCGTACACCCTGGGTTTCATTGCATTGAGGGCAGACGACATCAACTTTTGCCATGAATTTTATCCAAAGTGCGGAGCATACGCGATCAACAAGTCTGCGTCACGACCGTATTGTTGCAGAGGATGCAGGTTAACTGGCGGTCGAACATATTGATGCACGGTATGAACTTAAAGGAATAGGTATTGATGAAATGCATCCCAATGCGATTAATCGCATTGGGAAAGGTACTGCTTAGCGAGCAGCCTGATAAATACGCTGGCTGACTTCTAGAGTGATGTCCTGATGCTCACCGAGTGCGGTCATATTATGCTGGTGCAATTTATCGATCAGCGCAGGTATGGAACTACCATCGAGTTGATAATCGGATAAACGGGTAGGAACCCCCATTTCCTCAAAGAAAGCGCGAGTGGCGGCAATGGCTCCATCAATGCGCTTCTCTTCAGAACCCTCACGCAGGCTCCAAACGCGTTCAGCATATTGCAGCAGTTTTTCGCGTTTTTGCGCTTTTTTCTCATTCAGCAGGGCAGGTAGTACGATTGCCAGCGTTTGGGCATGATCCAATCCGTGCATGGCGGTCAATTCATGGCCAAGCATATGTGTCGCCCAATCCTGAGGGACACCGGCCCCAATCAACCCATTAAGCGCCATGGTTGCGCTCCACATTACATTGGCACGTACCGCATAGTTTTCCGGTTCTGCCAGCGCTCGTGGGCCTTCTTCCAACAGAGTGAGTAATAGGCCTTCCGCAAAGCGGTCTTGTACTTTGGCATTAACCGGATAAGTCAGATATTGCTCTAGGGTATGGACAAACGCATCGACGACGCCGTTGGCAATTTGGCGTGGCGGCAGTGAATAGGTGATTACCGGGTCTAGAACGGCAAACAATGGCTGTACGTGTGGAGAGAAAAAGTGTTGTTTGTCACCGCTACTCTTGCGAGTAATCACGGCGGCAATATTGGATTCAGAACCGGTTGCTGGCAAGGTGAGCACGCATCCCATCGGAACGGCTTCAGTGACGTTACTGCCTACGGTCTTCAGAATATGCCAGGGATCGCTGTCCGCCGTGTAGTGGGCCGCTGCAGCAATAAATTTAGTGCCATCAACGACAGAACCCCCCCCTACGGCCAATAGGAAGTCGATCTTCTCTGCCCGTACCAGCTCAACGGCTTTCATTAGCGTTTCGTAGGTAGGGTTGGGTTCAATGCCGCTGAATTCTAGCGTGTTATGGCCAGCTAGTGCGGAATAGACCTGATCCAGTACACCATTTTTCTTAACGCTACCGCCACCGTAGGTGATCAGAATGCGAGCATTCTCCGGGATCTGTTTACCCAGTTCTGCAATCTGATCTTTACCGAACAGGATTTTTGTTGGGGTATGAAGAGTGAAATTTTGCATCTGCATTTTCTCTATATGGCATCAGTAAGGCGCCAACTGGCGCAAGGTAACAGGTATACATTGTCAGTAACTTAGCCAGAACACACAATGCACATTCCTGTAAGTGTCTTGCCTATTCCTATAATCCACTGTAGAAACCGTGAGATTTTTTCTACTATGCTTGCCAAATGACGCCGTATACAAGAGGAAGCCCTGTGGCACAGATAAGTGAGTTACATCGACGAATGGCGCATCAGGCAATGCGCTTTTCCACAGGCCGGGGCTACAACCCTTCGCCAATCCCCAAAGTGAAGATCCTGTATGTTGATGAACATTGTCCGCGTCAGCCGGTAATGTATGAGCCAGGGATTGTGATTATCTTTCAAGGCCATAAAGTCGGGTACTGTGGTAGTAAGGTGTTCCAGTACGATCCCCGTAATTACTTGTTGATGACGCTACCCTTGCCGTTTGAATGTGAAACCTTTGCCAGCCCGGAACAACCGTTGGTAGGCTTGGCGGTGAATATCGATACCCAGATGTTGCAGGATTTGTTGATCGATATTGGCGATGATAACGACTTGATGCAACCACGAATAGAAAGCAGCGGTGTTAACCTTTCCCCATTGAGTAATGAAATGCTATGTGCCACCGAGCGTTTATTGGACGTCATGGCGAAACCGCTTGATGCTCGCGTGCTAGGCCCTCAGATTGTGCGTGAGTTGCTCTATTATGTACTGCGTGGGAATTGCGGCGCTTCGTTGCAGGAATTGGTCAACCGCAACACCCATTTTAGCCAAATCGCCAAGACGCTGCGGCGTATTGAGAGTCAATATGCTCAGAGCCTGAACGTTGAACAGTTGGCATGTGAGGTGAACATGAGCGTTTCTGCATTTCATCATAACTTTAAAGCGATAACCAATACCTCACCGTTGCAGTACGTCAAATCCTACCGTTTGCATAAGGCGCGTTTGCTGATGGTACATGATGGGCTAAAAGCCAGCACGGCGGCGATAAAGGTAGGGTACGAGAGTGCTTCGCAATTTAGCCGTGAGTTTAAACGTTTTTTTGGCATAACGCCGAGCGATGAGATTGCCCGGCTGCGGGAAAACAATGTGACAATGATGCAGGGCTAATGCGTATTACCCAACTCTGGATGCGCGCTTTTGGCGCCAAATTACTAGAACGGCACCCAACAGGCCGAATACCAGCAGTGCCATAGGCAGGATCATTAACCCTGTCATCACCTGATCTTCATGGCGTTTGACTAATGGGATCTGGCTGAAAGCGTAGCCGAGAGTAACCACTGAACCCACCCAAAGTAAGCCGCTTAGCCAGTTAAAGATCTGAAAGCGTGTGTTATTCAGGCCTGATAGGCCTGCGATCGTCGGTAATAGGGTGCGTACAAATGCCAGGAAACGACCAATCAGTAATGAAACCAGTCCGTGGCGGTCAAACAGCATGTCTGCGCGCTGATGATATTGAAGTGGTAACTGTAGCAGCCAGCCTTTGACTAACGATGTATGGCCGAGCCATCGTCCTTGCAGATAGCTGAACCAGCAGCCAAGGCTGGCCGCAATGGTCAGGATAATCAGGACGGGGATGAAGCTCATCACGCCTTTTGCAACCAGCGCGCCGGTCAACAATAGCAAACTGTCGCCAGGTAAAAAGGCGGCTGGCAGTAACCCGTTTTCCAAGAACAGCGTGGCGAAAAGTACGGTATAAACCACCCAAATTACACTTGGGTCGGCAAGGGCAGCAAAATCTTGCGTCCACAGTGCGTGAATAATTTCTTTCAATACATCCATTTTTTGTCCTGTGGTGCTTGGGCTGACTTTCTGTCGGCTAACGTGTTTTTGAACATGCTTAATAGCGAATTTAGGTTGAGCCTTTCAACCACTTTGACATATGCAAGTGAGGTTGCCAGTGTAACGCTATTAGTCTCAGCGGACATTAAACAGAACGTAGAAATGTGTCAAACGAAGGAAAAACAAGAAAAAAGAGGGCGGCAGGGCCGCCGCCCAGAAAATTTAGTGGGCAATGCGTGCAAAACCGGCAGCCAGATCGTCAATAAGGTCCTGCACGTTTTCCAGCCCGATATGTAGACGTACCAGTGTCCCAGAAAAATCTACACCACCGGCAGGACGGATTGCCCACAGTTCTTCCGGTTGGTTAGCCAAGATCAGCGATTCATAACCCCCCAAGAATAGGCCATGCCAAAGTGGTTAAAATTATCAAGATAATTAGCCAACTGCGTATTGCTCAGGCGCTGTTTCAGTACAAAGGAAAATAGCCCGTTACAACCGCTAAAATCACGACGGTAAAATTCGTGGCCCTTGCACTCCGGCAGTGCTGGGTGATTGACGACTGCAACCTCTTGCCGTTGTTGTAACCATTGTGCCACGGCAACGCTGCTTTGTTCATGCTGTTTAAGCCTTACGCTCAGCGTACGCAGACCTCGGCTGGCCATATAGGCGGTGTCGGCATCAACCATTTGCCCCATCAGGTAAGAATTTTCACGCAGTTGTTCCCAGCAGCGAGCGTTAGCGACCGCTGTTCCCAGCATATAGTCAGAATGTCCGATGATATATTTGGTGCCTGCCTGAATGGAAATGTCGATATCAAAATCCAGCGCTTTAAACAGCACACCAGCCGCCCAGGTATTATCGATCATGATGATAATTTCTGGATTAACGGCGCGAATGGCCTTGACCATTGCCGGGATATCTTGCACTTCCATGGTGATTGATCCGGGCGATTCCAGGAAGACGACGCGAGTATTGGGCTGGATCAACGAGGCGATCCCGGCCCCAATCAGTGGAGCAAAATAACGGGTGGTCACGTTCATCCGGGAAAGGATACGGGTACAGAAATCCTGGGTGGGTTCATAGGCCGAACCTGTTACCAGAACGTGATCGCCAGCACTGACAAATGACAGAATGGCATTTGAAACGGCGGCCGCTCCGCATGGGTAGAGCACACAGCCTGCACCGTTTTCCAATTCTGTCATGGCATCCTGAAGGGCGAAATGGGTGAGGGTGCCGCGGCGTCCGTAAAATAGTTCTCCATGAGCTCGTTGGGCGGTAGCGTGCTTTTTGGCAGCAACCGATTCAAATACTAGCGAAGAGGCGCGTTGGGTGACTGGATTGACGGCGCCTTGAGTGTAGCGGTTGCTTCGTCCGGCACCGATTAGCGCGGTTTCGAGATTCTTTGATGTCATTATGTCATTACCTTTACTCTAAATAGGTGCGGCTAGGCTGTGCTCTTAACTGCACGAGAGCGCCGTTTATTGTCTTTGTCCACAAGGCAAAGCATGAGTCGCGAAGCTAAGAGCACAGTCTAATACCTCGATATTTTACGCTTCAGGCCGATAGGTATGATGCAGTAATGTTGAACACAGAGTAAGCCCCGTTTGCGATGGATTTTACGTTAGCATGATATTAAACAGCCATCTAGACGTTTTTACTTCTGTTTTAAAGGTGAAACGGCACTACCGATAGTCAAGGTACACCACCGAGATATCATTTTTATCCGCTGATGCGTTATTGCGTAAATAATAATGATAACCACTATCAATCCCTGATTGGTTTGGTATCATCTCACGCTGAATTCTTCCTTAAATATTGATATGGGTGGAGGCGCAGCGTGAAAGTGGCTGATAAGACAATAAATCAAGAAACTTGTGGTGGACGCCGTGAGTATTGGGCAGCGCTGAGAGGCAGTGTGATTGCCACGCTGGTTTTGATGATGGGATTAGTGGGTAGTGCGCAGTCTGCCCCTACCACAGAGCCTACAGCAGTGCAGAGTATTGCGACCACAACGGCATCAGCCGCACCGGTTTCTCCTCCTACCGAAGCCATCACTCCTGAAGCGACTCCCCCTGTTAACCCAGTTCCGGCTATCCAACCATCTGATGCCTTTGGCATGGATCTTTCGGTTTGGGGAATGTATCAGAATGCTGATGTTGTAGTGAAAACGGTCATGATCGGATTGGTTCTGGCTTCTGTCGTTACCTGGACCATTTTGTTTTCCAAAGGAAGTGAATTGATCCGCTCCAAGCGCCGTCTGCGTCTTGAACAGCAAGCTCTGGCTGATGTGAATTCTTTGGATGATGCCTGCGAATTGGCACAAAGTTTCTCGGAAGAAAGTATCAGCACGGTATTGCTGCAAGATGCACAAAACGAGCTGGAACTGTCGGCAGCCTCTGACGATAACAACGGAATTAAGGAGCGCGCCGGTTTCCGCCTTGAGCGTCGTGTGGCTGCCTATGGCCGTCAGTTGGGGCGTGGCAATGGCTTTTTAGCGACTATCGGTGCTATTTCTCCCTTTGTCGGTTTGTTCGGTACCGTCTGGGGCATTATGAACAGTTTTATTGGTATTGCTCACTCGCAAACCACGAATCTGGCAGTGGTTGCACCGGGTATAGCGGAAGCATTGCTTGCTACCGCTATCGGCCTGGTTGCGGCGATCCCAGCCGTGGTGATCTATAACATTTTTGCTCGTGTTATTGGTGGCCACCGTGCCCAAGTGGGTGACGTGGCTGCTCAGGTTTTGCTCATGCTGGGACGGGATTTGGATCTGGCCGCTGCGGCTGCAGCCAAACGAGCCAAACACGCTCATCAATTGCGTGTGGGGTGAGTGATGGCGATGCGCTTTAATGAAAATCTGGATGATAGCGGTGAGCTGCATGAAATTAACGTCACACCGTTTATCGATGTCATGTTGGTGTTATTGATCATCTTTATGGTGGCTGCACCCTTGGCAACGGTGGATATTCGTGTCGATCTTCCCGCTTCCTCCGCCAAGCCGCAGCCGCGTCCGGAAAAACCAATATTTTTATCGGTCAAGGCAGACAAGCAACTGTATGTTGGCGATGAGCCAGTATCGGTTGAGCAACTGACTAGGGTGCTGGACCAGCATACGCATTCAAATAAAGAAACCACTATCTTCTTTCAGGCGGATAAAACCGTTGATTATGAAACGCTGATGAGCGTCATGGATACGCTGCGTGGGTCTGGTTATTTGAAAGTCGGGTTGGTGGGTATGGAAGGTACCGCGAGGTAACGCTTCAGCGTTGCGGAGCACACGCCCAAAGCCCATATTTTGCGTTGTCGGACTTCCCCCTCAGGTTTGATGACGCACTTTTGGGGCTGCCATACCACCATGAATTAAGCAATACTGCCAAGGCCTCAAATCCTTTCGACTGCGCTTGGTTAGTGTTTGTCAGAGCCTCGGGGGTAAAAGGCATACTTCAGCATTCAAAAGAAGAAGAATGATCTTCTTGCCGCTTGATAGATAACTACTTCCACTTAGCATTTCGCCTTAATACGACAGAGTCTATATCACTGTCACATTATGCAGGTAACATAGTCTCTGAAGTAACTTGGATATATACCCGTCGCCCTTCAAGCTGCAGCGAGCCGGCCGCCTACAACTCTTGAATGAACTTGAGTAAAGAGGCGCTGCTGTTTTGAGCGGATGATTATCAAGGAGATCTCATGTCACTTACACGAAGACGTTTTTGTTCATATGGTGCCGGGGCGTTGGTTTACCCGGTGGTAGGTTCGACCCTGACGGCTTGTGACCAAACAAATGCCGGTGGTTTTTCCGATGAAAAACAACAACTATTGTCATCAATGCAACGATATCTTATGGCTGAGTTGGAAGATGAGTCGCTGGCTAATGAACTGGCTGGTATGATCTATGATTCGTGTTTTATTTCACAGCCTGAAAGTTGTTCTATCAGTTCGGTTAACACCATATTGGCATTGGCATTTGGTAACCGGCCTACAACAGTTATCCCCAAGCCTGGGGAGGCCGAGCCATTGGCTGAACCCGGGCCAACAAACGAGAAACTGGCAGACTCTGTCTATGAGTTATATAGCCAACAACCCGTACCGATTTACGCTCAATGGGAAATTGCCCGTTTTTTGGAAAGTAAATATCAATTAACGGATATTGTTTCTATCGAGCCGGTTTTTACTGCTGAAGGTAAAATTGAGTATCTGAGTACGCTCGGCGTGGTTCAGCAGGCAGTCAGTACCGCAGGAGGCGCTGACAATTTGGGGATTTGTGCGGTGATCGGGCACCATGACCATATTCGTCGTTGCGTAATGACCGCGAAACTATGTGGGGTGAACGCTTTTAAAGCGCAGGATATTGTATTGCCTGCTGACTATGATCTTGAGTCTGGTCAGGCTTGGACGCGTAGCCGTGACCTCTACGTTCCGGTGGATTTGGTCAATCGTATGCAAATGAATGCACAATTAAAAATTACCAAGAAGTACCCAAATGGCTAAATAGGCGTTTCTTGACTTCCAAACAGTTGCGCGTAATCGTACCGCAAATTGGGGGGATGCAGATCAGCTGGCGGTTGAGCGTATGGATGCGTGTACGCGTTCCGGCGTAGGGCCCAACGAGTATCGGTGTTCCGCATCATTGAGCTTAAAGCCTGGCGGTGCGTTCCATAACCCACGTGCGTCAGTCTGTTTGCGTTTGCCCGACGACTCAGCCGCTAACTGAGCCAAATAGAGCACCAACGCCGGATGACACGCCCATCGCCAACGCACTCCAAAAGGTGATGCGGATAACCCCTGGGCGTATTGGTGCACCGCCCGCTTTTGCCGCAATACCCCCCAAAATAGCAAGAGAAACCAACGCTGAGAGGGCAATAGCCGGGATGGCCCAATCTGCTCTGGTAATAAAAGCCACGATTAAGGGTAATATTGCTCCTGCAGCAAAGCTCATCGCTGAAGTCCACGCCGCCTGTAATGGGCGCGCTGTGGTGATTTCTGATATTCCCAGTTCATCACGTGCGTGCGCCCCCAGAGCATCATGTGTCATCAGCTTTTCTGCGACCTGTTTTGCCAGAGCCACATCAAGACCACGGTGGACATAAATGGACGTTAACTCGCGGTGCTCCCCTTGATAGTCGTCATCCAACTCTGCCTGTTCCTCGGCTAGAGCGGCTTTTTCTGTGTCTGATTGGGAAGATACTGACACGTATTCCCCGGTAGCCATCGACATTGCACCAGCCACTAAACCGGCTATGCCTGCTAATAGCAGGTTCTGATGGGTCGCATTCGCTGATGCGACACCCAGCAACAGACTGGCCGTAGAAACTATCCCATCGTTTGCGCCAAGAACAGCAGCCCTTAGCCAGCCGATTTTTTCTATGCGGTGTCGTTCTCTGTGCATACTGCTTCTCCCTTGATTCGTCGATAACGCAATCACTATAGCTGATGAGCTGCATTTTGAGAGCGTTTAGGTCTATGACGCACAGTATCATTTTGCGTATGCAACAAGTGCCCATTTTTTGCTGAGCAACGCACTTTCCAGCGGATTGACAACGGCATCGTTGATCAGGGCGACAACAGTTGATTTTTTATTCGGTGTGGTGTGTTTAAAGAATAGATTGGCAATCAAGAAAATCAGTAGGTTGTCAGGAATAAGGAACACACAATGTTATAGAGATCAAGCTTTAGGCTGTGCCTCTTAGTGGTAGCGACGGCACCAAGGATAACTAAGAGGCACAGCATGGCATTTATGGTGCCTCCATAAGCCTGCGGCTCAGGAGGCGTTTGATAGAATTAGCGTTTTTTGAAGGCTGACTTACCTGCGAAAATGGCCGCATTGCCCAATTCATCTTCAATGCGCATCAGTTGGTTATATTTCTCTATGCGCTCCCCTCTGCTTGGTGCGCCAGTTTTCAGGTGGCCCGCTCTGAGCGCAACGGTCATATCGGCAATAAAGCTGTCAATGGTTTCGCCGCTGCGGTGTGAAATAAAGGCACCCCAATCGTTATCGTGACAAAGTTGGACTGCATCAATGGTTTCACTCAAACTACCAATCTGGTTTAGCTTGATCAGCGCTGCATTTGCCAGCTTCTCGTCGATGCCTCGTTGAATGTATTTCACATTGGTAACAAAAAGATCGTCACCAACCAGTTCAACTTTGTCTCCCAGAACATCACTCAGAATACGCCAGCCAGCCCAATCGTCTTCGGCCAAGCCATCCTCGATCAGCACAATCGGGAAATCCTTCACCAGTTGAGCGTAGTAATCAGTCATTTCTTGTGCATTGAATTCGGCATTTTCGCTGCGCAGACTGTATTTCCCATTAGAGTAAAACTCGCTGGAGGCGGGGTCCATACAAATGACAATATCCTCACCGGCTTTGTACCCGGCTCTTTCAATAGCCTGCACTATCAGCTCCAACGGTTGGCGGTTTGAAGCAACGGCCGGGGCAAACCCCCCCTCATCACCAACACCGGTAGATAATCCTTTTTCCAGCAACACCTGACGCAGTGTCTGGTAAACTTCACTGCCCCAGCGCACAGCGTCACGCATGGAAGGTGCACCCCATGGCGCAATCATGTATTCCTGGAAATCAGCACCTTGCCAACGGGCATGAACGCCACCGTTAATGATATTCATACAGGGAACAGGCAATAGATTAGCACCAATCCCCCCCAGATAGCGGTAAAGAGGCATATGCGATAATTGTGCAGCCAGGCGAGCAACCGCCAAGGAGACACCCAATATCGCATTTGCCCCCAGACGCGCCTTATTCTCGGTACCGTCCAATGCAATAAGACAATTATCAATATCGCGCTGCCGACGTACATCAAAGCCGATCAGTGCATCGTTAATTTCCGTATTGATACTGTTAATTGCTTCCAGAACCCCCTTGCCGCCAAAACGATGCTTATCGCCATCGCGGCGCTCCATCGCTTCGCGTGAACCGGTACTTGCACCAGACGGAACAGAAGCACGAGCAACAACACCGCCTATTGAAGTCACTTCGACTTCAACCGTTGGGTTGCCTCGGGAGTCGAGTATTTCTCTTGCATATACACGTTCAATTTCATAGCTCATGGTATTCACCTTATCTAGGGAGTTGGAATATGTTTGACCAGTACATCAACCGATAAGTGGTTGATGTACTCAAAGGAATAAGAGGCAAAAACCCCGAACAGGCGGTTTTTATGCCCAAGCATCACCAAGTCTATACCTTCACTTTCGACCAATGCCTCAACGTCTTTAAAACGATTAATACTGACGATAGACTTCACCTCAAGGCTTATGTTGGTGGGATGTACTAGGCGGCTAAGCATTGCATCTGCCTCGATCACTTCGTGTGATTGGCGATCTTTGGTCAGTGAGTCACTGGTGTAATCCAGTTCTCGATAGTCAGAACTGATATGACCAATCGTGATATGTGTTCCCATTTCTTTAGACAGTCGTTCGGCATGATGTAACATCAATTGACCATCTGTTTCATTTTGAACCAGTAACAATGCGTGCCTGTATATATGCATACGTCACCTCTTCGTAGTAGGTAGAACCCGCTATCCTGCCGGTGCGATCGCTTCGCTTGCGAAGGCAGGGAACATCGTTATCTTTCTTGTACCATTGAATCCCTTAGGCATAAGTTATCTGTCAACCATGGGAGTATTTGTTTTTTTCTGCTTGTCATACCTGGCAGTGACACTGTGCGTGGGCCAAAAATTTTGTTGTCCGAGAAGTATAGGATGGAATTTTGTTGAGCAATGTCAGTGACCATCAAAACGATCGCATCCTTGCCTGTTGCCTGCTTGGTTCGTTCCAGTTCTTGTTGCAGAGAAGCCAGGAGCGGAGATATATCTGCCATGTCACGCACTTCTATTTGTGATAACAAAATCGAAAAATCATGGAGTTGGTAGTTTTTAGCATCGCGATTGAGCAATTGCTCGGCAGACTGCTCTGTGACGTCTGTTTTTGCGGTGATAAGTCCATCGACGAAGTCGTTGTAATCAATATCGATAATTTTACGTAATGTATCGACTGCTACTCGATCCTGTATTGTTGTGGTTGGAGCACAGAGTGCTACGGTATCACTCAGGATTGCGCCTAACAGCAACGTAGCTTGCGCTGCAGTGAGTGGCATTGGGTTTTCGATGGTAAGAATATGCAAGAGCACTGTTGCACTGCAGCCGACAGCGCGAACCCAGACATCAGGAGGATTTTTGGTGATTAGCGTACCGAGGCGATGGTGATCAATAATACCTACGATATCGCTGGTAACTAGGGAATCAGGTCCTTGTTCAACCTCAGTAAAATCGACCAGCCACACTTTTTTGCCAGTCAGATCTTCGCGTAGTAAGTCTGGTGCATTAACGCCTGCTGTGTTGAGTATATAGCGGGTTTCTGGCGTTAAATCCCCCAAACGAAAGGGTTTGGCGGGAATACCTCGATGGTTTAGCCAGTCTGCGGTGACCAGCGCACTGCAAATACTGTCGCTGTCAGGATTGCGGTGCCCGAAAACGTGAATGAACCGATCTTGCTCTGAATGTGTTAATGAAGAGGTAATAATATCATTTTTTTTCATGGGAATACCTGACATACCTGCCTAATAGAAAAAGCAAAATTGCATATCAGGTGTCATCATCCGGTTCGAATGAACTCGGCGGTTGGGAAAGGTGGAACACCATCACCTACGACCCAGTTTATATGAAACCTATTCTAAGTGCAATCGTATATCTGGATGCAAGTGAATATCTTTGGCTGAATATCTACTCACGCATTACCCATGTCTGTGAATAGTGATAGTGGGAGAGTTCAGTCATTATATTGGCTGATCAAAATATTTTAATTAAAGTGGCAGTAGACAGTAAGATAGAGAGTGCGATGGTACTGATTAAACCTGTAGTGCTGAAATGGAATGTAAAGAATTTATTGTCATTGATATATTTTATAGATGATAGGCCATAGGCGTAAATAATATAAACCATTGTTTGCAAGATAAAATCAATGGTGTTTGAGTAATACCCTGTAAAATTTGTCAAGTAAAATGAGTATATTATTTCACTGATTGGCGCTAATAAAATAACGCTTTTTATGCTTTTTACTACGCCAAGTAATACAATTAGTAAATCGACTAGAAAAGCTGAAAAAGTAACATAATAACTAATGTGTGGCCTTATTGAAAAGTAATTGGATAGGAAAAAGATAAAATCTAAAACAGTGTTGACAATAAGTATATAAAAGAAAGAAATTATGATTTTTTCGTGAAGATTCCGGATCGTTTTTTTTTTCATTAATCTTTACCAAAATATATCAGATAAGTGGCTATATACACTAAATAATTCTAAATAGCTGCGCTTGATAGTCCTACAGGTGGGAGAGATGAATGTTAGCCGACCGTTGAGCGCTTGGGGGCGCGATAAGCTCCCCCAAGGAGGGGCACGGTGCGTCGGCGTTCCTCATCATTCCCACCTGCCAGAAGCGTGATGCATAGCGTTATTAACAACACCTATTTAGGCTGTGTCTCTCAATTGTCGGTGGTGCCGTCGCAGACCCAAAACCCCTTATCAAGGCGGAGGGTGAAGGGCAGAGTGGCCCTCTTTTAAGCCCGACAACACAGAAAACGGGCTTCTGGGGTGCCCCCTCCGGGCATGGGTCATTGGCGTGCATTGCTGCGTTGTTCGCCGCTTATTTTGCCCACCAAACTCGCGCCTTGCTCTGTGAGCAAATTACCGCCAGCGGCGCTCGCGTGCAATTGAGGGACACAACCCGTTTGCAGGTAGGCACTACGCCTGTGGAAAATTTGTCAGGAACAAGTTTGACCCATGTATGCATTTGCCGCAGGGGAAGTCACCATGAACGAGGATTCATAATCCCCATTAGCGTAATCCACTATTGTCACAGTGGTGTTGGTGATGGTCAGCATACAGCAACTTGAAGTATGATGAGTATGGTAACTCACTAAAAACTCCGGGAAGTATTAGATACTCTATCGGTATTGAATAGTGTAACTTTTTGTTATTAAGTATGTTACCAAGGCATTTAGGGTAGGTGTACGCTATGATGCATTAAGAATATTTACTAATTATTGAATGTAAGTAGCCAATAGCGAATGATATAAGCCAGGAAATAACCACATACTCCCAAAGAATATACTCCAGAGCCGTTAGGTTAGCTGCTTTTAAATCTTTCATCATTAAGCTAATATCAATAGGAGATAAATGCAGTGATAAAATTAATATCCAAAAGAAGAAGGTGGGGGTATTTTTTAAACTAAAGATAATAACCCCGAATAGAGTTGATGGGATTTTTATTCCGCTCAATGTCAATGTAACTACCTGTTTTTATGTTTATTTTAAATGGATAACTTAAATTTCCATGTATGCTAAAATTCAGGTTGAGATTAATCTCCTCCGTGAATGCTAAACGTCAAGACGTTTCCGTTTTCACTATTGTCCTGATCATAAGGTGAGTATGGATTTATTATTTGACGACGTTCATTTTTATTGAGTCGTTCAAACATGTCTGGTTTTTTATGTTGTATATAAAAGCAGGCATTGCCAATGCAGTGTTCTTTATTATCTCCCTGCCACGATACGTCAGGTGCTTTTAGGCTACTGATGTCTACAGCTAAAGTGTTAAATGAGAACATTATTCCTAGTAGAATGAGGGTGATTTTTTTCATTGTATTAACTCCAAACGATAATTAATGTCTATACCCAAAATAATTCGAGTTGCTTGTAGGCGGCAACTGAGCGAAGCCCCAGGAGCTTACTCGGGTAAGTGACTGGGGTGAACGAAGGCAGTCAACACCCAAGCAACTTGAAGTATGACGAGTATAAGTAAATGCACTCAATACAGCGACACTCTAAGTTTATGGCCGCCAGCGGCGCTTGTATGTTATTGAGAAATTCAGCCTGTAACCCGTTACCAAACTTCTCACATAGCTAACACAGCTATTAGCTTAAAGCTGCTACATTCAACTTAACGTATACAAGATTAATTTTATCGGTAATGTCTCCAATTATTAGAACAGGTATTTTTCGATAAAGGCACCGATAACCTTTTCATGACGTTCTACAGAGCGTGAGAAGCAGAGGTTTTTACGGGCCGGTCTTTTGATTCTGGTTCTCAGTGTCGGGTTGTTACGTTCAATGCGCTGAGTAAAGATTTTACCGGTCAGATGTCAGTCGTTCGGTACCTCCCGGCTGTAGCTGTCCAGTCGTCGCTGGTGATCATACCGATGTTGAATAGCGTGAGCAGTGCCAGCAGTTCACGGCAGGTTTCATCGGTTCGTGGACCCAAAGTGTAGGTCAGTACTCCGCCTGTTTTGGTGTTATAGGCGTATCAGAACCAGTGCTGCCGTGGCTTTACTGCCTACCGAACTCCATTGCTCATCGAGTCCGCAGATAAGCGCCACATCAGCATGGGTCACAGGCGAAGACGTTATTCGCTTCGGCGCGAGTTTTTTAAAGAGCGTATGACGGTGTTCATGCCGATTTTTAACGTCCTGGCGGTATTACGAACGCTGGCACCGTTGAATGCCATTTCGGTGTTCTGCTCTTTAACGCCAAGCTTACGGGCTTTATAAGTGTAGGTGAGCTGGAACACGCGGCGGCAGTCACGGCAGCGAAATCTGTCATGGCCTTTAGGGTTCTGACCATGGCTATAAACCTGAGCAGACGGACCGCGTGGACAATGAACGATAACTCTGGCCATGAGAGAATCTCAAAAGCCCGCATTACACATCAGATCCAATCAATTACAGGCACTACCTATTTTCCGTACGTCTATCAACATGTTGATAGACCCTTCATTCTTCAAGTTTTATGGGGGTTGGCTTCGTCAGTTCGCACCCGTCACATAGTGAGCTATGCTCCTGGCGACTCTCAGACTTGCCGCCTACATGCAACTCGAATCATTTTCGGGTATATATTTTCACTTCACTGGCCTTTATATCTGTTTATATTAACAATGTATCATTTTAAAGAAATGTTTATCATCCTGTTACATATATAACCAAAAAAATCGGTATATCAGTTTGCATTTTATTATTGAAAAACCTTATCATGCCCACGAGTTTTTCACTATGGGGGTCCTTATGGACGATGAAAGTTTTAGTTTTAGCTTAGTACTATTGATAAACTTTCAGTAATGCAACCCGCGTTGCGTTCTGAAAGATACAGAATGCAGCACAGTCACCTTATTGTTCATTAATAGCTGGCCATGGTAGCCCAGATACTGATGACATCTGCTTGTCCTGCCTTATTTCAGTAGTACTCATCGTTTACGATTAGCATAAAAATATACATTACACCCGAATCATTCGAGTTGCAGTAGGTTGTTACCCGACGGTAAATTGTATTTGATTACCATCGGCAACAGCCCTTCTGGTGCGAGGCCCAAGGATGGGCAATATCGCACTATTGCTACACATGCAACTCGAATTATTTTGTGTATATATGCGTTTAAATGGAGACGAACCGCCTTATTCGGCCGGGCGTTTCCTGCTGTAATTTCGAAAAAATTATGGGATTGGCATTATGAAAAAAAGCCACAGTACGTTTATTTCTAAAAAGTACTACTTAAATGACATTATTGTATTAGTGATAGGATTATTCGCTATCATTGGCTTTGTGCGTGCATGGGGAGATATGCACGAGACATTCACTGAGCACAGTGTTGCTAACATCACTCTGGATACTTGGAACCTTTTTTATTACTCATTAAGAACAACTATGCGATTTGCGATCGGCATGGTTTGGTCCTTACTCTTTTCAATTGTTTTTGCCGTGTTAGCGGCCCGCTACGTGCCTCTGCGCAGAGTCATTTTGCCCTTTGTCAACTTTATGGAATCCGTACCTCTAGTCGGGTTTTTGACTTTCACTACCGTTTATTTTCTCGGTCTTTATCCACATAGTGTCATGGGCTTAGAGTGCGCTGCCATCTTTGCGGTGTTTACCGGCCAGGCATGGAACATGATGTTGACGCTATATCAGACACTACGTATTGTTCCCCGTGAATTGGATGAAGCTGCACGAAGCTTTAACTACAATCCTTGGCAACGTTTCTGGCGTTTGGAGTTTATTTATTCTGTGCCAGGGTTACTGTGGAATGCCATGGTGTCACAATCAGCAGCGTGGTTTGCGTTGGTAGCTTCAGAGGCTATTCCAGTCAGCGATAAATCAGTGGAATTACCCGGCGTGGGTTCCTACATTGCAGAGGCGTTGGCGCAGCAAAATGTTCACGCGATTGTATTTGCTGTGATTGCGTTAGCTGCCAATATTATCGTGCTCGACCAGCTGGTATTCCGCCCGTTGGTTCGCTATACCGCACGTTTCAAGTATGAAGATGTGGCGGCTAACAGAACGGCCGGTAGTTCATGGTTTTACAACAGCCTGTCATTTTCCCATGTCGGTGCGTTCTTGGCTGTGGTGCTGCGGACGCTGACCAATTTGTGGTTGTTTAAGCTACCACAACTCTGGTATGCGCTTGGTTTACATAAATTATTCCGTATTACTGCCAAAGCCAATTGGTTGTGGAGCAGCATTTGGTATCTCGTTGTCGTCGTCGCTTGTGCCAAATATGGTTACCAGCTGTGGGAGTATTTTCCTAAGCAATACTTTGCGATGCTTCCTGAGTGGATGTTACTGACATCAGCGCGCGTCGTTGCTGCGATGCTGCTCAGTATCGTCATTTTTACCCCGTTGGGCGTGTGGATTGGTATGAATCCGCGCTTGGTAAAATTCTTCCAGCCTATTATTCAAATTCTTGCTGCCATTCCGCCTAATATTTTCTATCCGCTGATCGCGGCCTTCATTGCGGTTTACCATCAGGATCTGGGGTGGTGGGCGATCCCAATGATCATGCTTGGCACACAATGGTATGTGTTGTTTAACGTGATTGCGGGTGTTACCGCCATTCCTTCACAAATTACTGAAGTCAGCCAAACCTTTGGCCTGCGTAGTTTCAAATGGTGGCGTTATTACATGTTACCTGCGATTTTCCCCTACATTGTTACCGGCATTATTTCTGCAGCTGGTGGTGCGTGGAATAGTGCTATTGCGGCGGAAGTCATCCAGTGGGGAGCCACTACGCTCAGTACCACAGGGTTGGGAGGGTTCATTTCAGTCGTGACTGATGCTGGTAAAAACCCAGAAGCTGCTCTTGGCTGTGTCGCCATGTGTGCGCTGGTAGCGTTATGCGTGATATTTGTCTGGCAACCGCTTTACCGTGTAGCAGAAACAAAATTTAAATACGACTAATTCGGGGAAAACAAATGACTAAGCAACAAGTGATTCTCAGCGCAAAGCAAGTCAGCAAAACGTTCATTGGCGAAAATAAATTGCCTAAAGAGGTTCTTCGTGGCGTAAGTTTGAACGTTTATAAAGGCGAGTTTGTGACTATCCTCGGACAGTCTGGTTCCGGTAAATCTACGTTACTACGCATGTTTGCCGGTTTAATTACTCCTGATAACGGTATGATTTATCTGGAGGACAATCTTGTTGAAGATCCTGGCGCCAATGTCAGCATGGTGTTCCAGTCTTACGCGCTTTACCCCTGGCTCACGGTTTACGACAACATTGCTTTTGGCTTATTGGCACAAGACTTACCACCTGCATTGATTGCTAAAAAGTTGAATGCGTTATTAACTCTGGTTGGCTTGAACGGTTATGAAAAAGCGTGGCCGCGCGAGCTTTCTGGCGGCATGCGTCAGCGTGTTGGTTTTGCCAGGGCCCTGGCTGTAGAACCTAAGGTGTTGTTGTTGGATGAACCTTTTTCTGCTCTTGATATCTTTACTGCCCATAAGCTGCAGACGGATTTAATGAATATCTGGACGAGTGGAAAGATTAATACCAATGCGATAGTGATGGTGACACACGATGTGGAAGAGGCCGTGATGATGTCCGACAGAGTCGTCATTATGGATGCCAGTAGCCGACAGATTGCTGATGAGTTTGTCATTAATAAACCGCGTGAAATGCGAAACAAGCACAATATGGCAGCGGTTATTGATGAAATAGGTGGTCGTTTGTACGCTAAAATAGCGATATCACAGCAGGCATCGTAGCCTAAATAGCGTGTGATAGTGCTACAGGTGTGAGCGATGCAGGTTAGTTGACCGTTGAACGGATGGATGCGCGATACGAGCCCCCAGTAATGGGGGCTCGGCGTGTCGGCGTACCTTGTACCTTATCACTACCTCAAACGTACAGCGTAGCGGTATTAAGAACACCAATTTAGGTTACAGAAAAGTTGAAGACTTGCTAACTCGAAGGAAGGCTTTATTAATATTCTTCGTTATTAATATAAAATTACATTTTCGGGTTATTAATAAAGTTATTTTAAATTGAATGTCCCTCTTGTTGTCAGTAGTATATGACCACCTGATTATTATGGAATGACATTATAGATGGTGATATTTCACTATTTGTTGCTGATAATACTGAAGGTTCAGACTAATGAATTTTTTTAGTTCTGAAAGTGTCAGGATATGCTATTTGATAGCGTCATTTCATCCTGCTTTATTTTCTTAGGTATCTTTCAGTGGCTATGCCAAATGTACTCAGATATGCAATAAAGTCTATGCAGATATACTTGAAGTATAAAGGGAAATATTGGAAACGTATTTTCTTGGCAAGAGTTGTCAACAATGGCTACACATTATCGTAACACTACGGTGTTTTTTCATATATATCCAAAAAATCGGAACGTATATAAAGCTATACTCTAAATAATTCGAATTGCTTGTGGACGGCAAGGCTGACGCTTCTGGAGCCATAGCCTGCTATGTGATTGGCGCGATAGAACGTAGCCAACACTCAGCAACTTGAAATATGGCGAGTATATAAGTCATTTAAAAGCCAACTGTTAGACTCAAAGAATATTAAAGGTAAAGTGATGAACAAAAAGAAAAAGCTGCTTGTTGTCAGTAACGTTAGCCACAGTTTTCAGCCTGTCACTGAAAATTCAAATTTAGTGCTTAATGAAATTAACTTCAACGTTTACGATAAAGAAGTGGTCAGTATATTAGGTAAATCCGGCTCAGGTAAATCCACGCTACTGCGTATTATCTCAGGGTTGATCACACCTGATCTTGGTTCAGTCATATTGGGTGATAGCAAGGTATTGGGCCCGGATCCACAGATCAACATGGTCTTCCAGACGTTTGCCATTTACCCTTGGTTGACGGTATATCAAAATATTGCCTTTGGCCTACAGGCACAGCGTTATTCTCAGGAAACTATCGATAATCAGGTTAATAAAATGTTGCACCTGATTGGCCTGGAAAAATACCGCAACGCTTTTCCTCGGGAGCTTTCCGGCGGCATGTGCCAAAGGGTGGGGTTTGCACGCGCACTCGCGGTGGAACCTGAGTTACTGCTGCTTGATGAGCCATTCTCATCCCTTGATATTTATACAGGGGATAATCTGCGTAGTGACCTGATGCGTATCTGGTCCACCCGACAAATCAAGACTCGTGCGATGGTTATGGTGACCCACAGTGTCAATGAGGCAGTGATGATGTCAGACCGCATTATTTTGTTAGGTTCAAAACCCGGCACTATTACCGGTAATTATCAAATCACAACCCCACGCGAGAACAGGACTAAACAAGTTATGCACGAATTGATCGAAGAGATTGGCGAGGAGTTAAGCGATCAGATTGCGGCTCTGGCTTAAAAACTGTGTCCAGACTGTGCCCCTTTTGTGGTCAAGACAGAGGACTGTTGCCATTGAGGGACACCGCCTGAATACAGCAGCAACACTTTGGGGGGCTGCTGCCGTTGGCGCTTGCGCGGGGTGTGCATTGTATGGTGATACATTAGCCGCAACGGTAGATGCTTTAGCTGCCAATATTTTATTGCGTCCGATAGCTAATATTATTAACAAACAACCATTCAGTGATGTAAATAGTGAATGTATATATCAAAGATGTGTTATTGCTTTTGAATATGAGCAATGTGATGTATTAGATAAATTTAAGGGAATGTTGTAAACCGAGAGTTTTTTATTTCGCACCTGGATATAGAACCTTTCGGTGATGATGATGTGGTGAGCACTGCGACATTAATGCCAGCTTCGGTGACGATTGCTGTACTGGATAAAACAGTTAATAATTTATTGGCTGATAAAATGATAAAGCAAGCGTACTATAGCCGAATCTTTGTATCAGGCTAACCTGATATTATTCGTGAGTTGCGTGCTGATTTCTTGCAAATTCCGTTATCAAGCAAGACTAAAAACCTTTCCACCTACTAGGTGTTATTGGTTTAGTCTTTCATTTATGATTTTATATTACTAATTAAAAGAATGGGAAAAAGTCACCATGAAAAGTATGCCAAAGCTATCTCACTTGACGATCTTTAAAGATATTGTCTCTTGTGGCAGCCTGCATGAAACATCTAAGAAATTAGCGATTTCTCAGCCTACGCTCAGTCGTATTATCAAAGAGCTTGAGGAAAACATTGGCTCACGCCTTTTAGAACGCAGCAACCGAGGTGTTAAGCTTACTGAGGTAGGGGCGGCGTTCTATAAGCGTATTGACACGATTACCAATGAATTAAGAAATGCTATCTATGAAGTTCGTGGTATGAAAGAGTCGGGAGAGAAATTTTTGCGTGTTGGAATGAGCACGTATCCACTCATGTGTTATTTGCCTAAAGCACTTAAGACCTTTAATCAGCATTACCCCCACACTCGCGTGACGGTGGTTGAGGATAACCCTGAAGGATTGGTAGCAAAATTGAGGAATAGTGAACTAGATCTGGTTGTGTGCAGCTTAAGCGAAGGAATTAGCTGTGTCGATCTGGTGACTCAGGATTTTAAATGTGAGAAGTTTTCTCTTTATCAACCAAGCAATCAGGATGTTGTTGAACAACCTTTTAACGAGAACAAATGGGTAATCCCACGCTCCAGTGCTGTCGGCCATGCAGCGATAAAAGACATTGTGCCTCAACTTAATCAACACGCTAACATTGTGGAAACTGACTCTTTTCTTGCCACCTGGTGTTTGGTTAAGCAGCAAGGTTATCTTGCCCTGCTAACCGATCAGGTTGTCTCACAATACAATTCACAGCTAAGTCTCAAGAAGATAGAGGTTGATGAACTCGATATCAGTGCCCATTTTTATATAATCAAACGTAATGAACCAATCACTCCGGTAATCACCAATGACTTTATCGAAATCTTGATGGCTATGTGATGTACCTGCCGCCCCTCAAGCTGTAGGGGCTATTTATGAGACTATCTCTCCTGTAGCTGGGTTAATCATTATAATTCAATTGATTAGGTTTTTTGCTACTGAGTTGTGCCATTTAAATCGCTTGCAGATAGAAACGCCCCAGCCACTTATTTACTTAGTGACTGGGGCTTCAAGTTATTTTTTTTTGTATCAAATTATGGATGTTACTGGCTTGAATTACTTTGATAGCTCAGCAGTCATATAAACGCGATTACCCACATGAGCACTTGTGATGGTATAGGATTTTGCACCAGCAGCTTTTGCTTTAGCTGCAATTCTGGCTTCGGCTGTGTCAAGTGTACTCCCTGTTGCTGAAATTGACTGAGCGAAACTACCGAAAGAAATCAGGGACAGTATGGAGATAGCAATGATTCTTTTGATATTTCTCATGATAATTATCCTTTAATTTAGATGGGTTATTTCCTATGACGTTGGGGATTATAGTTTGTTTTTAATAAATTCCATAGTGGAATGATTTGTAAAAATAGATCAAAAAAATTGATGCAAACGAAAGAGTAACAACAAAATAATAATATTTTTATTAAATACGCATGTGTAACAAAAAATGACACGCCTCCTTTTTTCATTATATGAATATACATTCTATAAATGTAATAAATATATGGGCTATACCCTTAATGATTTAATTTTCATGACGGCAGCCTGGTAGAGTGAGTCTCAGTAATGAAAGTTGTAAGCAGACTGTTTGAAGTTTAGTAGGCATGTTGTTCTAAACGAATTGAGCCGAGCTTATTTGAAGCTCAATAATAGTTTTGGCTATCAAGCATCGTTGGATTGTACGGTATAATCATATTTATAGTGATGATGGTTTTTTTTATGATATTTATCAGTTAAATATATCTGCTGTAGGTTATTTTTTTGGTATGTCCAAAAAATGGAATTAAGCTGTCACGATATGTCTATGTACCCAAGTAAATCCAGGCGGTGAAACCGTTGCAAAAGAATGAGCAGAGCAAAGTCACTAATCTCCTGAAATTTGGAAAATGATAAGCATATTGGGATAGTTTCGCTTATTAATTGATGAATTAAATTAACGTATGGATGGCGCCATTCAGAACACATCTTGACCGTCAGCGGAGTATCACTGTTCTTCCTATCATGCTGGAAGGTGAACACATGAGTCTGTTAGACATTCGTAATCTTTCCGTGGAGTTCGGTGTGCGTGAAAAATCGTTTGCGCCGTTGAGAATGTGAGTCTGGGAAGATCGCAAAATAAAGATTAAGATCATGGGTGAGCTACTTAGCCCATTGAATCTGCCTACAGGTTTGCCTTCCATAAGCGTTGCCCGTTTGCCGATGAACGTTGCCAACAGGACGAACCCCAGTTACGTGCATTTGGCAATATCCAGGTGGCCTGCCACCATGTGGAAAGAATTAATTGATCGCGGCTCATAATCAGCAACTTGTTAAGGCTATAAAATGAAACCAATAAAACCCGTTATCGTGATCCATGGTGGTGCAGGAACAATCAGTCGCCAGGCCGTCACGGCTGAAAAAGAACAGGAATACCATAGTGCATTGCGCGCTATTTTAACGGCAAGCCAAAAAATTCTTACCGATGGGGGCAGTGCCGTCGATGCGGTAACCCTGGCGGTGACCATGTTAGAGGACTGTCCATTATTCAATGCGGGTAAAGGCGCGGTATTTACCCACGCAGAAACCCATGAGCTGGATGCGGCAATCATGCGTGGGGAAGATCTGCAAGCCGGTGCGGTTTCTTGCGTCAGACATATTAAAAACCCGATCAAAGCGGCACGGGCAATCATGGAACAGAGTGAGCATGTGTTGCTTGTAGGCGATGGCGCCGAGGATTTTGCCCGCCAGCAGTCCCTGGAACTGGTGGACAGCAACTATTTTTCTACCGAAGCACGTCGCGACCAGCTCTATCGTGTGAGAGATCTCCAGGGGGGAACTGCCCTCGATCACAGTGCTGAAACCTTGACCGTACAACCGGCACCTATTGATGAAGAAAAGAAGTTTGGCACCGTTGGTGCAGTTGCGCTCGATAGCCTAGGGAATCTCGCTGCGGCCACTTCCACGGGCGGGATGACCAATAAACAGGTTGGCCGCGTTGGTGACAGCCCGATTTTTGGCGCAGGAACCTACGCAGATAACCGCACCGCAGCCGTTTCCTGTACCGGCACGGGTGAAATGTTTATGCGCATGGTTTCTGCCTATGATGTTTGTGCATTAATGAGCTATACGGAATTGCCCCTTGAGCAAGCCACCAATAAGGTCGTCATGGAAAAACTGTCGTCGATGGGTGGGGAAGGTGGCCTGATAGCCGTTGATGCCCAAGGCAATATCAGCCTCTGTTTCAACAGTGAAGGGATGTATCGTGGTTATGCTTATGCCGGTGAGCAGGATAGCGTAACCGCGATTTTTAAGTAACCATCCCTTAACTGCCAGCAGTGGTGCCGCAGACTCAAATGACCGCCAGCATAGTTGAATGACGCTGGCTAAATGATTGGCGTTGCGTGAAGGCGGCAAGCTCGAGAGGCTTTACTCGCTTGCCGCCAATCTGTCACTTGTATGCTCTTGAGAATAGGGGCGATTCCAGAGACGTTAAATTTTTGAATTGAATTTCTGTATAATTTCTTCCAAAAAAATAAAGAACAATGTTCGCGACTTTTCGTAGGGTTTTAGTGCGCTATTACCGCTGCTGTTAGTGAGATAAAAAAGCGTATTTTTCTGTAGTTTTGGGAAGTAGCGGAACTCTTCAAATAAAAAGATAATTTCCTTATAATTCAATCCAGTTAGCTCCTCATCAAAAGACTTGAATAGTCCTGTAGTCGAGAGTATCAAGAGTTTGGTATCTTTATTATCGGCGTTCCTGAGAGTGGTGATTTCATTAGTTGCCAAGGTGAATACATCAGAAAAAATACGCAAGCGATAAGCGAAATAATCAGCACAAATATAAGAGGGACCTAGTCCATAGATGATTAACTTATTGCAATCTTTTATCTTCAACCAGAAGTCATTCGCCAGGTTATCGTCAAAATTTGCGATGTAATCTGATATGCGCTGTAATTCGTCAGAAGGTTTTAGCGGGGGGGCGTCATTCTGTTCACTGATAATGAATTTTTTGTATTGTTTGAAGGATTCAAACCCCATTTTTCTGACAAATTTAGAGATTTTTGATGTTGAAACATCAAGCTGCGTGCTGAGTTCAGTAATAGAGATCGTTGAATTATGCTGAATGTATCCCTTGGTACTGTCCAGTAGTTTTTTTTCCAACACATTCAGATTTGAGCAATCAACTTTAATCATGATTTATTTCCGATGTAATGTCCTGAACGATCCACAAAAGATCTCAAATTGCAGCATGGTAGGCAGAAGCCTGACCAGAGGGCGGTGATCGTGGCGCTTCAAGTATGAAGACGCAGCGCTTAAACAGCCCATTAATGCCTGAAATTAACGCTATTATAGGTCGTATTTCTAAACTACCACTTTTACTCAACGGCTTAATGTTACGAGAAAATCTGCCTGATGAGTACCCCGCCGCATGACGATATAAGCTCATGGCGCGTTTATCGTCCCATTTCTTAGCGTTAATAGTAGTTATTTTTAGTTTTAAAAACCATAAATATTGTTTTTATAAGATTATTAATTCAATTGAATTTATTAAATCGTTATTAAAATTCAATTAAGTTGTTTTTTTTGCTTTTTAAATCTTTTATTGTTATTTTTTTCCATTAAAGTGACTTGATCGACTTTTTAATGGAAAATTTTTGCTATAAATGTTAACCAGGATGAGGTGATGTGAAAGTGAAAAGTTAAATATTCATCAGGAAAAAACATGTTGGAAAAAATCACAGATTTTAGTTTGAATCTGTTCTCCCTCAAGGGGAGGACAGCGATTGTTACCGGAGGTAACAGTGGATTAGGGCAGGCGTATAGCATTGCATTTTCTAAAGCCGGGGCTAATGTTGCGGTTATTGCCATTGCTGACGACGATGGTCAAACCCGTCGGTTGGTTGAAGAGTGTGGCAGCGAATATCAGTTTATTCTCGCCGACATCACCCAGGAAGGTGAACCACAGCAGGCAATAGATAAGGTTGCAGCTCGTTTTGGCACAATCGATATACTGGTGAATAATGCGGGGATGTGTATCAACGAGCCGGATGTCCTTAAATTTACCCGTGTACAGTGGGATAAAATGATTGCGCTCAACTTGAGCGCGGCTTTTGAAATGTCTCACGAAGTTGCCAAATATATGATCCCGCAACGAAGTGGAAAAATTATCAATATTGCCTCTATGTTTTCTTATTTGGGTGGGCAATGGTCTCCTGCTTACTCGGCAAGTAAACATGGCATTGTTGGCCTGACTAAAGCCTATTGCGACGAGTTAGCACAGTTCAATATTCAAGTTACTGCTATTGCCCCAGGGTATTATGCAACGCCATTAACTGAAAAAACGCGTTCTGATCCTGAAGCGAATGCACGGGTGCTTTCCCATATTGCGGCTAACCGTTGGGGGAACATCGCCGATTTGATGGGAACCGCCGTATTTTTAGCTTCGGATGCTTCCAATTATGTCAACGGCTCAGTGATCGCTGTTGATGGCGGTTTTTTAGTGCGTTAATAAAAAGACGATAAGGGTAATTATGAACAAGCATGACACATTAGAGCAGCTACGTAAGTTGCTGAAAACGGATCAGGTCATCACTGAACATGCCAAGCTGTATGATGCTGCGGCCGACAGATATAAAAAATATGCCAAGGCTAAAGAGCAACTGAATGTTCCACTCCCTACAGCAATTGTGCTGCCAGAAAGTGCTGCCGAGGTTGCCACGATACTTGAGTTTTGCAATGAAAATGCCATCAACGTTATTCCAAGAAGCGGCAAGACGGCTACAGAGGGGGGGCTGGAAAACTGGAAAGAGAATACCTTGGTGATTGATTCTGCGCGGCTGAATAAAATCGTCAAAATTGATCCCTACAACATGGAAGCCACCGTTCAGGCAGGTGTTTGTCTGCAAACGCTGGAAGATGAAGTACGCAAGCTGGGTCTGACTACCGGCCATTCTCCGCAGTCTAAACCCGTTGCGCAATATGGCGGATTGGTCGCAACCCGCAGTATTGGCCAGTTCTCGACCTTGTATGGCGGAATTGAGGATATGGTACTTGGCTTAGAATGTGTGTTCCCGAACGGGCATATTTCACGCATCAAGAGTGTTGCACGACGCGCGGGTGGGCCGGATATCCGGCATGTTGTTATTGGTAATGAAGGCAGCCTGTGTTTTATCACCGAAGTCACGGTGAAGTTGTTCACCTTCTATCCAGAAAACAACAAGTTTATTGGTCACTTAATCAAAGACGTGGCATCAGGTATCAAAATCCTGCGTGATGTCATGGTTGCAGGTTATCGCCCTTCAGTTGCACGGGTTTATTCAGAAGAAGATGCAGCACAGCACTTCTCCGCTTTTCATGAAGGCAAGTGTGTACTGATATTCATGGTGGAAGGGCCATCCGGGATCGTGAATGCCACTATCGACGGGATCAATGCCATCATTGAGCAAAACTCTGCCGGGATACTAAAACCTGTCAAAAGCCAGTTGATTGAAAACTGGTTCAATCATCTTAATTGGTCGCAGGCCAGGATCGAACAAGAGGTGAATGACATGGTTAACCATAGCCGACATGATGGTTTCACCACCGAGATCTCAGCAAGCTGGGAAATGATCCCCAAAATCTATGATCGCGTGATCCAGCGTATCCGCAGTGAGTTCGAGCGTAGCGACGATCTCACCATGCTAGGGGGGCACTCTTCGCACAGTTATATTAACGGCACCAACATGTATTTTGTTTATAACTACAATATTCACTGCGAGCCTAAAGATGAAATGCGTATTTATCATCACCCTATTCAGCGGATCATTGTCGAAGAAACGCTAAAACTGGGCGGTTCTATGTGTCACCATCATGGTATCGGTAAATATCGTAATGAATGGACCAAGGATGAGCACGGTAGCGCATATTATATTCTGCAAGGCTTGAAAGAAACTTTTGATCCACAGGGAGTGATGAACTTTGGTTGTATTTATCCACAACCAGGTACTGAGCATTTTTTTGAATAACAGTGAAACACGATTCAAAGACAAATAAATATTATATCTATACCCAAAATAATTCGAGTTGCTTGTAGGCGGCAACTGAGCGAAGCCCCAAGAGCTTACTCAGGTAAGTGACTGGGGTGAACGAAGGCAGTCAACACCCAAGCAACTTGAAGTATGACGAGTATACTGCCTCTGTAGTTATAGTTTTATTTATATTTTTTAATTAATTGTTGGCATACGGTCCACGGACGGAGCGTATGCCAAAAACTCGATAGTGTTGCAGATACTTTAACTTACTTAAGTTGAATAAATGTTGCTTGCAGTGGCTCAGTAGGGATGAAATCGAGTGCAACTAATAGGCATGCAACTGAAGTATAACAAGTATAAGGTCAATTAATAAAAATTTTATCCAACTATCGATCGTGTCAAGAATAATGGAAATGAATAATGAAAAATCTATTAATGGGTATTGATAGTGGTTCACAAAGTACCAAAGTAGGTCTTTTTGACCAACAGGGAAATGAAATTTGTTATGGCAGCGATTTATTAAAGAGTACTGAAACACCCGCACCGGGTGTTGTTTATCATCCTGGAGACGATCTCTGGGAAAGCTTGTTACGAGCCGTAGAGAATTGTCTTGATAACTTCACTGGCGATCGGAGCCAGATTTTGGGAATAGGGTTATGTACTATTCGCTGTTGCAGGGTTTTACTGGATGAAAAAGGCGACCTGGCTGAACCTGTCATCAGTTGGATGGACATGCGTATGTCACAACCCTATATTCACCAAAATGAGGCAGTGAAATATGTGACTACGACCTCCGGTTATCTGGGTTTTAGGCTCACTGGCTCCTTTAAAGACAGCTGTTCCAACCAGGAAGTATATTGGCCGATGGATTGGCAAACTTTACAGTGGGCTGATGACGCTGAAATCCAATCTCAGGGGTTAAAGCGCAGCCAACTTTTCGAATTGATCAAGCCAGGTGAAAGTTACGGCCCACTGAGGTCGGAACTGTCTGAGCGTTTTGGTCTACGTTCGGATATTCACGTATTTGCTACAGGCAATGACAAAGCAGTAGAAGTGTTGGGTGCGGGTATTGACACTGCGGATGAAATTATGATCTCGTTGGGGACATTTATTTCAGCCATGCTCTATCGTCATGATTATTACTCTAATGCCGAGACTTTCTTCCCAACCCTAGCATGTGAACCTTTTAAGTATGTCTACGAATCCACAGGGATCAGACGTGGCATGTGGACGGTCAGTTGGTTTAAAAATCTGGCTGGTGAAGATATCAGCAAGATCGCAGAGATGGAAAACATCAGCGAAGAGGACGTATTAAACCGTATTGCTGAATCGATTGCACCCGGTTCTGAGGGGTTGATAACCCTTCTTGACTGGTTGAGCCCACCTAGCCACCAATTCCGTAAAGGAGTTATGTTTGGTTTTGATCAGCGGCATACGAAATATCATATCTACCGTTCTATTTTGGAGGCGATTGCGTACACGATAAAAAATAATATTGATTTAATGCTCAAGGAAATCTCCTCCTCAATTAATACTATTTATGTTATCGGTGGCGGGGCAAAAAGTGATGTTTTAGTACAGATTATCTGTGATCTGTTTGGTAAAGAAACCTATACCCTTAAGGCAAATAGCTCTGCTTGCCTTGGTGCTGCCATGTGTGCTGCTGTTGGATTAGGGCTGGTGGAAGATTTTAATCACGCCAAAAGAGAAATGGTTCATATTAAGAAAAAATACTCCCCTAATCAGGAAAACCATATTTACTATGATGGCATTAATAGCAATGTGTATACCAAAATAAGAGACTACACCGATCCTCTTCTATCAGAGGTTCATAAATTCCTTAATAAAGCATCAACGTAAAGTCATTTATTAAAACTATACCCAAAATAATTCGAGTTGCTTATAGGCGGCAACTGAGCGAAGCCCCAGGAGCTTACTCAGGTAAGTGACTGGGGTGAACGAAGGCAGTCAACACCCAAGCAACTTGAAGTATGACGAGTATATTCCAATCTACAAACGATGGTGTACCCAGGTATTGGTTCAGTACCTGGGTAGGGTGTCTCGTTGTGTGGAATGTTAAGGTTGAAACAGTATCATACAGGTAGACAATTATGGAAAATAGAGTAAATAAAACACCAATAAAAAACAGCAACAGATATCTGCAAATATTGCTGTTGACCATCGCAGGTGGGGCAATCTACCCTATGCTATATTTAAGGCAAATCTACCAGGATACGATGATCCATGCCTTTAATATCTCCCATGTACAACTCGGTGAGTTATATTCTGTTATGGGGCTTTTATTCTTTATCTGCTATACGCCCAGTGGCTGGTTAGCTGATAAAATAAAACCGATGAAATTGATCACTTTATCTCTATTAGGGACAGGGTTATTAGGTTTGTGGTATAGCACCTTGCCTTCGTACACAGCGCTACTGATTATCTTTTCAGGTTGGGGAGTGACAACCGGGCTAACCTTCTGGGGCGCAGTGATGAAACGCATCAAACTGCTGGCTTCCAAAAATGAAGCGGGGCGTTTCTATGGTATCTATGATGGAGGCCGTGGTTTAGTTGAGTCAATTCTGGCCAGTATTGCGCTCTATATTTTCTCGGTAACGGTGGGCCCGGACGATACAAATATCGTTCAAGGATTGGTTTATGTTATTCACATGTATTCCTGGTTTTGCATTTTTTTAGCAGGCGTATGTTTTATCTGTATCTCTTTCGAAAGCAAACAGCCTGAAGAGAAAGAAGAGAAACAGGCTAAAGTAAACAATAAAAGTTTACTCAAGGATCTCGGTTATATTTTACGGCAGCCTGAAGTGTGGTTGATCGCCATCATTATTTCCTCTGGCTACCATTTATTCTGGTCCACTTACAGTTTCTCTGGGTATTTACAGTCCGGCGGTTGGGGCTTGACTGCGGTGATGGCAGGCACGATCACGACCATAAAACTGTGGTTACGCCCGGTAGGTGGCGTTGGCGGTGGCTTTTTGGGCGACAAGTTTGGGAATATCAAAGTATTAACCCACGCGCTGACGTTGAGTGCGTTAGGGTTGGTAGGGCTGATCTGTATCCCTTCAGTCAACTTACCGGCGAATGTTGTCGTCGGGTTCTGCATTTTCTTTATTCTCTTTGTGGGTCTGCTGACTTATGCCGTACGTGGTCTGTATTGGGCGATTATAGAGAATCTGAAAGTGCCAGAAAGTAAACTCGGCCTGGCAATTGGGGTGATTTCAGCCATCGGATATTGCCCAGACATCTTTATTCCGCTGATCAATGGCTACATTATGGACTATGCCCCAGACCAGAAAACGGGCTATCAACTATACTTCAGTTATACCGTTGTTATGGCCTGTTTCGGTATCGTTGCCTGCTATGTGCTGAAGCAACGTGTCAGCGTGCGGCCTGCACCTGCGGTAACGCCGGTGACTGTCGAATAAATAGACTGGTTGCCCCCGCAATGATATCTGCGGGGGCAACCAGCGGTAACCTTGATACAGTCAATGTCATCACGTTCTACCCTATCACTGGTTTTTATCAGTCAGCAGACAGAAGCATGCCTGCTTAACTTTATCTATCAGTTGTCTGGCCAGCGGAGTTAATCCCTGTTGTTGTCTATAAAGTAAGATGTATAGCGCATCAGGCAGTTTCTCTTTTATTGGCACCCTTGTTATAAGGTCTTTGATAGAAGAAATCTCAAGGGTTGCTTTGGGAGCAATAAAAAGATAGTCCTCATTTAAAGTAAGTTGTTCACCAATGACTAGCGAGTCACCATAAATCACAATATTCTTGTCTTCTTTGCCATTTGGAAAAATAAAATCTTCCAAACCCTTAAAGTATCCACTTCTTGTGCTCGGAAAAAACCATTTTGCCCCTTTCAATTCACTTAATGAACGGCAGTTAGAGAGCTGATGTCCTTTTTTTGCAATGATACAAAATTCCGTATTGAAGCAGCTTTCAACCGTAAATTCATTCATCGATATTTCAGGTGACTCAATACCAATGTAAAAATCTAATCGCCCCAGGCGTATTGGGGCAATTAACTCGCAAAGTTGTCCCTCGACAATCGTAATATTTGCACTCGGGTTTTTCTCTTGAAACGCATTAATCAAAGAGGGAAGCACACTAAAAGCGGGGAGGTGTGAACAGCCAAAAGTGACATTGCCCTGAGATTGTTCACTCAGTTGATGCAGCTCGTCTACGGCTCTTTCCAGATCGTTAAGCAACGTGTTGACCCTGGGTTCAAAAACGCGCCCCATCTCGGTTAATACCATGCCTTGTGGGCCTCTGGCAAGTAAGGTTACCCCCAGTATCCGTTCTAACTCCTGAATGCTTTTGGTCATCGCAGGCTGAGTTTTAAACAGAGCCTGCGCTGCGGCTCTGACGTTTCCATAATGGATAATTGCCTGAAAATCCCTGAGCTGATTGATTTTTGGCAGTTCTTTCATGGTTCACCATATAGGTTTTAACGCTGATGGAAGATTCTAAATTTAAGCCTAGATGCTGGACCAATAAATGTAAATGCCAGGAAATTTTAGGGGGCTCGATTAGGATTTTTAGATATCAATACGGCATTTAAAACTGATGGAGTGTGGTTTTGAGGGATTAGTGACTTACCTTTAAAAGGTAATATATTTCTGCTTATTATTTGCGGAAAAGCAGTGAGTTTTGCAAGAGCAATGGCGGTAACTAAACGGATATCCCCCACTCGAAAGTGGGGGGGGTATATGTAGGTGTTGTGGCCAGCCTATCTAGTGTTGAATACAATACCGATCAGGCAAGAGATACTTTATCTGATGACCTGGTAATACTACTTATTAGCCAGCCCCCAATTTAAATACCTTATTCACTGTCGTCGTTTTGAAATCATCTTTAATGCCCGTTACTGTGACTGTAACATCGGTACTGATAAACCTATTCGCGTAGGCCGCTGCCTCAGTCGCATAAGCATCATTGGCAGGAGAATAAGTAGCTGTTCCATCGCTCTTGATTGTTGCCCCATCAGTACCATTTACACTAGATGCCACCGACGTCACAGTTGTGAGTTTTGCACCACTGAGGTTATAAATCAACTCTCCTGAAATGGTATTGCCGTGCTTGTCGTATAACGGTAGTGCTTTGAGGGTCACATAGTTTCTCATGAAAATGTTACCTCTTTGCCTTACATCGAGAGTCTGTCTAGTCACCCCCATAACGGGAGTGGATTGCGCGGCATTCCATGCCCCTGGCGTTATTGTCACTGCTGTTGACAGCCCCTCTAACGTAACACCGGAAGATAACACGGTAATGCTGGCAACGCCGGCCTTGGTACCATTGATACTTGCGGTATAAGTACCGTCATTGTTGTTAACCACTGCTGTTATCTCGGTGTCAGCCAGGTCGGTAACCAACTCAATATCCAGATCCTTAATGGCATTGCCGTTCGCATCTTTGGCAGTAAGGGTAAGCGTAGAGCCCGTGCGGTCATCGGCATTAATGCTAGCTTTGCTTGGCATTAACGTCGATTGTTCACTGCCTACCGCTCCTGGCACTAATGTGACGCTGGTTGTCAAGCTCAGTGGATTGCCACCCACGCTGGCCTGCAGTGTTGTAATACCCGCTGCCACACCTGCGGTCAACGTCGCGGTATAGACCCCGTTGTCGCCTTCGGTCACGCTACTTAACGTACCCAACGTACTGCTAAAGGTGACGTTCTGACCGGTTACCGGGTTATTGTTGCTATCTTTCAGCATCAACGTAATCAGCGTTGTATCCGTCCCGTTTGCCACGATATTGGTTGCTCCAGTCTCCAGACTCGAGTTTACAGCTGTCATCTCGCCTGCTACAAAGCTCAGTTCAGTGCTGCTGGTGACGCCGCCGACTTCTGCTTCCACTTTCACGCTGCCCGCTTGTTCGCTGGTGACCGGCAGAGAAGCGATACCGTTGGCATCGGTGGTCACGGTCTCCTGACGGGTTGAGCCGTCCGGATTGGTCACGGTAAAGGTGACGTCAAAGCCGGGGATCGGGTTGCCGTTGGCATCCTTGACCGGTAATTGCACGGTATTCACGTCGGTGCCGTTGGCCACGGTATTACCTGTTGCCGCGGTCATGCCGTCTTCCTCGATCTTCGCCGTGCTGCTGTCAGCAATAAAGCTCAGTTCAGTGCTGGTCGTTACGCCGCCGACTTCTGCTTCTACTTTCACGCTGCCCGCTTGTTCGCTGGTGACTGGCAGAGAAGCGATACCGTTGGCATCGGTGGTCACGGTCTCCTGACGGGTAGAGCCGTCCGGGTTGGTCACGGTAAAGGTGACGTCAAAGCCGGGGATCGGGTTGCCGTTGGCATCTTTCACCGGCAGTTGCACGGTGTTGATGTCGGTGCCGTTGGCGGTGGTGTCACCCGCTGCTGCGGTCATGCCGTTCTCATCGATCTTCGCCGTGCTGCTGTCAGCAATAAAGCTCAGTTCAGTGCTGGTCGTTACGCCGCCGACTTCTGCTTCTACTTTCACGCTGCCCGCTTTGTCGCTGGTCACCGGCAGAGAAGCGATACCGTTGGCATCGGTGGTCACGGTCTCCTGACGGGTTGAGCCGTCCGGATTGGTGACGGTAAAGGTGACGTCAAAGCCGGGGATCGGGTTGCCGTTGGCATCCTTGACCGGTAATTGCACGGTGTTGACGTCAGTGCCGTTGGCCACGGTATTACCTGTTGCCGCGGTCATGCCGTCTTCCTCGATCTTCGCCGTGCTGCTGTCGGCCACAAAGCTCAGTTCAGTGCTGGTCGTCACGCCGCCGACTTCTGCTTCCACTTTGACGCTGCCCGCTTGGTCGCTGGTGACCGGCAGAGAAGCGATACCGTTGGCATCGGTGGTCACGGTCTGCTGACGGGTAGAGCCGTCCGGGTTGGTGACGGTAAAGGTGACGCTAAAGCCGGGGATCGGGTTACCGTTAGCATCTTTGACCGGTAACTGCACGGTATTCACATCCTTGCCGTTGGCCACGGTATTACCCGTTGCCGCGGTCATGCCGTTTTCATCGATCTTCGCCGTGCTGCTGTCAGCAATAAAGCTCAGCTCGGTGCTGCTGGTGACGCCGCCGACTTCTGCTTCTACTTTCACGCTGCCCGCTTGTTCGCTGGTCACTGGCAGAGAGGCGATACCGTTGGCATCGGTGGTCACCGTCTGCTGACGGGTGGTGCCATCCGGGTTAGTCACGGTAAAGGTCACGTCAAAGCCGGGGATCGGGTTGCCGTTGGCATCCTTGACCGGTAACTGCACGGTGTTGACGTCAGTGCCGTTGGCCACGGTATTACCTGTTGCCGCAGTCATGCCGTCTTCCTCGATCTTCGCCGTGCTGCTGTCGGCAATAAAGCTCAGTTCAGTGCTGGTCGTTACGCCGCCGACTTCTGCTTCTACTTTCACGCTGCCCGCTTTGTCGCTGGTGATCGGCAGAGAAGCGATACCGTTGGCATCGGTGGTCACGGTCTCCTGACGGGTGGTGCCATCCGGATTGGTCACGGTAAAGGTGACGTCAAAGCCGGGGATCGGGTTGCCGTTGGCATCCTTGACCGGTAATTGCACGGTGTTGACGTCAGTGCCGTTGGCCACGGTATTACCTGTTGCCGCGGTCATGCCGTCTTCCTCGATCTTCGCCGTGCCGCTGTCAGCAATAAAGCTCAGTTCAGTGCTGGTCGTCACACCGCCGACTTCTGCTTCCACTTTGACGCTGCCTGCTTTGTCGCTGGTCACCGGCAGAGAAGCGATACCGTTGGCATCGGTGGTCACGGTCTGCTGACGGGTAGAGCCGTCCGGGTTGGTGACGGTAAAGGTCACCTCAAAGCCGGGGAGCGGGTTGCCGTTGGCGTCTTTGACCGGCAGTTGTACGGTGTTGACGTCGGTGCCGTTGGCCACGGTATTACCTGTTGCCGCGGTCATGCCGTCTTCCTCGATCTTCGCCGTGCTGCTGTCGGCAATAAAGCTCAGTTCAGTGCTGCTGGTGACGCCGCCCACGTTGGCTTCGACCTTCACGCTGCCGGCTTTATCGCTGGTGACCGGCAGAGAAGCGATACCGTTGGCATCGGTGGTCACCGTCTGCTGACGGGTTGAGCCGTCCGGATTGGTCACGGTAAAGGTGACGTCAAAGCCGGGGATCGGGTTGCCGTTGGCGTCTTTGATCGGTAACTGCACGGTGTTGACGTCGCTGCCGTTGGCGGTGGTGTCACCCGCTGCTGCGGTCATGCCGTTCTCATCGATCTTCGCCGTGCTGCTGTCGGCAATAAAGCTCAGTTCAGTGCTGGTCGTTACGCCGCCGACTTCTGCTTCTACTTTCACGCTGCCCGCTTTGTCGCTGGTCACCGGCAGAGAAGCGATACCGTTGGCATCGGTGGTCACGGTCTGCTGACGGGTAGTGCCGTCCGGGTTAGTGACGGTAAAGGTGACGTCAAAGCCGGGGATCGGGTTACCGTTGGCGTCTTTCACTGGCAGTTGCACGGTGTTGCTGTCGGTGCCGTTGGCCACGGTGTTACCCGCCGCTGCGGTCATGCCGTCTTCATCGATCTTCGCCGTGCTGCTGTCGGCTACAAAGCTCAGTTCAGTGCTGCTGGTTATACCGCCCACGTTGGCTTCGACCTTCACGCTGCCCGCTTTGTCGCTGGTCACCGGCAGAGAAGCGATACCGTTGGCATCGGTGGTCACGGTCTCCTGACGGGTAGAGCCGTCCGGATTGGTCACGGTAAAGGTGACGTCAAAGCCGGGGATCGGGTTGCCGTTGGCATCCTTGACCGGTAATTGCACGGTGTTGCTGTCGCTGCCGTTGGCCACGGTATTACCTGTTGCCGCGGTCATGCCGTCTTCCTCGATCTTCGCCGTGCTGCTGTCAGCCACGAAGCTCAGTTCGGTGCTGTTGGTCACGCCGCCCACGTTGGCTTCTACCTTCACGTTGCCGGCTTTATCGCTGGTCACCGGCAGAGAGGCGATACCGTTCTCGTCGGTTTTCACCGTCTGCTGACGGGTTGAACCGTCCGGGTTGGTGATGGTAAAGGTCACGTCAAAGCCGGGGATCGGGTTGCCGTTGGCGTCTTTCACTGGCAGTTGCACGGTGTTGACGTCGGTGCCGTTGGCGACGGTATTGCCTGCTTTTGCCCCCATGCCGTTCTGGTCGATGGTGGCGGTGGTGCTGTCGGCGACAAAGCTCAGTTCGGTGCTGCTGGTCAAGCCGCCGATTTCTGCTTCGACCTTCACGCTGCCTGCCAGGTTGCTGGTCACCGGCAGAGAGGCGATGCCGTTCTCATCGGTGGTCACCGTCTGCTGGCGAGTCGTGCCATCCGGGTTGGTGACGGTAAAGGTGACGTCATAGCCGGGGATCGGATTGCCGTTGGCGTCTTTGACCGGCAGTTGTACGGTGTTCACATCCTTGCCGTTGGCCAGGGTGCTGCCGTCTTTGCCAGACAGGCTGTTTTTATCGAGAGTCGCCGTCGTATTGTCTGCCGCCAGGGTGACGGTAGCCGGTTTCACGGCGAGGGTTGCCCCGGTGATGTTGGCACTGAGTTTCACCACGCCCACTTTGCTGCCCGCCGTAAAGGTGGCCAGATAGACACCAGGACGGTCTGGGGATTCGGTTATCTCACCGATAGTATGTGGCGTTGGTTGCTGCGCTGAAGCCGCAGCCGGGCTGATTTTGTTGGCGACGGATGGTGCTTGGAACTCGCTGTCCAACGTGATTTGCCCGGCGATCCCGCTGATGGGGCTGCCGCTGCCGTCTTTCAGGGATAATTCTACCTGCGTGGTAGAACGGCCATCGGCCGGCAAGCGGGCATTTTTAATCGTCAGTTCGGAGGTTGCCGCAATACCGAATCCGGTCACGGCGATTTCCCCCTGAGCAGGGGCAGAACGGTTACCCGCTTTGTCCACCACGGTGACACTGATCGGGTAGCTGTTATTGCCCTGCAGGCTGTACGCGGGCAGCACCGCTTGCCACCCTTGCCCTTTAGGCATGATTTTCCCGCCGGCTGCGGTAAACCCGTCGGCCTGCCATTCAAACGACGCCACGCCATGCTTGCTGGTGACGGTGATCGGCAACGCGATCGTCTGGCCGGAATCCCCCTGCATCAGCGGGGCCATGACCACGTTCAGTAACTGTTGCTCGCGGTATTGCAGAACAATTTCATTATTACGGTCAACCAGCTCGTAGCGGCTGCCCGCCAGGGTACGTTTTGCCCCCACGTTGGCCGGGTCAAGCTGCTGCGACAAGGGGGTGCCAAGGGCGTAGTTGAAGGAGAGGTTGAAGCGAGTTTCCTCCATGCCACTGTTACCGCGCTTATGGTCAGCACCGAGGGTCACCAGTGGAATAGGGGAGTAATTTACGCCGACGGTAAAGGCCGACGGGTCGGACTGGCGGTTGTCTTTGCCAAACAGGCCGACTTCATCACCAAAATAGTGTTCATAAACCAGCTTACCGCCCAGCTGTGGCAGAGCGGGCAGATAGGCTTCGGTGCGGATATCAAAGCCGTTGGCGGCTTTTTCATCAAACCCGTCCAGGTCGCGTGAGTTCTTCCAGCCGGTAGCGCCAAAATAGCCGTTGGCGCCGATACGCAGGTAATCACGGGCATATTCGCCGCCAAGACCAATGCGTGAATGGCGCCCTTGAACGTCTCGGTCAAGGAACAGGTTATAGCCAAACATCTGCTGGTCGAGGAAATGACGCTGGCCGATGCCCGCGTTAAGGGTGAGGCGGTCGTTGATATAGCGCATGCCTAACTGGCTGAAAGTGAGCAAGCTTGGGGTATCTTGCAGTGGTAACAGGACATCGACCTGGCTGCCTTCAAGCGTCAACTTGTCATCCACATTGAGTTGTACTTTGGCGGAGCCAACCTGATTGAGCCAGTTTTCTACGGCGGTGTTTGCCGAGCTGGTCGCGGCTCCACGGGCGATAGATTCAGCCTGTTTGGTTGGGTCACCGCTGGCTAACACACCGGCTAAACGGGTGGCGGCGTTGGCCGTTGCCTGTTCCTCTTCAGTATGGGCCTTCTTTGCCGCCATGACGGCGGGGGTATAAGCCAGGCTCATGGGGAAGGCGACTTGGGTGACAATATTAGCCCAGGCTAACAGCATGGATAGCCGAGATTTTTTAGGAGTCTCTGGATTATTGGCAGAGAGTACGACGTGTTTTTTCACGGTAAATACCTTATAGATAAATTAAAACGATATGTTCAATATTCAAAAGATCGGCTCGGTACAGCTGCCTCATCTATTTATCGAGATTTGAAAGCGTAATTAATTGGCTTAAAATTAATGCCAATCATTAGACTGTGATTTGGGTTTTAATGATTGTGGCTATTTTTTCATATCAGTAAAATGAGTTTTGCGAATAATAATATAGAGTGAAATTAAAAAATAATCACAATAAGTCGAGTTGGTGGTAATGAAAACACCGGGTTATACTTTCGTAAAATGTCTAAAACGATAAGTTTAAAGTTAATTAATGAACTCTTTTTTATATGAGTTCATATCTCAAATGGATTTTTTTTGATACTCAGTTTATCCATGAGTCCTTGCCCTTGCCTTTGTGAATGTGGTGCTTGATTTCTTGAGAGTCTATATGACAATTTTATGACATCCTTTTTTCTGTAGCGCTCCCCTATTAGCTAGCCACTATTGTATTGGGTGTTACAAAGAACGTAAATAAAGTAATTTTTATAGGTGATAAATTTCACGCAGTCTATTTTGGGGAGTTAACTTATTTTCATTGCTGATAAAAATAAGTTTTTTAATTGCAATGGCATGTGATTATATTCAGCGCCTATCTTTGCGCTATCTATAAATAATAACGTAAGTTTGGTCAATAAAAATCTGTGTATACTCGAGTGATTTCAAGCGACAAGATGGCGGCTAAAGTCATTTATTGCTCAACCTTGCTGTACCAAGGGTAGTTCTTACACTCTCTGTGCAGTTTGTCTATCATCGTTTTTGCCACCATCGTCAGTGGCAGGCGATGGGAGTAGATAAAACTGTAGGTTGCATCAGGTAATGGTTCTGCGATGGGTATTATGCAGAGTTGTTGGTTTAAGTAAGGCACCTGAAGGAGCTCTTTTGCGGCCACGGTCAGAAAATCAGCATTTATGACCATCTGCAATGCTGTCGCTGCGGTATCCCCTCTGATGATAGTTTGTGCTTTTTGCTCCCCTTCAGGGAAAAGCAGGGCATCCAGTTCACTGTAGTAACCTATTTTGGCTGTTGGTAAATACCATTTTGCCTCTTTGAGCTGGCTCAGTGAGGTGCTTTGGGCTAGTGGGTGCCCACGGCGTGCTACAACCGCAAAAGGAGTAGTAAAGAATGGCTCTTTGATAAAATCGCTAGTTAGAACAGTTTCCGGCGACGTTGCACCGATGACAAAGTCTAATTTCCCCTCACGTAGTGTAGGTAATAGCTCGGAAAGTTGTCCTTCCGTAAGATTAATGTTGACCTGCGGAAAGCGTTTATGAAAACGCTGGACTGCCGATGGCAACATGGTAAAAAATGGCAATGACGAACTCCCTAACTCAATGGTTCCACGGGAGTTGGTGCTAAGCTGCTTTGCTTCATTGACAGCTCGTTCTAACTCTTTCAGTACTAATTTAACCCGGGGTTCAAAGAGTTTGCCTGCTTCAGTCAGTACCACACCACGTGGTCCGCGAATCAGAAGTGAAGTTCCCAACATCTTCTCAAGCTCATTCATTGATTGTGTCAATGCAGGTTGGGTCTGATGCAGGGCTTTGGCGGCAGCTCGAAAACTCCCGTGTTCTATAATTGACTGGAACATTTTTAATTGATTGGGTTTAGGCAGGTTTTTCATAACTGTGCTGTCTGTTTCTCTCTATGTCACTGATGTTTTATGTTAAGGAATAGCGCTTTTATTGATTTGGATTATTATCTTTTTTTGGAAGTAAGCCAAAACAAGATAAAAGTAATGCATTGGTAGTTTATCTTGTTGTTGTCGTGTCAATTCAAGTATTGGGTAATATGCTGTGGAAATGTCAACGGTGTTTTTTACCCAAAATTACCCTATAAATCTTCCCCTCAATGCTGATAAATTTACCTTACTTTAACTATGCAACGTAATATGACCCAATCACTTCGACTGACAAGGACGTAAGCTTTGCATTGTGAGGTAATGTTTATCTGTATAATGATGGATATAACTTTATTTTAAAGTAGTATAAGATTTTGCTTATGGGTTGTGAAGGAAATATTTTCTATCGGTGATAATGGAAAGTAATTGTTGAAAGAAGGCTAGCTAACGCCTTAATGAATAAAGAAAGTTTCCAATAACGCCACTGTCGTTCTGCAACCTTATTTTGTAAATACTTTTACTTATCACTTATAAAGATAATTTATTTTCAGTATTTGTGTTTTACCTTTGAAAAAATCTCATTGAAAAACGCCCATCTTAAAAGATTATCAATATTTTATTGTGTAAAATAGTGTCAAATACAGTCTTCACTATGTTGATTGGCTGCGAATCTCACTATTTTAAATGCCATTCTACAGCAAGATTTTTTATTAATTCTCATTAAGAAATTTAAATAAAATTATTATATCTGCTATCGCTTGTGAAGTGCTCGGTACATACCGATTTCTACGAAGTTCAGTAAGACTTGCTGAATGGTACTGCTCGCCTCTGTCAGCATGAGCAATGACATTGCATGCTCAACCAACTGGCGTTTTGATATGCACATTTTCAGCAGCGAATTCGCTTTCACGTTCATAGCCTCAGGGATCCCTGACGAAATTCGGGAGTGGGTTGCTTACCTGGTTTTTACTGATTGGTGCTGATTTTGTCATATCAGTTAACTCTGGTTGGGAGTTTACTCTTGCTCAAATTGGCATCGGAAAAGTCTATACACGCCAAGCAAAGTAGAAGCAGCAATGACTTTATTACTAAGCAGTGCGGATGGGTGAATGTTTACTAATGGGGTAAACGTTTACGCTCGGCTCAAAAGGAGCGATGGAATGACCGTGATTACCGGGCGTTCGGCGATATCATCCATCGTTTTTTGTGTTACAACGCCGTTGGCGGCCTCATTAAACGCTGAAACTCACTCAGCGCGTAGCTCAAGAGTTGTTTGAATTTTCCTCTAGCAGATTTGTCGTTTAGTTTTCATCTATCTACAACGTTAATTCACTTAGGTATAAAGCAGAGCCAGTGCTACAGATAAATCTGGCTTCACTCTAGATGTGGAAGTTTCTATACGATGTTATTTAATAGCGTTAGTCACTGGTATTGTTGATAAATAATAACTTATTGAACTGCTATTTAGAACAATGTAGCATTGCGGCGCAGCGAGATGCGCAGGCGATAGGGCCTCTGCCGCGTTGGTGGCTATTCATATCGTCTTATATTGGTATCGGCTAATCGTATTGTCGACGAGTGATGAACGCCTCGACCTCCGTGGAAGGGAGCCTTTGTATTGTTTCGAGATGATGAAATATGACGACTACCCAACCGACAGCTTTATCTGCCCGCCAAACGGTATTACCTGGCAATTTATCCAATCGTAATAAGGTACAGCGCATACTGGTCATCAAGCTGCGCCATTTTGGTGATGTACTGTTGACGACGCCACTACTCAGTACACTGCGTGTCAATTACCCTAACGCACAGATCGATGTCCTAGTTTATAAGGGCACTGAAGCGATGCTGGCGGGGAATCAAGATGTTTTTCAGTCCTACACCGTAGATCGTAACCTTAAGCATCAGGGTTTCAAAGAGCAGTTTCGCGGGGAAAAGGCCCTGTGGAATAGGCTGCGGAGTGCGCACTACGACTTGGTGGTTAATCTGTCTGACCAGTGGCGTGCGGCGTTATATTGCCGCTTCCTGAAACCATCTTTCAGCTTGGGATTTCGTTACTCTAAACGCAACAACTGGCTGTGGCAGGCTTGTCACTCTCTACTGGTGGCGACCGACGAACACCAGCAGCAGCACACCGTATTGAATAATCTTGATATTCTTGCCCCATTGGCGTTGCCAAACCAAATGACCAAAGTGACACAGGCTTACCGTCAATCTGATGTTGATGAGATTGAACGTCTGGAGCAACTACACCACGTGACCCGTTTTGTGCTGGTGCAACCTACCGCCCGTTGGGCGTTCAAGACTTGGTCTATAGCGGGTTTTACCGAGGTTATCAATCACCTCACGGCCAGAGGGGAAACCGTAGTACTGACCGGAGGACGTGCAGAGGATGAAATCGCTATGATAGCTGCCATTGAAGCGGGGCTTAGCCTGCCGCATCAGGTGATCAATCTGGCTGGTCGCCTTGAACTGCCGGAGCTAGCCGTGTTAATCGATCGGGCGAAGCTGTTTATCGGTGTGGACTCTGTACCGATGCACATGGCTGCGGCCCTGCAAACCCCTTCCGTTGTGCTATTTGGCCCGAGTAATCTGGAACAATGGTCCCCTTGGCAGGTACCGCACACCCGATTATGGGCAGGGGATTATCGTGTATTACCGGCCCCTAATGAGATAGATACCGATACCACAGAACGTTATCTGGATGCCATTCCTGCCAAGGACGTTATCCAAGCTGTTGACCACCACCTTATGGACGAAGACGCTTCAACCAGAGATTATGCGCGCTTACAGACAGCGTGTTCATTTAACCCAGATATAAGCCCATCGCCATGACATCAAAAAACCTGTCTTCTACGTTGCCACTCACGCCCGTTCGCTTTCAATTGTTCAGCCTGATTGCATTTTTACTGGGAATTTTTCTACCCAGCTCTAACGCGTTGATGAATATTTCGTTAGCGCTGGCCGCGATTTGCGTGCTGTGGCAGCGGGATTTCCGCTATGTGATGCCGTTACTTAAGGATCCTTTGGTCTGGTTACCTGCCTTAATGTTTGCCTTACTGGCTATTTCGTTGCTAACCAAGCACCACGACTACGGCCCGAAGATGGTAGGCAAATACCAGAAGTTGCTGTACATACTGCCGTTAGCGCTGTTCTTCCTGATTGATAAACGATTGTTCTCTCGGTTTGTCGACGGTTTTTTACTGGCCAATGTGGTGATACTGGCTATCAGTCTGACGTCGGGCATCGGGCATGTCACACTGTGGGGGCTTGAGCCAGAGAACCCGACGGTTTTCAAATTGCAGATAACACAAAACGTGTTTATGGCGTTGGCCGCTCTGGTGTGGTTGTCTCGCGCCTTTGCGCAATCTGGCGTGAAACGTCTGATATACGGTGCGTTGGTTGTTTTGGCAGCCGCTAATGTGTTGTTAATGGTTCAAGGCCGTACTGGTTATGTTGCGCTGTTCGCGGGGGTAGGCATCTGGTTGTTGTTGACGTTCCAGCGCCGGCAGCGTATCGGGGTTTTGTTTTGTGGTCTGCTGGTTGCCGTCGCGTTGGTTTTGATACCAAATCGTGCCACGGAACGCCTGACGCAAGGTCTACAGGAGATCCGCCACTGTGTGTTGGCTCCGGCGGAGTTAGCCTATCAGGTTTGTGACAACTCGATGGGGCAGCGTACCAGCTTTGTCCGTGAATCATTACGCCTGATCAAACAGGCACCGCTGTTGGGAAATGGTGCCGGGAGCTTCTGGTACAATAATGTGGAAAGCGGCTACAACGTACATAACCCACATAATGAGTATCTGCTACAAACGGTACATAGTGGCCTGCTCGGGTTGGCGATATTCCTTGGTTGGATGTTCTGTTGCTTTCGGGCGGCCTGGCGTCAACCAGTAGCCTGCCGCAACCTGCTGGTAGCCGTGCTTGGCAGCTATATGGCCTGCCACTTTTTCAACTCGTTCCTACTAGACTCCTCCGAGGGGCACCTGTTTATGGTTATCGCCAGTTTCTTGGTGGGCGCGGTAGTGGTGAGAGAGGTTAGACCCGATCCCTAGGAAAAAGTGATTTGCGTTAGGTTGTGCCAGCTTGATTGCACCTTCGTAACGCTGTAACCCGCTCAATGGCCCCAATCCTGTGGGGCCTTTTCGTTTACTCCGTAACCTGCCGTGTTCATTATCTTATCTCCTTCTTTTACTGACATATTTCTGTCACACGCTCCCTATAGTTTGTATGTGCTAGCAATGAATGCAAAAACGAAATTTTAGATAGGGAGGTTAGATGAAACACAACATGCTCAGCCTGATGATTCTCGGATTGGTGTTGGCTGCATCAGGGTGCAATGACAGTAATTCGGTTAACAATATTGAAAACTCAGCATCGAAGCCCGCTAAGAACGTGCTGTTTTTTTTGGGGGATGGTATGGGTATTGCCACATTGACTGCTGCACGTATTTATAGCGTTGGTGAAGAGGGCAATCTGACGATCGATACCCTGCCGGAAAGCGCGTTTGTCCACACTTATTCGAACGACGCACAGGTGACCGACAGTGCGCCTTCCATGTCCGCCTATATGACGGGGATCAAGACGAATAATGAAGTGATCTCAATGTCCCCAGACACCTTGGCCACAAACCCGCAGGGCAAAGCTTATCACGTTAATTTTGACAGTACCTGCCCGCCGGACAACGGTCAGGCGGTGGAAACGTTGCTGGAAAAAATGAAAGCCGCGAACTATAGCACCGGGATTGTGACCACCACGCGGGTCACGCACGCAACACCTGCGGCGACCTATGCCCATATCTGCCATCGGGATGCGGAAAACACTATTGCCGCCGCGTTAGTACCCGGTGGCACAGGGTTTAATACCAAGCTAGGAGAGGGTATTGATGTGATCTTTGGAGGAGGCGTTAGCTATTTCACACCAAAGACGGCGGGGGGGACTCGCGGCGATCAGCGTAACCTGGTTGCAGAATTGCAGGCAGCCAATTATCACTATGCAGCAAACAAGCAGCAGTTCGATCAACTGCCGGTTGATGGTAGCAAACTCGTCGGCCTTTTCACGCCTAATCACATGTCTTATGACCTGGATCGCGATCCGGAGCAGGAACCTAGCCTGGCAGAGATGACGTCAAAGGCGATTGATGCTTTGGCTGCTAAAGAAAAAGGTTTTTTTCTGATGGTAGAAGGTGGCCGTATCGATCACGCCCTTCATGCGACTAATGCTCGCCGGGCCTTGCAGGACACGGTTGCGTTCGATCAGGCAATCAAAGTGGCACTGGAAAAGATGCAGCAGCTTGACCCCGATTTGAAAAATACCCTGATTGTAGTCACTGCCGACCATGACCACACGTTGCAAATGAATGGCTATGCACAGCGCACTGGCAAAACGGAGGAGGGTAATCCTGGGGTGTTAGGCATCGTGAAGAATTATGTCAGTGGTGTTGACTCAACGGATGTGGATGGTAACCCGTATACCATTATCGGTTTCGGTAATGGCCCTGCTCATAAGGCAACCCGTGGCCCTATCGACGACCACGAGCTGGAAAGTGCCGATTTTCTGCAGGAATCCGTTATTCCTTTAAACACAGAAACGCATGGTGGTGGTGATGTTTTCCTCGCAGCGCAAGGGATGGGGTCGGAACTGTTCAGTGGAACGCTGAATAACGATCGGGTGTTTAGCCTGATTAAGCAGGCGATTGACTTGCCGTGAACCCTCGTTCACTCAGCGCAACCCCTCTTTCCAGAATGAGCAAAATGATGAAAAAAAGACAATCTGTGGGCAAAACCAATGGCTGTTCTCTGTTTCTGTTGAGCCTATTAACGTTTGCTAGTGGGAGTACCTACGCCGCAAACGAAGCCAAGAACGTGATCTTCTTCTTGGGTGATGGCATGGGGCCAGTGACCGTAACGGCGGCACGTATCTACAAAGGTGAGAAACAGCTGGCGGCTGAGCCGGGCTCACTGAACAGCAGTGAGCGCGCGGAACTGACTATGCAGTCGTTGAAGTATGCTGCACGTATTAAAACTTTCTCCAATGATGCCCAAACCACCGACAGTGCCCCCTCTATGGCTGCGTATATGGCCGGTGTGAAGGCAAACAATGAAGTGATTTCAATGTCTGCCGATACCAAGGCCTATACTGCCGACGGTGCACAGTATATATCGGGCGAGGACAGTACCTGCCCAGCGGGCAATGGTGAACGTGCCCGAACCTTGTTAGAACTCTCCAAGGCTATGGGGCGTTCGGTTGGCGCGGTATCAACCACCCGAGTGGGTCATGCGACGCCAGCGGCCACCTATTCCCATATTTGTAATCGTAATGGTTACAACACTATCGCTGAACAATCCGTACCTGGGCATCCTAACTACAACAGTTGGTTGGGGGATGGCGTGGATGTGTTGATGGGAGGGGGGCAACGTAACTACCTACCGAAATCGGTTAACCCCAGAAGCAAGAGAAGCGATAATCTGAATCTGGTGAGTGCGATGGAGAGTGCAGGTTATACCTACGTCGACAGTGGTTCTCAATTGCGTAATCTGAACACCGATTCGGTCGATAAACTGTTTGGTTTGTTCGCACAAAGTGAAATGGCTTACGAACTGGATCGGGTCAATCAGGATCTGGATCAGCCAAGCCTGGCCGAAATGGCGGAGAAAGCGTTAGAAGTGCTCAGCCGTAATGAAAAAGGTTTTTTCCTGATGGTGGAAGGCGGGCGTATTGATCATGCTCTGCACGGCAGTAATGCCAAACGTGCATTGGAAGATACTCTGGCGATGGATGAAGCCATCAAGACGGCGCTCACATTTATGGAGGCCAAAGACCCTGGTCTTAAAAATACCTTGATTGTAGTGACCGCTGACCATGACCACTCCATTGCCTTTAACGGCTACGGCAAGATCGGTAATCCGATCCTTGGCAAGGTTTACGATTACCAGAATGGAGAACTGGCCAAAGCGGCCGACGGCAAACCGTACACAACACTGGTTTTTGGTAACGGTGGTCGTCCCAATGCCAGCGGCAGTAGCCAAATCAATGTGGAGGATAACAATGCCCCTTGGGTTGCTCCAGCACGTGGTACAGAACGTGAGGATCTCACTGATATTGACACCACACAGGATAATTTCCTGCAGGAAGTGGGGATCAACCTGGGAGCTCCTGGAGCGGAAACGCATGCCGGGGGGGATGTCATGCTTTACGCCGACGGCGCGGGTTCACAAATCTTTAAAGGGACTATGGATAACACCAAAGTCTTTTTCAAAGTGAAAGAGGCAGCAGGTTTATGATGGACTGGCGGAGAATATTTGGTCTGGCGCTACTGATGGCGACAGTTTTACCTTCTGGTGCAGCGGAGCAAGGATCGCAGGTACAGGCAGATGCTGTGCCGTCCGTCAACCTGCGATTGGACTATGAGAACCGGGCGATAGGGCATGATGGTATCACGCGAGATAGTCGTTATACCGATCTAATGTATCGCCGTGCGGGTGTGGTTTGGATCGAACGTGAGCTGCCTACTGCTGTGCTTGAAAGCAAAGAGCATGATCATGAGCCTGCTTCCCCTCATGCGGGGCATGCGCACAGTGAAGCTCAGGGGGCACCACTGTTGATAAAGCAAGATGCTGAAACCGGCAAAGTGAGCGTACAGCTGGTATTGCACAATCTGCAACGCGTGATTGATGTGGAGTTGGCGCACTACGGCAACGTAGGGTACGGCGGATCTTGGGCTTCAGCCTACTGGCTGGTTGATCCCACAGCCTTGAGCCGCATGGAGAAACAAGGCCCGGTTGTTGATGGTATACAGCATTATTTGCTGCATAAAGGGGAGAAAACCACCAAAGTGGCCTGGGACGTGGTCGGTCAGTATGCTCGCAGTATTGAGCAACGAGATAGTCATGGCATCTCGATCCAACGTATGACAGCGACACCCTTTGCCGATCCGCAGCGGTTACCTTGGCAACCGCTGGCTGATTATCAACGCGGTGATTACTCCGACCTGCTGGATTGAGTGGGATTTCAACCTCACGCCCTGTAAAGGCGTGAGGTTGAAATGAGTTATTTACTGCTCACGGGTAGACCTATACCCTGGGACGATCCCTGCGGTTTAGCCAGTAGTGTAACCGACCACGCGGGTACCGTGATGGTGCCATCAGTGGCGATAACAATACCTGATGCCAGCGACTGGGTTCCCAATTCCTGCTGAATAGCGCTCAGACTGAGATTTTTACCCGTAAAATCACTTATCGTTCTGGCTTCTGGTGCCGCATTAATCACTACCACCAGTGCATCGGTTTGCGGATCGAGATCTTTACCTGCCTGAGTGCCGTCATCAATGGTCATCACTAGCAACCCTAACTGTTGTGTTGCACCGGTGTTGCGGAAATCAACGCGTTTAATCACTTCACTGCCGCTTCCCAGAGTGATAAGCGGTGAGGAGTGACGTAACCGGGTGAGCTCCTGATAGAACGCAGTCATTCGCGTGATTTCTGAGCAGTCAGGCGTAGCAACCGCGTCTTTTACCTGGCTGATTATCCCGTAGTTTACGCCATCATCACTAATACGCGGCATACCTACGTTGAAGTTATTGTCCTGATAGCTGTAGTCAACGCGGTTATACCAGTCACCGGAGTCATAGGAGTCGCGGGTGAAGGACTTGGAGCGTAGCAGTTCGGAGCCTTGTTGATCGAAGGCCAATCCTTGACCCAGCAATGCAGTGGCCAGAGAAACCGCCTGCATCCGCACACGGGTTGCCAGATCGGCTTCATTTGCCGCTTTATAGCCGATCATATCCCACAGGGTCTGGTTGTCGTGTTTGGAGACATAGTTGACGATTTCGGTAGGATCGCTGGCGTAGCCACCGATTGCGCCGTTGTAGTCAATTTCACTGCCTTTCTTCAGGTTACCGTCTTTATCGATCAGCAAGAACTCGGCCAGATTGCCCGCCATCCCCAAACGTGTCAGATCGGCCAGATGGCGCACGGAATCTTCGCTTTGCTGGGCCAGCTCGTTGGCCAATACGCCAGCCCCGTTGCCCAACCCCTGATTTTGCCGCAGAGCTTCTTTCTCATCGAATGGGCCACCGCCACGCACGGCATCGCGCAGGCGGTCGGAGAAGGTGCCAATACCAGTGCCTTTCAGGTTGATTTGTGAGGCGATTTCAAAGCGATCCTCCTGCCCGGAATTCCAACCTTCACCAAAGAAATAAACGTTAGGGCTCACCACGTTGACTTTTTCACGTGCCGCGAGGATCTGGGCTTTAGGGTGATAACCCATCAGATCGAAACGGAAAGCGTCAATCTTGTAGTCTCTACTCCAGACAACTAAAGAATCTTCAATCAGCTTGGCGAACATCCGGTGTTCCGGTGCCGAATCGGAACAGCAGGTGGCAGATTCCACGCTACCGGTCGATTCGTTCAAGCGCTGGTAATACCAAGGCACAATCTTATCCAGCACGGAGGTGCGATCGGTTGGGCCCGCAGCGTTGGTATGGTTGTACACCACGTCCATAATGACGTTCATACCCAACTGCTGTTTGATGGCCTGCACCATGGTGCGGAACTCTTTGATACGCAGCGTCCCTTCTGGATTGGTGGAGTAGGAGCCTTCCGGCACCGTGTAGTGGAAAGGATCGTAGCCCCAGTTGTAGGAATCGGTTTGTGATACGTAGCCGTTCAATTCCTGTACTTGCGGATTGTTCTGGTTATCATCCTGCTTCAGTTCGTTGAGCACTTCACTTATGGTCGAGGCGCTGTTGCAGTAATCAGCAAAGCGGCTCTGCCGAACGGCACTGTTCAATTCACACAAACGGCTGAAGGGCTGTGGCAGATCGGCCACTTTATCTGAGAACTCATTCACCGTGGCCAGATCGAACACTGGTAACAATTCAACGTGTGTCACTCCCGACTGCGCCAGTTGCTTGAGGTGTTTGACCATATTGCTGTCTTCTGCGGTTAGCGCCAGATATTTGCCGCGTATGGCTTCAGGCACCGTCTGGTCAAAGGCAGAAAGATCGCGGATATGGGATTCATGGATCACCATGCTGGCAATATCGGCTTGGGTCGCCTGTGGATGGGGCATACTCAGGCTGTCCCAGCCTTCGGGTTTCAATTCGCTGTCATTGAGATCGACGACCTGGCTGTACTCCGAGTTGCTCGAGAGGCTATGAGAGTAAGGATCGGTCACCTCGTACTGTTCAACTTTGCGCGATTGTGGGTGGTAAACGGTGAGCGCGTAACGGTAGAAAGCCCCTTTGAGATCGCTGCCGCCCTGATAAGACCAGGCACCAGAGTCAGTATCGTGTGTCATCGGATAACTGCCGATCACTTTTTTATCCACGCTGTAGAGCACCAGTGCTACCTGTTGGGCGGTCGGTGCCCACAGGCGGAAAGTGATACCAGAACCTCCTATCACCGCACCGTACTCCAGCTCCTCGGCGGCGGCAGAGAAGCGATCATCCAGCACACCGGCGGTTTGTACCTGCGTAGCTGAACTGATGACCCCATCCTGATCGGTAGCAAGCGCAATGGTTTCGCCGGTCAGTAATTCGTCTACACTGACATTTTCCGGCAACTTAAATGCGGCATAATTGGCAAGATGTGGAAAGCGCACGCGCGTCTCTTCGCTGAGGGTGGTGGGGGTCAAAGAGAAATAGCGATCGGTAAATTGTCCTTCGCTGTTGGCGCTTACCTTGCTACTGTGGTTGTAGTAAAGGCGAACAATCGGTTTATCTTTCCCGGCGGGCCAGAGGATAGTCTGTTTATCTACCCAGTGTGCCTCTGCCTGTGCGACCCCGAATGCGGCACGGAAAGCTTCGGCGCGAGTATCGTAAAGTATGTTGCTGCCCGCAAGGACAGACACTGTGCGGTCGGGGAAATCGCTAAACGTCAAACGCATGTCTGCGTCGATCAGCTTGTTGGTACCATCGCGCAGAATAAAGTTGATGCAACCGGTCGTTTTGTTGAGATCTATCACCCAATAGGGGCCGTATTCATCACTGCCTGTTGGGGTGTTGCTGGTGTCATCCCAGCCCGCAAGGGGTTCTTTCAGTGCGTCACAGGTATCATTGTTCCACAAAAACAGGTTTTTAGTGCTGGGAAGACTTCTTGCCGCTTTTCTGCTGACAGCGGCGACATCAACCAGATGGATCACTGCCCTGTTCCCCTCAGCGACGACTGCTTCACCGGGGATGGCAACGTTAGGTAAATGCGCAACGGGTTCTTGGTCACTGGGAGTAGGGGTATCAGGCGTATTTGGTGTGCTGGCTTTAATACTGGAAGAATTGTTGTTATCACAGCCGTTAAGTAACACCAACGAACTTAAGAGTAGGGCATTACAGGTATGTTTAAGCATTCTAAATTCCCTCTACCCTTTGTTCTTTAAGATGTAGGAGGATTGGCTGTGTTATTCGGCCCATCCTTGGATTTCGTCCCCTAGGGCGCTTTCCACAGTGTTCAAATCGGCCTAAGACCAATTTGTCTCTTGTTCGCGCCACCTACCTGCATCTTGAAGTAACTTGGGTATATCAGACTCACATAATAGAAAGTAAGAGACGGTATTCGTTTGTAAAACAAGGGCATTAGATATTGCTGATGGGGCAGGAGCATCCTCCTGTTGGGGGAGGCCTCAGGGCGTAGGGGGAAGGAGGATACCCAACCGGGTAGGGATGATGAACCCCACAAAGGCCAGAATTGTTATTTAGGTTAAAAAAATAAATCACTTTTAAAACAGAAAGATGAAAATTTTACTTGGCGGGAAATAATTATTTTTTCGTTATGTGAGTTTGTATAAAGTATGAGGCTAAAAACAAGGATGCTGCGCAGAACCTTGGCATAATGCATAACAGGCACACGGCGACTAAAACATTGGGTATTGTTTTTCCTTACAGGGATATTACTAAGAGAAAGCATGATGCAATTTTCTGGGATGACATTGTCAATCAAGGGATCCGTTTTAAAGTGGTTAACCCCACGTTGGGTGCTGTATGTAGCCCTCTTTCTGATGTTAAATCAATTGGCTATGCTGACTTGGCACCTTTGGTTACCTTCTGAAATCCCAGCCCCTGTACTGAGCAAAGAAAATTTACCGCAGGTAAGTAAAGCGCGCAGTGACACGGCAGTGGTCACTCATTTTACCCTGTTTGGTACTGCGTCCCCAGCTTCCACTAAGGCTGTAGATATTGCCGGGTCTGATTCCTCTTTGCTTAAGGCACCACCTTCGGTGCTTAAAATCAATTTGACCGGCATTGTGGCAAGCCCGACCCCCGCACACTCTATTGCTATTATCGCCAAAGGCAGCAAGCAGTTTAGTCTGACTATTGGTGACAACACGCCGGGATACGACGCCAAAATCGCGGCTATATACCCCGATCGAGTGGTGATTAGCTATCAAGGGCGTTATGAAGCGTTGCATCTGTTCGGTGAGTCGTCCGTTGTGGCCAAGGCGGGCGGTGAGAGACCCCTATCAATTCAGGCTGAACTGAAGCAGCAGCCGCAAAATATTCTGAACTACCTGAACATCTCCCCCGTCATGGTAGGTAACAAACTGACCGGGTATCGCCTGAATCCTGGTGTGCAAAAGGAGTTGTTCCAAAAGGTTGGGTTGCGGGAAAACGATCTGGCTGTGGCTATTAATGGTCTAGATCTGCGTGATGCCCAACAGTCTCAGCAGGCACTGAAACAACTGCCTGAACTCAGTGAACTGAATCTTACCGTCGAACGCGATGGTCAATTGCAGGATATCTACATTGCTCTTGGAGATAATTAATTGTTTAAAAAAGGGATAATCAGGAGCTTACGCATTCTGGTGTTGGCTACCGTGCTGTTGGGTACAGGGTCAGGATGGAGTGCTGAGTTTTCGGCCAGTTTCAAGGGGACGGATATTCAGGAGTTCATTAACACCGTCAGTAAAAATCTGAATAAAACGGTGATTATTGATCCCTCCGTGCGCGGCACGATCACAGTACGCAGTTACGATATGTTGAACGAAGAACAGTATTACCAGTTCTTTCTCAGCGTGTTGGACGTCTACGGTTTTGCCGTTGTGGATATGCAGAACGGCGTGTTGAAAGTGGTACGTTCAAAGGATGCCAAAACCTCTGCGGTGCCGGTCGCTAATGATGCCGAACCTGGACAGGGCGATGAGGTGGTGACGCGCGTAGTGCCGGTTAATAACGTAGCGGCCAGGGATCTCGCCCCTTTGCTGCGTCAACTCAACGACAATGCTGGCGCGGGCAGTGTGGTGCACTACGAGCCTTCCAACGTACTGCTGATGACCGGACGTGCGGCGGTGATCAAGCGTTTGATGGAGATAGTTGAGCGGGTAGACAAAGTAGGCGATCGCAGTGTGGTGACCGTGCCTCTTGCGTATGCTTCAGCGACCGAAGTGGTCAAACTAGTGACCGAATTAACCAAAGATGCCAGCAAATCGGCAATGCCGAGCCTAATGACTGCCAACCTAGTCGCCGACGAACGTACCAATTCGGTGTTGGTCAGTGGTGACCCTAACTCCCGTCAGCGCATTATCACCATGATCAAGCAACTGGATCGCGAGCAGGCGGTGCAGGGTAATACCAAAGTGATTTACCTCAAGTATGCCAAGGCGACCGATCTGGTTGAAGTGTTGACTGGCGTCAGCAGTAGTATTCAAAACGAACAGAAGGATGCGAAACCTGCCGTGGCGTTGCGCAAAGATGTCACTATCAAGGCACACGAACAGACCAACGCCCTGATCATCACCGGTGCACCAGATGTTATACGCGATCTTGAAAAGGTGATTGCGCAGTTGGATATCCGCCGAGCTCAGGTGCTGGTTGAAGCCATTATTGCCGAGGTACAAGATGCTGATGGTCTGAATCTCGGCATTCAGTGGGCGAATAAACACGCAGGGGTGACTCAGTTCACCAATACCGGGTTGCCGATCACTACCGCGATTGCCGGGGTCAATCAGTACAATAAAGATGGCACTCTCAACAACAGTATGGCCAGTGCCTTGAACAGCTTTAGCGGTATTGCTGCCGGTTTTTACCAGGGCAACTGGGCAATGCTGTTGACCGCACTGTCTAGCAGCAGTAAGAACGATATTCTGGCAACGCCGAGCATTGTAACGCTGGACAACATGGAGGCGACCTTCAACGTGGGTCAGGAGGTGCCGGTATTGTCGGGTTCACGAACCACATCGGGCGATAACATTTTTAATACCGTGGAGCGCAAAACCGTTGGTATCAAACTGAAGGTAAAACCACAGATCAACGAAGGGGATTCAGTGCTGCTGGAAATCGAGCAGGAGGTTTCCAGCGTGGCGGATTCAGCTTCCAGTAGCAGTGCTAACCTGGGGGCGACCTTCAATACTCGAACGGTAAATAATGCTGTTTTGGTGGGCAGTGGCGAAACCGTGGTTGTCGGGGGGTTGTTGGACAAAACCGTACGCGACAGCGTTGATAAGGTGCCCGTCCTTGGCGACATTCCCGTGCTGGGATACTTATTCCGCTCCAATAGCCAGAAGGTTGACAAGCGCAACCTGATGCTGTTTATCCGCCCATCGATTATCCGCGATCGCGATGAGTATCGCCGTGCCTCATCGGCTAAATATCAGGCGTTTAATCAGGAACAGCAACAGTTACGTGGCAAAGAAACCCAAGGGTTAACCCTGAACAACGAAGTATTGAAGTTGCCTGCGGATCAAAATGGGGCCACTTTCCGCCAGGTCAATTCGGCGATCAGCGCGTTCTATCAGCGAGGAGAGCAATGAGTGATACCTTAGCGGAAAACGGTGAATTACGCCCTCAACTGCCTTTTGCCTATGCCCGTGCGCAACGCATTTTGCTGCTGCATGGTCAGGCCGGGTATCATGCGCTTTGCGTTGCCGATACCGCGGGTAGTGCACTACTTGAAGCTCGCAGGGTGGCGGGAGATGCAATTACCGTCAGTACGCTCACTGCTGAAGAGTTTGAGAAGCAACTGGTTAGCAGCTATCAACGTGACTCGGAAGAGGCGCGGCGCATGATGGCTGACATTGGCAACGAAATGGATTTTTACACGCTGGCTGAAGAACTGCCAGACAGTGATGACCTGCTGGATGCTGACGATGATGCGCCGATTATTCGTTTGATCAACGCGATGCTGACCGAGGCGATTAAAGACAAAGCGTCGGATATCCACATTGAAACCTATGAACGTCATCTGCAGATCCGTTTTCGGGTGGATGGCGTGCTGCGCGAAATCCTGCGGCCCCAGCGGCGGTTGGCATCGTTGTTGATATCCCGTATCAAAGTGATGGCACGGCTGGACATTGCGGAAAAACGCGTTCCACAGGATGGCCGCATGGCATTGCGCATCGGTGGTCGAGCTATCGACGTGCGTGTTTCCACCTTGCCTTCCAATTATGGCGAGCGGATCGTATTGCGTTTGCTGGATAAAAATAGCGTTAACCTCGATCTGAACACCCTGGGTATGTCGCAGCAAAACCAGCGGCAGATCGATGAACTTATCCAACGCCCCCACGGTATTATTCTGGTGACTGGCCCAACAGGCTCCGGCAAGAGTACCACGCTGTATGCGGCACTGAGCCGGTTGAATGCCAGTGAACGCAACATCATGACAGTCGAAGATCCTATCGAATACGAATTGGACGGTATCGGCCAGACTCAGGTCAACCCTAAGGTGGATATGACCTTCGCCCGTGGCTTGCGCGCTATTTTGCGTCAGGACCCCGATGTGGTGCTGGTGGGGGAAATTCGTGATAGCGAAACTGCCCAGATTGCGGTGCAGGCTTCGCTGACCGGTCACCTGGTTCTATCAACCCTACATACTAATAGTGCGTTGGGGGCACTGTCGCGTTTGCAGGATATGGGGATCGAACCCTTCTTACTGTCAACTTCACTGTTGGCGGTGTTGGCACAGCGTTTGGTGCGTACCTTATGCCCTGATTGTCGCCACCCCTATCAGGCGGATGCGGTGCTGGCTCAGCAGATGGAGATCCTGCCTGGAACCACTGTTTGGCAGCACAAAGGGTGCCCACAATGTAACTTTACCGGTTATCGGGGCCGAACAGGAATTCATGAACTGCTCTTGATTGACGAGCGGGTTCGCGCTGCCATCCACCGAGGTGAACGTGAGTTCGCTATTGCCCGCCAACTGCGTAATGAATACGTGACGCTGCGCCGCAGCGGTTGCGAAAAGGTGCTGGCGGGAGAGACCAGTTGGGAAGAGGTGGTTCGCGTCACGGAAAGCCAGCTTCAGGAAGAGGTGTGATATGGCACTGTTCCATTACCAAGCGTTAGACCAGCGCGGCAAAAAACGCCGGGGTGTACAGGAGGCGGATTCAGCCCGCCATGCACGCCAACTTCTGCGGGAGCAAGGGCTGGTTCCCGTGAGTCTGGATGAAGGGCAGGATGAACACCAACGTGCCCGCAGCGGTAAACGTATCCTATGGCAGCGCGGCATTAGCAGTGCCGATCTGGCGTTGTTAACCCGGCAACTGGCGACGCTGGTGGCCGCTTCGCTGCCGCTGGAAGAAGCACTGGATGCCGTTGCGAAACAGAGTGAAAAACCACGCCAGCGGGCGCTGATGGCGGCAGTTCGTACCAAGGTGTTGGAGGGGCACTCGCTGGCGGAAGCGATGGGGGGCTATCCCGCCAGCTTTGAGCGCTTGTATTGTGCCATGGTGGCGGCGGGGGAAGCCTCTGGCCATTTAGACCTGGTATTGAACCGGTTGGCCGATTATACCGAACAGCGCCAACAGATGCGTACGCGTATTATGCAGGCGATGATTTATCCCTGTGTACTGACCGTGGTTGCCATCAGCGTGATTGCCATTTTGCTTTCTGCCGTAGTGCCCAAAGTGGTTGAGCAGTTCGTTCATATGAAACAGGCGTTACCGCTCTCTACCCGCATGTTGATGGCATTGAGCGACGGTGTACGGACTTTTGGCCCTTGGTTACTGCTGCTGATACTGCTTGGCATATTGCTGATGCGCATGCTGTTGCGTCAGGATACGCGCCGCGTGGCTTTTCACCGTCAATTGCTGCGCCTGCCGGTCATTGGTCGTATTGCCCGAGGCCTGAATACCGCGCGCTATGCTCGAACGCTCAGTATCCTTAATGCCAGCGCGGTACCGCTGTTACAAGCGATGCGTATTAGCGGTGAAGTCTTGACCAATGAATACGCACGCAGCCAACTGACCATCGCTACCGAATCAGTGCGTGAAGGGGTGAGCCTGCATCGGGCTTTAGAACTGACCGCACTGTTCCCACCGATGATGCGGCACATGATCGCCAGCGGTGAGCGCAGTGGTGAGCTAGATAGCATGCTAGAGCGTGCGGCAGATAATCAGGATCGTGAGTTTTCTGCCCAAATGCAATTGGCACTAGGGTTGTTTGAGCCTTTGCTGGTGGTCAGTATGGCGGGCGTTGTGTTGTTTATTGTTTTGGCGATCCTGCAACCGATCCTGCAACTAAATACCTTGATGAGTTCCTAAACTAATGGAGATAAACATGCAGCAACAGCATCAGCGTGGCTTTACCCTGTTGGAAATTATGGTGGTAATTGTGATCCTTGGCGTCTTGGCCAGTCTGGTCGTGCCCAACCTGATGGGGAACAAAGACAAAGCAGACCACCAGAAAGTGGTCAGCGACCTGGTGGCGCTTGAAAGCGCGTTGGACATGTATAAGCTCGATAACAGCCGCTATCCCACCACTGAGCAGGGGCTGCAAGCGTTGGTGAGCAAACCGTCTGCCCAGCCGGAACCGCGTAATTACCCTCAAGACGGCTATATCCGCCGCTTACCGCAGGACCCGTGGGGGGCTGATTACCAATTGTTAAGCCCAGGGCAGCACGCTCAAATAGATATTTTCTCTTATGGGCCGGACGGCATGCCGGACACTGAGGATGACATTGGCAACTGGACAATCGGTAATAAGAAGTAGCCAGCTAAGGGACGCGGCCTAGTGCGTGAGCGCGGTTTTACACTGTTGGAAATGATGTTGGTGGTGCTGCTGATTGGCAGTGCTGCCACTCTGGTGATGATGTCATTTCCTGCCGGTCAGAAGAATACCCCACAACAGCAATTGGCACGTTTTCAGGCTCAGTTGGATTTTGCTCTGGACGACAGCCAACAAAATGGTCAGGTGTTGGGGATACAGGTACGGCCGAACGGCTGGCAGTTCAAGATCCTGCGGCAGCAAAAGCCAGTAAGTAGTGACGTGCCGTCGGGCTCTGATGTCTGGCAGGGGTATGCCTGGCAAGAGTGGCAACCGCGCCGTGCGGCATTGGGCAATGAACTGCCTGAGGGTATGCAACTTGAACTGCAGTTCCCAGGTCTTCAGGATTGGCCGTCTGCGAATGCTGAAGCGACAGAACCGGATATCATGCTGCTTCCTGGTGGGGAAATTACGCCGTTTAAACTGCTTTTTTTGCGAGCGGATAGCGACCCTGAAGTTTGGCTACAGGTTGATAAGAATGGAGCAGTGACTACTTCAGAGCATGAGGCCGTAGAGTGAGAAGGCAACGTGGAATGACCCTGCTGGAAGTGCTTGTAGCGCTGGTGGTGTTTGCGCTAGCGGGGTTAGCGCTGTTGCAAACCACGGCACAGCAAGCGAGCGGTATTGGTCGCATGGAGGAAAAGATACTGGCGAGCTGGCTGGCGGATAATCAGCAGGTCCAACTGCATTTGGAGCATGTCTGGCCGGAGAAGCGTTGGAGCGAAAAAACGGTCACTTTTGCCGGGGAACGTTGGTACCTGCGCTGGCAGGGTGTCGATACCCAAATCAGTCAGATGCGTGCACTCGATGTTGAAGTACGCCGTAAAAAGGAAGACGAGTCCGCGTTAGTCTTTTTGCGTAGCTACGTGGTGCGCAAATGAAGCGTAAAAAGGCACAGGGTTTTACCCTGCTGGAAATGCTGTTGGCTCTGGCGATTTTCGCTGCGTTGAGCATTAGTGCATTCCAAGTATTGCAGGGCGTTATGCGTAATGACGAGATTTCTCAACGCAAAGTGCAACGCCTGGCTGAGCTGCAACGGGCGTTTGTGCAGATGGACAAGGACTTTGGCCAAATCATTCCACGCCGTAGCCGTGGCAGTGAGCGCATGCTTTCTGCCGCACGTTACCAATTGCAGAGTGAAGATTGGGCGGCCTCTTTCACGAGAAATAGCTGGCAGAATCCTTTGGGTACGCTGCCAAGATCGGAATTACAGAGCGTAGGCTACCGCCTACGCAATCATCAGTTAGAACGATTGAGTTATTCCCATACGGACCCGCAGGAGGGGGAGACACCGGTGATGAAGGTATTGCTCACCGACGTCAGCGCTTTTCGACTGAGGTTCTTTTCCAAGGGGGCCTGGCTGGATAGCTGGGATAATCCAGCAACGTTACCACAAGGGATTGAGGTAACGCTAACGGTGAACGGCTTGGGTGAACTTACCCGCTTGTTCGCTCTCCCTGAGGGGCCGAAAGAGTGAAGTCTCGGCAGAAAGGCGTTGCGCTGTTGGTGGTGCTGTTGATCCTTGCCCTGATGGTTACGGTTGCTGCTACCATTGCAGAACGTAATGGGCGGACTTATCTGCGCACGGTAGCGCAGTTGGATCACCAGCAGGCGAAATGGTATGGCGTTGCTGCAGAGGCGCTGGCAGGGACCATTTTGCAAAGAGACATGCTGGATTCACCGAATAAAACGCATCTGGCACAAAACTGGGCGCAAGATGAACGTCGATTCCCGGTTGAAGGCGGGGAAGTGTTGGGGCAAATCGTTGATGCTCAAGCCTGCTTTAATCTTAACGCCATCAATCAAGGAGCAGAGGGACAGGCAGGTATACCTTACCCCGCCCAGGTATTTACGCAGCTATTAATCAATCTAGGAGAAGAACCGCTGCGGTCTGAACAGGTGACTGCCGCCCTGCGCGATTGGATAGACAGCGACAGCGAACCCGGCATCAATGGTGCGGAAGATGATGTTTATATGGCGCTGGATGAGCCTTACCTTCCAGCCAATCAACCGATGAAGGATGTTAGCGAATTGCGCACGGTCTATGGCGTTGACACCGGTATTTATCAACGGTTGTTGCCTTATGTGTGCGCACTGCCAACACAGAAGTTACTAGTGAATGTAAACACTTTACGTATCTCTCAAACGCCTTTAATGGTGGCACTGTTTCTAAACGAACTTTCTTCAGCAGAGGCTTCGCAGTTATTGCAACAGCGACCACGTGAAGGATGGAGCAGCGTGGCAGAATTCTTGACTCAATCGTCGTTACAGGCATTTGATACCACAGCTGCCAAGCCAATGCTGGCGGTTAAAAGCGACTTTTTTCTCGCTAATTTCAGCGTGCTGATGGGAAATAACCATTTTAGTCAGCAGAGTTTATTGCAGAATGCAGGCAATAGTTTTCATGTGGTACAGCGGAAATACGGATTAAGCATGATGGTGATGCCTTGACTGAGAATATAAAGCGCAACGGAGAAGCACGGTTGATCCTGCGGTTACCCAGTACCGATACCCAGCCGATACAGTGGCGATGGGCTCACCGGCAAGGGAACCTGGCTGCAGGAGAGTCTGACCCGGAACTGGCACGTCTACTGGCCACTTACCCCGCATGGGTACTGGTTCCGGCAAGCGAGTTTGCTTTCCATCAGGTGACGCTGCCGCGACGGGCACGACGTCAGAGCCTGCAGGTGTTGCCGTTTATGCTGGAGGAGCAACTGGCAACAGATGTCGAGCATCTTCACTTTGCCATTTTGCAACAAACGGGTGACCAGTGTGACGTCGCGGTGGTAGAGAAATCGGCCATGCAGCGCTGGATTGCCCGCTGTGAGCAACTGGGGGTTCGCATACAGGCATTACTCCCCGACGTGCTGATGCTACCGCTGGTTGCTGACGGTTGGAGTGCTGTTTGCCTGAACGATCAATGGCTGTTCCGCCGGGAGGCTCATGCCGGGATGATAGTGGAATCCTCTTGGCTGCCTGAATTGTTGGCGATATGGTCACCATCGTTTATCGCCAGTTATTCAGCGCCCCCATCAACGACGGTAGGTACGCTCGAATGGCGTGAGCAACCAAGGCGGGATTTATTGCAACTGGCGGCAGAAGGTGAAGTTTATCATGGTGCAGATCTACGTCAGGGGGAGTTTACCCGTGCTAGCCCTTGGCGTGCGGGTTTACGCCCCTGGCGCCCGGTGATGCTGGTGCTGGCGGGCTACTTACTGTTACTGAGTGTCGATGCAGGATTGTCGCACTATAGGCTTTGGCAACAGGCAGAATACTGGCGGACGCAGAGTGTGCGGCTTTACCAACAACTGTTCCCGGCAGAGAAAAATGTGGTTAACCCACGGGTACAAATGCAACAACATTTGCAGGAGTTACAACCTATCGGACAGACCGGGTTGAACGAGCAGATGCGTCAGTTGCAGCAGTTGATCGCCAAAAACTCGACAATCCATCTACAGGCGTTGTCCTATGACGCCGGTCGTAAAGAAATGAAAATCGATCTACAAGCTCCCTCATTCCAAGCTTTGGAACAGTTCCAGAACAGTATTGGGCAGCATTATCGGGTGCAACCTGGTGAAGTTAAGCAGGGTCAAGGCAGGGTAGAGAGCCGATTGATTCTGGGGATACAGGATGAATGAGCTAAAACGCCGTTGGTTGCAGATCAGCCCCCGTGAACGTGGGCTGCTATTGGGATGCGGGGTGTTGATTGTCCTGAGCTTGTGCTACTACACGCTATGGCAGCCTTGGCAACAACGGGCAGAGCAGTGGCAGCATACTATCTCACGTGAGAAGGATACGGTGGAATGGATGTCTCAGCAGGCTCCACGCCTGCGCCAGCAAACACCTCCCCCGGTGCAGGGCGAACCGATCAGCCTGTCGGCTACGGTGACGCGTAGTGCCTCAGCTCAGGGGATCATCATTGCCCGTATACAGCCGCAGGGAGAACGGTTGGCTGTTACTCTTGAACCAAGTGATTTTAACCGGTTGATGCTTTGGCTCACCCAGTTGGAACGACAATATCGTATTCGTATCCTGGCCTTTGATGTGGCGGCAAAGCCTGAAAAACCAGGATGGGTAGCGGTAAACAAACTGATGCTGGAACACAGTGATGGGCGCTAAAGCGAAAAAAGTTGTCCTGTTGCTGGCCTGCTACCTGCTGTTGCTGTGTTGGAATGCCCCTGCACAGGTGTTGCGGAATTTTTTGCCAGCGGATATGCGGATTGGTAGTTTCGCCGGTTCACTATGGCAAGGCAGCTTGCGCCAATTTAATTGGCAGCAGCTTACACTGGCAGAAGTGAACTGGCAGATTACGCTATCCTCATGGCGGCCCGCATTGAAGCTTGAACTGCGTGGTCCGCAGGGCATTCAAGGCGCTGGGACATTGCGTGGCTGGTTTAGTCTTCAGCTGTATCAATGGCAGTTCTCAGCCCCGGCAGATTGGCTACAGCAACAGTTACCTTTGCCGCTGCCGGTTACTGCTCAAGGTAACCTACAACTGCGCTTACAGCAGGGGGAAATTGGCCCTGGCGGCTGTGTGAGTCTCATCGGCGGGGCGATCAACTGGCATAATGCCCAGTTGGAGACCCCTTTAGGTGCAGTTGAACTGACTCATGTTCAGGGGCGATTAAGCTGTGATAAGAAAGGAGCGCTTGCATTGGTGCTGAAACAGAACTCTGCTCATCTGAGTTTGACGGGGCAAGGCAATCTTGGATTCGACGGACGCTATCAGTTCAATGGTCAATTACGCGGTGGTCCTGAATTACCTAATGTTATTAAACCGCTGATGAATCAGTTAGGTAAAGCTAATGACCAAGGGCAGATCGCTTGGCAGGTTCAGGGACGCGTCTTGTGAGCCGCAACGACAGGGAGGTTTTATGAGTTTGCTGTTGAATTTTACAGAGGCTTTTCCTCTGATCTGGCTGTGTTCGGTAGGGGGGCTCGGTGCGATTGTTGGCAGCTTTCTGAACGTGGTAATTTACCGGTTGCCCGTGATGCTGGAGACGCGCTGGCAACGTGAGGCGTTGCTACAATTGGCACAACCTTTGCCAGAGAATACACCACGTTTTAACCTGCTGTTACCACACTCTTGTTGCCCCCGTTGCCAGCAACCGATTGTGGCCAGGGATAACGTTCCACTGTTGAGCTTTTTGTGGTTAAAAGGTAAAGCCCGTTGTTGCGGTGCGCGCATTTCTTGGCGTTACCCATTGGTTGAACTGGCCACGGCCAGTTTGTTTATGCTAGCGGCGGCGGTTTTGCCGTTGGGCATGCCGTTAATGGGAGTCTGGATATTTCTGTCGTTTTTACTGGTGTTAGCGGTGATTGACCTCCGTACGCAACTGTTACCCGATGCGCTGACGTTGCCACTGCTATGGATTGGGCTGTTTTTTAATCTGCAAGGGCATTTTGTTGATCTGGAAGAGGCAACGGTAGGCGCAATGGCGGGTTATCTGTGCTTATGGGCCCTGTTCTGGTTATTCAAACTGGCGACAGAAAAAGACGCGCTTGGCTATGGTGATTTCAAATTGCTTGCCGCGTTGGGGGCTTGGTTAGGCTGGCAGGCGTTGCCGCAGGTGGTTCTGCTAGCTGCGAGCTGTGGACTGGTATTTACTTTGGTGCAACGTGTTGTAACACGCAAGAGTTTCGACCAGCCCTTAGCCTTCGGGCCCTGGCTGGCGTTGGGCGGTGTAGCTTGCATGTTGATGTCTTTAAACGTCGTTGGGCTGTGGTAACGTGGGGTTAGCACCCTTATTAATATTTTCCACTGACAAGCGGTAGTGGATTGGGTGGAATGGAATTAGGGAAAATAACAATATGATTAAGTTACCTCTATTTGTGCGCTTTACTTCTGTGCTGTTTGTTTTGGGCGTTGTGGGTTGCCAGCAACCGCACTCCTTACGCCAGAATAAATCCGTGCCCCTTAATGTTCAGGTGGAACAGCTCGCTTCGGTAGTGGCTGGCACTAAATACCTTAAATACAAGTGTAATCGCAGCGATTTACCTGCGGATGCGGTGATCAACCAGGTTGCTAACAAGGTGGCAAAACAACGCGGCTGGGACCCGTCGGCGTATGCGGCACTGCCTCAGCGTAGCGAGGCTATTTATCAGAGCTTAGCTAAAGACAGTACACCAGAACAGACTAAATGTAGTAGTTTTAACAGCCTGTTGGCCCCTTTCACCGATGAGTTGCGCAAAGAAGCGCGGTGAGCCCTTGATGTTGGGTTTACCTTTCAGTGGAATTTGCCACATCAACGTTGCCACCAGGCCAGTCCTCTAACGCATCAAGCGTGAACACCTCACCGTTAAAATCGAAGATAGTCACATCCTGCTGGATTTGTTCAATGGTGAGGTTAGGAGCGGGACTGTCACCTTCTTTATAGCGCTGCCCATTCATCGTTATGCTGCGTTTTTCATCCTCAGAAGCGTAAATATGGGCGCTGTAATGTAGTACGGGCAGTTCATCACTAGCCAATGCCTTTGCCTGCGGTGGTTGAACTGCTGTGCTGTTTTGCTTTGCGGCGTCTTTTTTGGCTACTACGGTTACATCAGGTTTAACCTGCGCAACGTGGTTTTGCGCTACGGCGGAGGGGACGACCTTCGCGATCGTGACTGCCGTGTGATCGAGGATTGGGCTGCTAAGCCAATGTTCCCTAGAAAACCAGCCTAACGCGATAAATAGCAGTGCATATATAGGTAGGAGATAATGAGGAATAAACAGTCCTCTGGTGTCATGTTTCCTGACTTCTGGTGCTGATTCCGTTTGCTTGTCCACGACCCTAAGCCCTTACGTTAATGCATTTTGCAATAGCCAGAGGCTCTGCAAATTATTGGTATAGGAAGAAACTATCTTTCCGGCTGGTGCGGGTCAAGAGTAGTTTAGATATGCTTTATGTTAATTTATTGTTATTTAACAATTTTTAATTAAGTTGATTGAATTTTGCGCTTATATGGTTTAAGCGTCTCTTGGATTTTATGGCGTGACCTTTAACTTGCCTAGATAGCCGACTGTTGAGTGCACGGATGCGCGATACGAGCCCCAGGAAGGGGTTGCTGAGTTGTTCGCCGCTTATTTGGCCCACCCAACCTCGCGGCTCACGCCTTGCTCTGCGCGCAAATTACCGCCAGCGGCGCTCGCGTGCAATTGAGGGACGCAGCCAGGATACCATCGAAATCCTAAACGCCTGACAACGGTGCCCGTGTGCCATTAACGGGTACAGATTATACCCGTCATACTTGAAGTTGCTTGAGTGTTGGCTTTCCACGCTCACCCCAGTCACTTACTTAGTTAAGCTCCTGAGGATTCACTGCGTTGCTGCCTTCATGCAACTCGAATGATTTAGAGTATATAGCATTTGTTTGATACTCAATAATAGGTATTAATCTAAATAAGATATTCATCCATTTTTATACTATTGTTGAATAAATCACGCTTGCTTAGATAATTTTCCTAAAAGGGCGTTATCATCAAGGCTAAATTAATTTTCTTCAGGAATGTATTGTCCTATAGGACATCCTGAATAATAGCCTTGATCCATTGATGTTATTTATATATATATTAAAATATAAATTTACCAATCATATTTCAATTTATTTTTATAAAAAACCATTTTATATCAGTGACTTAAGAAAATGGAGTGTGCCGCATTGGTAAATAATGAAAATGATTTACCTAATTAACTATCAGGTTGCGTTAATTATTCATTGTAACTAAAAAGTACTTAAATGCTTTATATGAAATATTTTTATACATAAGCTTGATTATAGTAATAATGCAATTTATTATGCGGATAACATTGGACGTTTTATCTATCTGTGTTTTTTTACTTAGAATGTTTATCTGAAGATAGTCTATATGGAGATTTTAATGTCAAAACATCTCGGATCTGTAAATTACGTAGCGATAGCATTGGCTTTTTTATTCAGTATCAATGCTTATGCTAAAGCCAATATTGAAACGAAAACTAAATCATTTTCTGTCGAATTGAATACGTCAAGAATAGTCTATCTTTCTGGAGCAAAGAATGTCACGTTCAGTGTTAATAATCCTCAGGATTACCCTATTTTAGTTAGATCAACTGTCGTAAAGGAAGATAAGAAAACAGCGGCACCTTTTATTGTTACACCACCGTTATTTCGCTTGGATGCAAAACAAACCAATAGTTTGAGAGTGATACAAACCGGCGGTAGTTTTCCAGAAAACAAAGAGACTTTACATTGGCTTTGTATTGCAGGAATACCACCTAAAGAAGATGATGTCTGGGCTCAGAGGGGACAAACAAAAAGTAACGATGATATTGCTCAACTGAACGTTAAAATTAGTGTTAACAATTGCATTAAATTATTTGTAAGACCGCAAAAAATTAAAGGCGATATCGATGAAGGTTACGCCTCGTTGAAATGGCAGCGCAAGGGGAATGTGATTGTTGCCCAGAATCCTTCGCCTTTCTATATAAGTATTGCATCAATAAAAATTGGTGGGAAAGAGTTACCCGATATGGATTATATCGCTCCTTTCTCCAGCCATGAGTTTGCGCTTCCGCAGGGGGCTAGTGGGGAAAGGGTTGCTTGGCAAGCCATAACGGATTACGGTGGAAAAACGAAAACCTTCGAGAAAAAAATACAATAAAACTGCTTATTTTTACAAATTTATTTTATGGATAATAAACAGCTCGTCGTATTGACTGTAGCTATGCTTTTCTTAATTCAGGGTAATTGTAAGGACTACGATTTTGATGTCAGCGCATTGGGCGAGAGCTATAAGGATGTTGATTTATCATTACTCAGCGAAGGGGGGCAGCTACCTGGTATTTATACCGTAGATATTTTAGTTAATGGTGAAAAAAGAGATACCCGAGAAATGTATTTTAAACAAGCCCGAGGGAATGATAATCAGGTAAGCTTGCAGCCCTGTATTTCAACCAAGCTACTCAGCAGTTATCGTATCAAAACTGATGATTACCCTGATTTAAATCATTCCACGGGGCAGGGTGAGGCTGATTCAGCTTGTGCCGATCTATCGGCTATTCCGAATGCTAACGCGACATTTGATTTTAATAATCAGCAGTTGTATTTGAGTATTCCTCAAATAGCGCTTTATTCTGAATCGCACGGTTTAGCGCCAGTAGAACAATGGGATGATGGGATCCCGGCTTTGTTACTTAATTATCGAGCCAATACTAATCGGGTAGAGCTTCACAATCTGGGGCAATCCAACACCTCAAGTTATTTACAATTGAATCCAGGTATCAACATTGGATCATGGCGCTTGCGTAACCAGGTGAACTGGCAACGTCTAAGTAACGGAAGTTCGCAATGGCAGAACTTGTATACCTATGCAGAGCGAGGGTTTTATAAGTCAAAAAACAAGTTAACCCTTGGTGACAAAACTACGCCTGATAATATTTTTGATAGTTTGCCCTTTCGTGGTGTGATGCTGGGTTCCGATGATAGTATGGTTCCTGCAGATCAGAGAGATTATGGTCCTGTGATACAGGGGATTGCCAGGACGTTAGCCCGAGTAGAGGTTAGGCAAAATGGTTTCGTCATTTATAATGCGACGGTGGCGCCAGGGCCTTTTTCCTTAACGGATATTAACTCCTATGATTTCGGTGGAAATCTCCAGGTGACGGTATGGGAAACGGATGGTAAACCACAAGTATTTTCTGTGCCTTACCAGAAGCCTGCGATAGCCTTGCGGCAAGGCTATCTTAAATACAACGTTATGCTGGGCCGCTACCGCTCATCGCAGGCTGCAGAAGCCAAAGAAAAAATTGTTCAGGCAACTATGATGTATGGTTTGCCTTGGGATCTGACTGCCTATGGCGGTGGGCAATTTGCTCAAGGCTACGCGGCTTTGGCGTCAGGTTTGGGGATGTCCCTCGGTCTGATGGGGGCGCTTTCAATAGATGTGATGCAAACCCGCGCAGAGGTATCAGACAGGAATAGAGAAACGGGTCGTATTTGGCGTTTAAGATACAACAAGATGATTTTATCATCGAATACCAGCCTGTCTGCCAGTTATAATACTTATACTAATAAAGGTGTTGCTTCATTTAATGAATTTATGAATCAAAAAAATAATTTATTAAATATCGCAGGGAAAACAAAAGCAAAAAAATCCATGACTGCATTGACGTTGAGTCAGCCATTGTCAAAATATGGGTATTTCAACTTCAGTATGTTGAAAAATAATTATTATAATGCTGCACATGATAGCTCAATTAGCGCAGGTTATTCGTTTAATTTTTTTAGAGCTAACGTGTCACTTAATTTTTCACTGAATAAAAGTATAAGGGAAAATAACATAACCCAAACGGATAAGTTAAGCAGCTTGTGGGTTTCTATTCCTCTCGGAAATTGGTTAAAAACACCGGCTAACATGACGCTGCAAACATCGTTATCTGATAATAGACGTAGCACAATACTGGGCCTTAACGGCCAGGCTGTTGATCATCAGTTGTACTGGGATATGCGCCAAAGTGTGACTCAAAACAGGGAATCTAAAAGTACTAATACTGACAGGTCACTTTTTATGACTTGGTACGGTGGTTACGGCCAGGTATCGGGTAACTATCAGTACAGTGCCGAGATGCGTCAGGCAGGTGCTGAGATTGATGGTAGCCTTATTGCCCATCGTCACGGTTTTACCTTCGGCCAACCTTTAGGGGAAACCGTCGCACTGATAGAAGCGCCAGGTGCGACAAATGTTCCTGTAGGAAATTGGCCTGGAATAAAAACGGACTTTCGTGGCTATGCTGCGGTCTCTTATTTAAATCCCTATCAGGACAATATTCTAACGCTCAACCCAGCCTTTTTGTCTGATGAGACGGAAGTGCTGGTTTCTGATGTCTCTGTTGTGCCTACAGAGGGGGCAATAGTTTCTGCTAAATTTGTCACTCGTACTGGTGGCAGAGGGTTAATCCAGCTTAAGCAGACCAACGGAGCGGTTGTTCCTTTTGGCGCATTGGCACAATTGGAAAGTGAAATAGTGACATCAAGTATCGTTGGTGAGGACGGGCAGCTTTATATCTCTGGGCTTTCTGCGAAAGGCATATTAAACGTTCGGTGGGCAAAAGAGAGTTGTAAAGCTGAGTATGTACTGCCAGAAAAAAAGAATGAGGCAGGACTGTATGTAATCTCGGCGTTATGTAGAAGCTGACAGCCTTTATTTTTCGTAATTGGCTAACGCACTAGGTTGAGGTTTTTACGCCTATAGATAGGCTGTTAATATTCATTGGGTGAATAAGGAGGTGAAGATCATTAATTTTTTATTTGCAGTTTTTAATGTGTGATTTTTTAACTTAATAAATATTTAATTTAAAGGAAATGAAAATGAAATTGAATTCAAAAATCAGTATTGCCGCCGTGATGAGTGCCGCGCTTTTCTCTGCTGCTGCCAGTAGTGCAGATTTCACTAATATTACCAGTGGTTCCGCAGAGATTAACGTGGTCGAAAAAACTGTGGTATTAATGAATATAACTCCTCTGGCTGGCTTGGGATCAGGTCAGCTAAAAGAGAATACTCCGCTAGCATCTTTCCTGGCAAGTACCTCTAGCTCTAATGGTTTTGTTGCTGTTCGTTGGGGGAACGGTGCCCACGCTAACTTTAACATTGGTGGAGTAGATATAATTGGGATTCCTAGTAAAACGGATCCTAAAAACATTTTGCCGCTAAAACTGGTTGCACCTGAGTTGAAGCATGTAAAAGATACTGAGTGGTATTCTAATAATAAGTCACGTATCGATGGTCACGTAGTATTGGCGACTCCTCTAGATGTCAAAGCTGGTACCTACGCTATTACACTGGATGCCGCTTCTTACACCCTGTAAAGCAATATACATGGTCTGAATGGGATTTATGTTTGAACCCGTTGAGGCTCATTGTAAATTGTTATCTGATGTTATCAGAATGATGCTGTTTAGGCATCATTCTGACAGGGAGTAACCGAATGACAACTGCATCGAAGTTAGCATCATTACTTGTAGCAGGTGTTGCATTAACAGCGTTTACTGTACAAGCAGAAAGTTCTTTTAACAGTATCACCTCGGCATCTGCAAATTTAGAGATTACCGAAAATAATATTGTGAAAATGGACATAATCAGCTTTGACAACAAGGCGGCAGGTTTTACGGCGGCTGGTACATTGTTTGCTAAGTTCCAGGCCAGTAGCTCGAATAACCAGGATGCTGTTGCGGTTGCCTGGGCGGGAAATTATCTGCCTGCGGGTAATGACGGCGTCATTATTAACGGGGTAAACAATCCCCGTAATCTTGTTATCCTGAAAATTGATTTTCCTGGCAAGCAGATGATCAACGGAACACGCTGGCTGACGGCATGGAAACCTACCATGGCTGGCCAAGTTGTACTGGCAAGTGAGACGTATGTAACGGCTGATACCTATGATATCAGGCTAGAAGCAACCTCTTTTAAACTGTAATGACAGAGGACACCGTTTTTTGGTGTCCTTTTTTAATCTCTTTGGCTGAAACCTGATTAGGGTATCAGGCTAATGCTTTTGCCTTGAGTTGCAAGTATTCACTCTCGGTAATCACTCCGTCATCCCATAGTTTCTTGGCATCAGCAATCTGATCTGCTGGAGATTTACCGGCAACTTCGCGAATGTACGCGTTAGTTGCGGAGACTGACTTTTGTACCTGTGCACGATGGCGTTCAGCCATACCCTTACCTCGCGTAATAAGATAGACGAGTGAAGTGAGCAGAGGAATGAAAAGCAAGAATATAATCCAGACTGCCTTAAATAAACCGCTGAGTTCGTGATCACGGAAAAGGTCAGAGACTACCTGGAACAAGATAAATAGATAAGCCACAAAGAAAAAGATTGAGAATGTTGTCGCCAATATATCCCATAAAGTCAGTAAATGGTTTGTCATTGAAGCTCCTAATAGTCAAAATAATTTGACATCCCCCAGTCACAGATCCCATCCAGCCTCTGGGGGAGTTAGCCTCATTCCTGAGGTTTGCCTTTGAGCGTGGCTGACTGGCTTATCGCTCCGTTGCTGTCATTGCTCCACAATCTTGTTGCTAGGCTACGCTGAAAATCTTTACAGTGGGTAACGCAATATGGCGTTAAGGTCAGCTCCTGAAGGCAAGTCATCATTGCGCACTGCCAATACTCTGGCACCGGTAGCAATTGCTCGTTTGGCTATCTCATCAATCAAACCATAATTTGCTTCATCTTCGCCGCCAGCAAAGGTGAGCACACCATTCTCATCAATAGTTCCGTTGAGGGTACTATCGAGATTAATCAACAACAAATCAATCGCACCGAAAGTTGCAGCCCTTGCCGCGTCTGAAAGATCCTGAGTGACACGGCGTTCTCCTGCTCGTGCATCAAAGCGTAATTTTAAAGTGTTCAACTGTGCCTGGTAGTAATTATCCATTAATGGCCTTACAAGAGTGACCAATTCAGAGACACCAAGATGCTCGGCATTGCTGAATAACGTTTCTTCAGCCAGATTGGGGAGAGTGTTGGTTGAACGGTAGATGGAAGCTAACGGTTCGGTACTGACAAGAATTAATGGTGAGTCATGCCTGGCAAATAGCGGGCGCAATGCCTGATCAATTTGACGTGTATACTGCGCCAGACGAACTTTATGGTGTACCGCACCATGATGATGATCGTTTAACGCCGCGTCTCCCATTGCATCTTTCATTCGCGCTGGCATACCGGATACGGTGACTTCTTCTGCTGGCGCATCAGCAAAGAATTCGATCAACCGTGTCTGATTTTCGGAAAGCGCGAGAATATAAGCCGAATGGGGAAAGGTTAATGCGCGTAACAAGGGCTTAAGATAGAAACGATCGCCAACATCAAGTCGATTGGCGAGTTTGTTGGCTAGCCGGTAAGTACGAATACTGTCTGGAGTCACTAAGACTGCTAGACTGTGTGCATGCAAATCCCAAAATGACTCGTCTTCCAGTACTGAGTGCAATTCCTCTTCTAATAGAGCAACTCGGCGCTTGTCCAGGCCTCTCTCCACAACCTGCTGCAGTGCTTCCTTGATAAAGTTACCAAACTGAATTTTGCTACCCTTAAGTTGCTGGCGAATAGGCGAGGTTTGGAGGTAAATGGAGATGCAGGCATCAGAACGTACATCAGCTAGATAGGAATACTCTTCACGGCTTGGAATATCAACATGGAGCATTTAACACCTCGCGAACTGAGAATTTTTTAATTCTGGCAAATGAAACGACCAAAACTCATTGGCTAGAATCTTAGACAAATGGTATGTGTTTCAATCCCAAGTGTAGACTATCTTTGAACAAATGTTGGCGGCAATGGAGCGAGAAACCAGTCTGGAAGCGATTTGAATCGCACTGACATGGCACACACACAGAGTGAGCTTCAGGAGTAGAAGTTGATTTCCCCCAGAAACGGGCTAAACCCGTAGACTGGGGGAGTACTAACATGCCTGCATTAATCAGCTACTGCGTGACTACAACAGTTATTTCGGCACGGGACCAATGTTCTCATCAATGCGTCTAAGCATATAGGGGAAAAACGGGTTGGAAGAGAGGCGCATTAGCGAATCCAGCCCGACGACTAGCACTGAACGTTCACCACGCGCGGCAAAGGTACCCAGACTGATACCATATTGATTCCGTGGCTGCGGGTAACGCCCATAGAGAGAATCACTCAATGGGAAGGGTAACGCAACGTGAGACAGCGAAAAGATATCTGGCAAATAGGTGATACCGAGCATTTCGGTTGTTTCTGCCGTTTGCCCTGCAGCCGTAGTACGCGCTAGCGTATCAGTGGTTTCTGGTGTCACATTAGTGACAATCGTGGCCTTGTAGTTACGCGGTGGAGGCGGTAGTAGCCTTGGTAATGCGGTATAGGAAGCGGTTCTGAGCAGTGGCCCGAAACTTACCGCCTGGTTCAAATCAAACAACACCACTTCACTACCGTTGGCCGGTAGGTGGTTATACAGGGCGGTAATAACCGCACGGGTACTGACGGTGGAATCCATTACTGATTGGAACGTCAAGATCGGCGGTAATTCCTTGATCTTTTGGTTACGTGAATCGGTAGCAATTTGTTTTTGCAATACCTGAGTGAGTTGGAACGACTGACGTGCCGCATTCACTGGGAACGAATTGTATTTGAACGGATTGAACTCCGGTACAATGCCCAGCCATGCCGCCTTGGCAAATGCCGGGAAAATCGCTGGCCAACCAGCAACGCCAGCAAAACGGGCAAAGCTTGTGACACCAATCATCGGTGAAATCAGTACGACACGCTCTGGTTTTGCCAGCTTGGGATCATCCAACGCATCCAGAGTATATTTCATTGCTAATGCCCCACCGTTGGAAAAACCAACGATGTGCAATGGCACGTCATTACCGGCTAGGCTTCTTGCCTGGCGTACAGCCAAACGGGTAGCTGCCAGCCAGTCCTGCCACTTCACATTTGTTAATGCTCCTGGCACGGTGCCGTGTGCTGGTAGACGAATACCAACCGCTACGTAGCCGTATCGCCGATAGCTATCAGCAATGTGACGCAGGCTGTAAGGGGTATCAGTCAAACCATGTAATAACACCACCGCGCCTTTCGGTTTACCTTGCGGCATCATCATATAGGAGCGGTTCCAGTCGGTAGAGAATTTTTCCGGGTAGATAGGGCTACCAGAATAATAACGGTTCAATGGCGTCCGTGCACTGCTGTCTAACTTATCAGTAACATTTAGCTTGACCTCGTTGAAGATGGCTCTTTCGGCTTTCAAGTAGTCAGCCCAACTGGCTTTATCTATTGCGTCAGCACGCATTTCATCGGGGACGAATGTGTGCCAAAGCTGGAGGGATGGCCCACTCTGCGTATCGTAAATACGCATACCTAATGCACCAATGATTAATAAAATCACTAACAGTGCAATACGCTTTATCCATTTGAGAAACATATGTTCTTCACTCCGTTTCTTATTGTAATTAAAGAGCCGGAAAACTCGTAATCATCCCGAAAGGCTGACTCTCTGTGTTATACACCACCAGAAAATGACCCCTTGATAAGTCGATCTTAACCGTCGAATAACCTAAAAAATCCGTAAGTATTATCGTGGTGATACGGTTACGGTACTTCCGTTTGTCGCAATAGCAACGCGTTGTCCTGCACGGAACTGGGAGGACCCCTGAGCCTGTACGACAATAATGGTAGTTCCATCATCGCGCCGAACCTCAAGCTCTAAACCTGCACTGCGGTTCATTGAGCTTTGAATGCTCTGGCCTGCTACTGCTCCGCCAACAACGCCTGTTGCTGTTGCCAAGTTGCGACCTCTGCCGCCGCCAACGGTATTGCCCAAAAATCCTCCAACCACTGCACCACCAATTGCTCCGGCTGCGTTAGTACCATCACCACCCTGGATTGTTACCTGGCGGATTGACACTAATGTTCCATAAGTCACGGTTTGTACCTGCCTGGCTTGCGCTGCTGTGAAGGTATCACCTGAAGAGGTTTGGTTCGCTGCACAGCCACTGAGAAGTGCGGTTGCAATAGTTATGACAACAATTGTTTTAGTCATAAATAACTCCGAGCATATTGAGTGTGTAGAAGAGAGCGGTCTGCCTTACAGTTTGAAGTATGGCATGAAGCTGATTTTATTCAGGTAGTTCTGAAAAAAATTATGGTTGGTTAACAGGATATAAATTGGAGTTTGTATTTTTTATTTATAAATCAATTTGTTACTTTTTTTGTGCGGTAATTGATTATTGATGTGGTATATACGTGTCATACTTCAAGTTGCATGTGTGTTGGCTTACCACGGCAATTCTAAGAGGCACCGCTTATTGCGGTGCCCCAGGCAGTGTTAGGACAAGTTGACTACTCTCAAGCGATAAATTCGACTTTACCACCAGTTAGATGGTACATACTGCCGACAATCTTTATTTTCCCTTCTTCTTCTAGTTTCTTCAAAACTGGGCTGTTTTTACGAATGTCTTCTATTGTCATTTCAACGTTGGTTTTAGCAACGGCATCAACAAAGTCATAGTTACTGCCTACGCGTTCACCTTTATAATCGGTTTTGTCGATAGCCGGTTTGATTTTGTTGAGTAGCCCTGTCAGGTTACCCAGTTGGGCGTTATCAATAGCCCCTCTCACGGCTCCGCAGCCAGTATGCCCCATCACCAATACCACTTTAGCCCCTGCGACGGCACAGGCAAACTCCATACTACCCAAAATATCATCATTTTGGATATTGCCAGCCACACGACTGTTGAAGGTTTCACCAATGCCGACATCCAGTAGGATCTCTGCCGGAGCGCGCGAGTCAATGCAGCTTAAAATAACGGCGGCTGGGAACTGCCCATCTTGGCTAGCTTGTTTTTGAGCCACATAGTCATGTTGGTGCATTTTTCCTTCACGAAACCTCATATTGCCTTGCTTAAAGCTTTCTATGATGTCGTTTGGGGTCATATTATCGCGTTCTTCTTTGGTCATCGCTGCAGCATAAGAGACAGATGGTGCAGTGAAACCGGCAATCCCTGTCACGGCAAGGACAGAGAGAGCGGCTGTTTTTTTCAAAAGGGTACGGCGTGCTGGTTCTTGAGAGTGTAACTTACTCATAACGTCACTCCTTGAGTGCTATCTGATGAGAAGGTAGTTTATTCAGGGCTTACCGTTGATACTGCAGGTAAGAATGATATCTATATTTTATGTTAAACAGATTTTACCCTGATGTTGGCAGTTTAAGTGTATATGCCCTTTTCCTTTTTGCTGGATTATTTCGCGGTCAATTTTCGAGTAACAGCAGATATATATTCCTGTTTGTTCCTGTCAGACAATGCCTTAACATAGCGGCAATTCTCTTTGTCTGGCTTATATGGATTTCTGATGCGCCATCTGGTCTCTTTTTTACCCCTGATCCCTTTTTTAGCTGCTTGCAGCAGTGAGCCGGAACCTACCGCTCAAGCCCCACAACCCAGCCTGGTGCAGACTGGGTTCCAGCTTGAACCAGAACATGCCGTTCATCCTTTAAGTGGGGATTTTGCCGATAACCCAGCAACGGCAAGGTTTATCGATAAAATGGTACAGAAGCATGGCTTTGAACGTCAGCAACTGCATGATGTACTGGCACAGGCCAAACAGTTGGATTGGGTAGTCCGCCTGATGGACAAACAGGCGCCTGCGGTGCAACCCTCGACTCGACCAAACGGTGCTTGGCTTCGATACCGCAGTAAGTTTTTGACGCCTGATAATGTGCAAAATGGTGTCGCGTTCTGGAGCAAATATGAAGAGGCATTACACCGCGCCTCGCAGATTTACGGTGTGCCACCGGAAATCATTGTTGGCATCATTGGGGTTGAAACCCGCTGGGGGCGGGTGATGGGGAAAACGCGCATTATAGATGCGTTGGCAACGTTGTCATTTAACTACCCGCGCCGTGCCGATTACTTTAGCGGGGAGTTGGAAACTTTCCTTCTGATGGCGCGTGCAGAAGGGGATGATCCTCTGTCCTTGCTGGGTTCCTATGCAGGTGCAATGGGCTATGGCCAGTTTATGCCATCATCGTTCAAGAACTATGCTGTTGATTTTAACGGTGATGGTCATATCAACCTGTGGGATCCGGTAGATGCCATCGGCAGTGTGGCGAACTATTTTAAAGCCCATGGCTGGACGCGAGGGGCTCCGATAGCGATCCAGGCCAATGGCCAAGCGACTGGCCTAGAAACTGGCTTTAAAACCCGTTACTCGGTTGCCAATTTGGCAGTTGCAGGTTTGACACCACAACGCCCGCTTGCCGGTAATCAACAGGTCAGTCTGTTGCGTTTGGATATGGGTAACCGCTTTCAATATTGGTTCGGGCTACCGAATTTCTATACGATCACCCGCTATAACCATAGTGTTCATTACTCCATGGCAGTATGGCAACTAGGGGAAGCGGTTAGCCGTGCACGACGTTAGGCAGTGTTCCTCAATTGCCAGTGGTGCCGTCACAGACCCAAAAGCCCGTTATCAAGGCGTAGGGTGAAGGGCAGATAGCCCTTTGTTCAAGCCCGAGAACGCAGCTTCGTAGTGAGTTTTCAGCAGAGTACAGTTTTTTCAGTCCTGTACTCTCTTCTGAATCTGCCCCCACAACGTGGAAGCGTGTTTCCTCTGCAAGCGTTTCTATCCAAAGAGATCCTTAATTTGCCTCTGTTGCTGTGGGGATGGGCTCTGAATGATTTTGTCGCCTAAAAATGGGGTTCAGGCGTGCTATTGCCAGGAATGGGAATATCCGTACAGACTGTTTTCTATCTTCTTCTATTGCCGTAGCAGTTCAGACTTGGAAGTAAAACACTCCTCTATGCGAAGCATGGCACATTTCCAGTTGGTTGCCGTCCGCGAGCGCCGATAAATGCTACTATCGGGGTATGTGTACCTTGATTAAAAAAGGAGAGGTGATGGGGGCGAATATGCTACGTGAACTCAGTATTTCCGTAGGGCAAAAATTGAAGGTGAACCGGCAATCGATCACCTGCGCAGAGTCTTGTACCGGCGGGGGAATTGCTAAGGCTATTACCGATATTGCCGGTAGCTCTGCCTATTTTGAACGTGGTTTTGTGACCTACAGTAACGCGGCAAAGCATGAATTATTAGGGGTTGCTGAAACGACCCTATCTGCTCACGGTGCCGTCAGTGAAAACGTGGTGCGCGAGATGGCAGTTGGAGCGCTTAAGGCTGCCAATGCGGATCTAGCTATTTCGGTTAGCGGTATTGCGGGGCCTGATGGTGGTAGCGAAGATAAACCTGTAGGTACGGTCTGGTTTGGTTTTGCTACACGTTCCGGAAGAGTGCTGACGCGCAAGATGCACTTTGCTGGCGATCGAGATGCGGTACGCTTGCAGGCAACGATTTTTGCACTGCAAACCACACTGGACGTATTTTTATAAAATTAGGCTTGATACTGTATGACCATACAGTATAATTGGTGATATTTCCTACCTATCCCCGCGCTACTTCAAGATGTAGCTGACACTGCTACAACATGAAGTGGATAAGGGAATAGCATTCATTCAGCGGCAGTGTGTGGGATGACACCGGCATTGCGAAACGAAGGAGCAAAAATGGCTATTGATGAGAACAAGCAAAAGGCGTTAGCAGCAGCACTGGGCCAAATTGAGAAGCAATTCGGCAAAGGCTCCATCATGCGTCTGGGTGAAGACCGCTCCATGGACGTAGAAACAATCTCCACGGGTTCGTTATCGCTCGATATTGCCCTGGGGGCTGGTGGCCTGCCAATGGGCCGTATCGTTGAGATTTATGGCCCAGAATCCTCCGGTAAAACGACGTTGACCCTACAGGTTATTGCTGCGGCTCAGCGTGAGGGTAAAACCTGTGCGTTTATCGATGCTGAGCATGCCCTTGACCCCATCTATGCCAAGAAATTGGGTGTCGATATTGATAACCTGCTCTGTTCTCAGCCGGATACCGGTGAACAGGCACTAGAGATCTGCGATGCACTGACGCGCTCAGGGGCTGTCGATGTGATCATCGTTGACTCCGTGGCGGCGTTGACGCCTAAAGCAGAAATCGAAGGCGAAATTGGTGACTCACATATGGGCTTGGCGGCACGTATGATGAGCCAGGCAATGCGTAAACTTGCCGGCAACCTGAAAAACGCAAACACCTTGCTGATCTTCATCAACCAGATCCGTATGAAGATTGGTGTAATGTTCGGTAACCCTGAAACCACGACCGGTGGTAATGCGTTGAAATTCTACGCCTCGGTGCGTCTGGATATCCGCCGTATTGGTGCGATCAAAGAGGGTGATGAGGTAATTGGTAGTGAAACCCGTGTGAAAGTGGTGAAAAACAAGATTGCTGCGCCATTCAAACAGGCTGAATTCCAAATTCTCTACGGGGAAGGCATCAACAGCCGTGGCGAACTTGTCGATCTAGGCGTGAAACACAAAATGATCGAGAAAGCCGGTGCTTGGTATAGTTATAACGGTGAGAAGATAGGTCAAGGGAAGTCGAATGCCTGTAATTTCCTGAAAGAAAACCCTGCAATTGCGGCTGAATTGGATAAAAAACTGCGTGACCTGCTGCTGCACAGTAATGGTGAGGCGGTTGCTGTGAGTGTTGAGGATTTAGATGGTCACGAGGCTGAAACCAGCGAAGAGTTCTAATCTCTACCGATGAGCATGCGCATCACTATGGTGCGTATGCTGTTCATCAGGTTTTAATCTATGAAACAAACCGTTGATCCGTCTTCTGGCAATAAACAAAATGCGTTGTTAAGCCGTGCTATGCGCTTATTGTCACAACGCGACCATAGTGAGGAAGAACTGCGCCGCAAGCTGGCTGCGCCACCGTTTGTCTCGAATCCTACCGCAGAGAATTCCGCAAAGTTCGTTGATCCAGCCATTGTTGAACAGGTGATAGCCTATTGTTACCAGCATAATTGGCTTGATGACCTGCGCTTTGCCTATAGTTTTATTGCCAGCCGCAGCCGCAAAGGTTACGGCGCACAGCGTATCCGTTCGGAGTTATTACAAAAGGGCGTTGAAAAAGAAACGGTACAGGTTGCTTTGGCTGAATGTGGGATTGATTGGTGCGAACAGGCTAAGCAGGTTGCGCGGCATAAATTTGGCGAGTTACCCCCTCAAGAATGGAGAGAGAAGGGGAAATTGCAACGCTATCTGCTTTATCGCGGTTTCTTTATGGAAGAAATTCAGTCAATTTATCGTGATTTTGCGCAATGAATGCACTCGGTGTTTTACTTCCCCTTGAAGAAAATTTATCTTATCCCCACTTTGAGTTCGTGAGCAGGTAATATCGTCAAGATATCGCATCTCTTGCTCACGGGTCGTTATTCTAGCCTTTCCGGGAAAATTATGAGCAAGAGCACCGCTGAAATCCGTCAAGCGTTTCTCGATTTCTTTCATAGTAAAGGTCATCAGGTTGTAGCAAGTAGCTCCTTGGTGCCTAACAATGATCCGACATTGCTGTTTACCAATGCTGGCATGAACCAATTTAAAGACGTTTTCCTGGGGCTGGACAAGCGAGCCTACTCGCGTGCAACCACTTCACAACGTTGTGTGCGTGCCGGTGGCAAGCACAATGACCTGGAAAATGTTGGCTATACCGCCCGTCACCATACTTTCTTTGAAATGCTGGGCAACTTCAGTTTCGGTGATTACTTCAAGCCCGAGGCTATCAGCTATGCGTGGGAACTCTTGACCGGCGAAAACTGGTTTAACCTGCCGAAAGAGAAGCTTTGGGTTACCGTTTATGAAACCGATGACGAAGCTTTCGATATCTGGCAGCACCAGATTGGCATTCCTGCAGAGCGCATAATTCGTATTGGTGATAACAAAGGCGCGCCTTTCGCTTCTGATAACTTCTGGCAGATGGGAGATACTGGCCCGTGTGGTCCTTGTACAGAAATTTTTTACGATCATGGTGATCACCTTTGGGGAGGGCCTCCAGGCAGTCCAGAAGAAGATGGTGACCGTTATATCGAAATTTGGAATATCGTGTTTATGCAGTTCAACCGTCAGTCTGACGGGACTATGCAACCGCTACCAAAACCTTCAGTAGATACCGGTATGGGGTTGGAACGTATTGCTGCAGTGCTGCAACATGTGAATTCCAACTATGAAATTGATCTTTTCCACACCTTGATTGCTGCGATTGCTAAACTGACTGGTGCAACCGATCTGAGCAATAAATCACTGCGCGTTATTGCCGACCATATTCGCTCATGTGCATTTTTGATCGCTGATGGGGTCATCCCTTCTAATGAAAACCGTGGCTACGTGCTGCGGCGTATCATTCGCCGTGCGATAAGGCATGGCAATATGTTGGGAGCCCAGGAGACCTTCTTCTATAAGTTGGTTGCTCCGTTGATCGAAGTAATGGGTTCGGCTGCAGATGAGTTGAAGCGCTTGCAAACCCAGGTTGAGCAAGTACTGAAAACCGAAGAAGAGCAGTTTGCACGTACGCTGGAGCGCGGTCTGGCTTTGCTGGATGATGAACTGGCTAAATTACAGGGAGATACCCTTGACGGTGAAACGGCATTCCGTCTGTATGACACCTATGGTTTCCCTGTGGACCTTACGGCAGACGTTTGTCGTGAGCGTGGGCTGAAAGTTGATGAAGTGGGTTTTGAACAGGCGATGGAGGCTCAACGACGCCGTGCGCGTGAATCAAGCGGCTTTGGTGCTGACTATAATAACCTGATCCGCGTTGATGGTGTAAGCCAATTCAACGGCTATGACCGTGAAGAGCAACGGGTTAAAGTGACAGCGTTGTTCCGCGACGGTCAGCCTGTGGGGGAGATCCATGCCGGTGAAGAGGGTGTGGTGATTTTGGACGAAACGCCATTCTATGCAGAATCTGGTGGTCAGGTTGGCGATAAGGGCATACTGAAAGCTGCCGGTATCGAGTTTGTAGTTGGTGATGTGCAAAAGTATGGTCAGGCAATCGGTCATTTGGGTAAGCTGACTGCTGGTACGTTGAGACTGAATGACAATATCGATGCTGTTATCGATAGTTCTCGCCGAAACCGTATTCGCTTGAATCACTCTGCAACTCATTTGCTGCATGCCGCATTGCGTCAGATTCTTGGCGAACACGTATCACAAAAAGGTTCGTTGGTTAACGACAAATACCTGCGCTTCGATTTCTCTCATTCTGAAGCGATGAAGCCACAGCAAATCCGTGCGGTAGAGGATTTGGTCAACCAACAGGTCCGTAGAAATCTCCCTGTGCAGACTGACGTGATGGCATTGGACGAGGCGAAAGAGAAAGGGGCAATGGCACTGTTCGGTGAAAAGTACGACGATAACGTACGTGTGTTGTCTATGGGAGATTTCTCAACTGAGCTATGTGGTGGTACTCATGCCAGTCGTACCGGTGATATAGGCTTATTCCGTATTCAGAGTGAATCGGGTACTGCTGCGGGTATCCGCCGAATTGAAGCGGTAACAGGGGAAGCTGCGATTGTTGCCCTGCATCAACAGAGCGATTTGCTACAGGATATTGCCCAGCAGGTAAAAGGTGACAACAATAACCTGAGCGATAAAGTCCGTGCAGTACTTGATCGCTCACGCGCGCTTGAAAAAGAGCTACAACAGCTGAAAGATCAGCAAGCTGCGTTGGAAAGTGCTTCACTATCGAGTAAAGCCAAGTTGGTAAATGGTGTGAAATTGCTGGTTAGCCAGTTGGATAACGTTGAGCCAAAAATATTGCGCACTATGGTTGATGATCTCAAGAATCAACTGGGGTCTGCGATCATTGTTTTGGCTACGGTAGAAGAAGATAAAGTCAGCTTGATTGCTGGTGTTACCAAAGATTTGACAGACCGGGTTAAGGCTGGTGAACTGATTGGTACCATTGCGCAGCAGGTTGGTGGCAAGGGTGGTGGTCGCCCGGACATGGCAATGGCCGGGGGGAGTGATATCGATGCCCTGCCTGCGGCATTGAACAGTGTTGAAGCCTGGGTGGCATCTGCACTATTAAAACAAAATAAATAGGCACATTAGAACGCCATAATCATTGAGTATCCGTTGTTCCTCAAGTTACAGATGTGTCGGTTGTGCTTGTTCACCTGTCATTTGGTTTAGCAAGTGACAGGGATGATGAACCTTAATTTGGTGCTCATCCTTTTGGGTAGCATAAGCGCTGGGCAGATTGGTTTTTGACCGAGTTGCTGCTCATCTGCAACTTGAAGTAACTTGGGTCTTAATTATGGCGTGTTTATGCATTGTTGATGCAATGCAGTTACAATTACGGGAACAAAGTTTTTCTGGTCAGCTAAACTTATCTTTAATCTGGGGTGATACTAAGCTGGCATACCTTATATTGTGGTGTATTGGCTTATGTTCTCACTGTATATCATGGATAATGGCGGGGAAACTGAGAGACCCGACTCTTTATAATCTTTCAAGGAGCAAAGAATGTTAATTCTGACTCGTCGAGTTGGTGAAACCCTCATGATTGGCGATGAGGTCACGGTCACAGTACTTGGGGTGAAAGGCAATCAGGTTCGTATTGGTGTTAATGCCCCAAAAGAAGTCTCTGTTCACCGCGAAGAAATCTATCAGCGCATCCAAGCCGAGAAGTCTCAACAGACGACTTACTGATTTCTAAGAAGCACCTCGTTGTATAACGAGGTGCTTTTGCTGTACTTAATACCCTTTTTACCTCTACCCCACCGTTACTCCTAAAGCTCACTCACTCCCTTCCCTCGAAACTTTATATGTATGGCACTGCTGTGTTCTTTGTTGATGTCCCTCTTTTTTGTTTTTAAATTACTCATGTTGCCTGTGATTTGTGCAAACGCACGTCAGTTGGGAAAAATTGTTTGACTTATAAGTCGGGGAAAGTAATATGTGCGCCACGCAGTGCCGATGAGCTTTTCTAAAGCATGTAAGGCATAATTCGAAAGAAGCGTATGGTGAGGTGGCCGAGAGGCTGAAGGCGCTCCCCTGCTAAGGGAGTATGCGGTCAAAAGCTGCATCCGGGGTTCGAATCCCCGCCTCACCGCCATTTGCATCCATAGCTCAGCTGGATAGAGTACTCGGCTACGAACCGAGCGGTCGGAGGTTCGAATCCTCCTGGATGCACCATATCTAGCCATATGGTAAAGGCGTAAGAGTAACACCACGTGGTGTCAAAAAATCCCCATGCATCCATAGCTCAGCTGGATAGAGTACTCGGCTACGAACCGAGCGGTCGGAGGTTCGAATCCTCCTGGATGCACCATATCTAGCCATATGGTAAAGCCGTAAGAGTAATACCATATGGTGTCAAAAAATTCCCGTGCATCCATAGCTCAGCTGGATAGAGTACTCGGCTACGAACCGAGCGGTCGGAGGTTCGAATCCTCCTGGATGCACCATCTAAGAAAAACCCGCTAAGGCGGGTTTTTCGCTTTACGGCAGTGAGGAGAGCTATTGGAGGTTTAAGCCAAACAGAGCGCTTGGCAACAGCCGAAGGTGGGATCTCCGTATTTCCCCTTCCATGTCGATGGTGTGCTCTGTTTCGGTCATCATTTCACATGGCTAATTTAGCTGTATGATACGAATCTACGCTGATTGAAACGGTCAGATTTTGATATAGATTTGTCTGCGGTAAAGCATTGAACTTATAGAACAGTTGACGTAGAGGAATAGCAGGGCGTATACCACTGAACTCGGATAGTCACCTAACACAGGCCTTAACACCCCTTCGTAGATATATTGGTGGATCGTGACTAACGAATCGTAGTTGCCAAACGGGATGGTATTTAGCAGTAAAGAAAGAAAGGCCGCATTGACGTAGATAAATAACGGATTAATGCCTAACGCTTCAAAAGGCCGAGACCAGGTTATCTTGCCCTTGATATCAATAATCCACATGAGTAACGCCAGGAAAGAAGCAGCTAGACCACAAGTCACTAGGACGAAAGTGGGTGACCATATTTTTTTATTAATTGGGCAACCGTAGCTGAGTAAAAAGCCAATGAAGGTCAGGCTGGTGCCGATAATAAATAATGCTTGTACTTTCTGTGCAGTATCCCTAGTTCGTGAGAGTATTTTGCCGCAATAAAAACCTAGCAGCACATGGGCGATAGCCGGGAGTGTGCTTAGCAAGCCTTCAGGGTCAATCGCCAGCCCGGCATCTTTGTACATATGATTAACGCCGAGAACGGCTTGGTCGAGCCGCGAAATAATATTTTGCTCACTTTGTTCAAACCCATTACCCGCGAGCAAAATGGCAAAATATCCTAGCAGGAGTGTGATAATGATATGCGGGATGTATTTGTGGTTGACCACGAGTGCAATTATTGCCGTGGCTGCGTAACAGATAGCCAATCGTTGCATGACGCCCAAAATACGGATGTGTTCAAAATTCCACAGTGATGGCCCCATGCGTTGCCAGAATTCAACTCCTTCAGCGGTAAGCTTGTAGGATGTCCTGAGAAAAAGGGCGAACCATGCAATCAACAATCCAATCATAAAGATAACCAGTGTACGGGTTAAAATTTTGGTTATGGTCGGCGCGCTGGCGGAGAACTTACTTTTCTCCAAAGAAATATAAGTAGAAATACCCATAATGAACATGAAGAACGGGAAAACCAGATCGGTGGGTGTTAGCCCGTGCCAAGAGGCATGTCCGAGCGGAGTATAAACGTAGCTCCAGGAGCCAGGGTTATTGACCAGAATCATTCCTGCGATTGTCATACCTCTTAGAACATCTAAAGAAAGCAAACGATTATAAGAACTGGAGATATTCGACATGTGTCTTGTTGTCCTGAAAAAGTGTGGAATACGTGTTGTACTTGAACTGCAATAGTTTGTTCCCAATAGGCGATTACTTATTAGGCTGTGTTCCTTAATTGCTGCATGTCAGCAATACAGTAATATGTTCGAATGGCCCAAGCCTTGAGGGGACGGACCCAAAGTTCTATCGGGTTTGTACAAAGAGCATCTTGCCCTTCGCCCTGATAACGGATTGTGGGGTCTACGATCGCACCACAGGCAATTAAGGGACACAGCCTGAACCCATTCGAATTGATGAATTTACGTTTTAATTGCCGCCAATATATGTACTAGTAAATAGGTTCGGTTGATGCAATTTATGTCACAACTCAGAAAAAATAGTTACCAAACGTTAAATTTCCATACCGGATGAAAATAGATTATTGATGTTATAAATCTATCTATTTTTCAATTAAATGAACGCTTTTAAGCTGGAGTTGGTGTGATGACATTGCTTTAGCAACGGTTCGCAGAGTGTGTGTAGTGAGTTGTATTATTTATGTGCTCTATCCTCGGAAAAACCGCTTTGTGTGGTGGAGTAGCTTTCAAATCCCTTAAACTGCACCTCAGTTCGTAATGTTCCGCATTGTTCGAACAGCGACAACCTTCCAGCTTTACGTTAAAGTGACTCTCTTTCCTCAATGATCATGGAGTAACGATGTACGATCGCTACCAAGGTCTTATTTTCGACATGGATGGCACCATTCTGGACACCGAGCCGACGCATCGCAAAGCGTGGCATGAAGTTCTGGCGCGTTATGGCATGAAGTTTGATGAAACAGCCATAGTGTCTCTGAACGGTTCACCAACCTGGCGGATTGCCCAAGCGATCATTGCTTCACATCAAACCGATCTTGATCCTTACTATCTTGCTGCTGAGAAAACCCGTGCGGTTGAAGAAATGCTGTTGGACAGTGTCCGACCATTACCGCTGGTTGAGGTGGTAAAGTCTTATCACGGTCGTCGTCCTATGGCTGTGGGAACGGGGAGTGAGCACCGTATGGCGGAAAGGCTGCTTCGTCATTTAGGGTTGTTCCAATGTTTTGATGTGATTGTCGGCGCTGACGATGTTCAACGGCATAAGCCTGAACCGGACACTTTCTTACGCTGTGCTGAACTGATCAATGTAGCGCCAGAAAACTGCGTAGTTTTCGAAGATGCAGACTTCGGCATTCAGGCTGCTATCCGTGCCAATATGGCCGTGGTGGATGTCCGAAAGCTGTGATCAGTACGCTGGCAGTCATGTCGTTATTTGGTAGTAGTTTCCTCAGTGCTACACTTTTACCAGGCAATTCAGAAATCGTGTTGGTTGCTCTGTTGGCTAAAAGCAGTGTTTCACCAGGTTTGCTGGTGCTGGCTGCAACGTTGGGAAATACTCTAGGTGGGTTGACCAATGTTATTATCGGGCGCCTGTTACCGGCGTTGAAACCGCAACGAGGATTGGAAACGGCTCTTGGTTGGTTAAAACGTTTTGGCCCGGCTGCGCTGCTGTTCAGTTGGGTGCCGGTTATTGGCGATTTGTTGTGCGTGTTGGCAGGCTGGTTGCGTATGCCATGGGGCTCCGTTGCAGTGTTTCTGTGTGTTGGAAAGGCATTGCGTTACATCATACTGACGATGATGACGCTGCAGGGACTTGCCTGGTGGCAATAGCCAAGTGAATATAACTTAATATTCACTTGAACGCAGATTCAGTATGCTTACGAGTTATCGATTTTTAGAAGCGGGAGGTCAATTTGATCCCGGACGTATCACAAGCGCTTTCTTGGTTGGAAGCTCACCCTTATGCATTAAAAGGGATCAGGCGCGGTATTGAGCGGGAAACATTACGTGTTACCGCTGATGGTAAGCTCGCCAGCACGGGGCACCCCAAAAAATTGGGTGCCGCATTAACGCATCATTGGATTACTACAGACTTTGCCGAGGCGCTTTTAGAGTTTATTACGCCGGTTGATGACAACATCGATCACTTGCTGATGTTTTTGCGTGACATACATCGCCATGTTACGCGCAATCTCGATGATGAGCGCATGTGGCCGCTAAGCATGCCATGCTTCATTGAGAGTGAGCAGGATATTGAACTGGCACAGTTTGGCACATCTAACATTGGCCGGATGAAAACGCTTTACCGTGAAGGACTAAAGAACCGTTACGGCGCGTTGATGCAGACTATTTCGGGTGTGCATTACAATTTCTCCTTGCCTTTGGAATTCTGGCAGGCATGGGCGGGCGTTAAAGACGCTGAAAGTGGTAAGGAGCAGATCTCTGCGGGGTATTTCCGCCTGATCCGCAACTATTATCGCTTTGGTTGGGTGATCCCCTATCTGTTTGGTGCCTCACCGGCAATTTGTTCTTCTTTCTTGAAAGGGAGAGAAACATCGTTGCCGTTTGAGCGGAACGAGCAGGGAATGTGTTACCTACCCTATGCTACTTCGCTGCGCCTGAGTGATCTTGGCTATACCAACAAATCACAAAGCAATCTGGGTATTACTTTTAATGATTTACAGAGTTATGTCAAAGGGTTGAAACGCGCTATTGCTACGCCTTCGGAAGAGTATGCCAAGTTGAGCGTGAAAGAGGGGGATCGCTACCTGCAACTGAACAGTAACGTGTTGCAGATCGAAAACGAACTCTATGCCCCCATTCGGCCAAAACGGGTGACCAACAGCGGTGAATCACCGTCAGATGCGTTGTTACGGGGCGGGATTGAGTATATTGAAGTGCGTTCGTTGGATATTAACCCGTTCTCGCCGATTGGTGTGGATGCGGTACAGGCACGTTTCCTGGACCTATTCTTGGTATGGTGTGTGCTGGCTGATGCGCCTGAAATGAGTAGTGATGAACTGCTTTGTACTCGGAAAAATTGGAATCGCGTGATCCTGGAAGGGCGAAAACCAGGTCAAACTATCGGTATCGGCTGTGATGATAGCCGCGAACCATTGGATAGGGTCGGCAAAGCACTGTTTGCTGATTTAAAACGGGTTGCTGAAGTGCTTGATAGCGATGCAGGTAATCATCAGTATCAACAAGTGTGTGATGAGTTGGTCGCAGCATTTGACGATCCAGAGCTGACGTTTTCCGCCCGGATCCTTAAGATGATGAAAGCAGAAGGTGCTGGCAGCGTGGGCTTGGAACTTGCCGAGCAATACCGCAAGATGCTGATGGAAGGTCCATTGGAAATTCTGACCGAAGAGCAATTGGAACAGGAACAGAAAGATTCGTGGCAGCGTCAGCGTGATATCGAGGCCAGCGATACGTTAAGCTTTGATGAATTCCTGAAGGAAAATGGCGGGAGTTGAAAAAGAAAAAGGCCACATCAATGTGGCCAAATATGCATCTCTAATAGCAGGGATGATGATAACAATATGCGCGTCTTTCCTACATTAAGACTCACTGGGTTACAAAAGGTTTCCTTGAATCGGAAAAATTTTTGAAGTAATTACGCAGCTGTGACGAAATAGCGCTATACCCAAGTGATTTCACGTTGCGGCGGCCTATGGGAAGCGCGTTCCTTCAAGCTGTGGCAATCTGGGCGCACTGTAGAGATTTGGTACGCACCACGTTGTTTTCACGCTTTGTCCGACGTAAATGACCTTCAGCGGTATTTACCTGCAATTAAGAGACACTGCCAGGTTTCAATGCGAAGCTCAGTAACAATAAAGACGCGATATTCGCGTCTTTTTCTTTTGTATCGGGCTTAACGGTTTTGCAAACTAGCCTGTAATGACTTTATAGGCGTGACCCGTACCTGTTTGATCATATTGTCCTGCACGTCGATGATATCGATGTCGTAGTGATTGATGCGCACTCTCGTCCCTGTACTTGGAATATCTTCCAGCTCTTCCAGTATCATACCGTTGACTGTTCGAGCTTCAGTGGCGGGTAATGTCCAGTTGAATGCTTTATTCACTTCACGGACGTTGGCTGTGCCGTCGATCAATACCGAACCGTCGCTCTGTGGATTGACCTCTTCTGCCAGCGTTGGTGACATTGAGGTTGTAAAGTCACCCACGATCTCTTCAAGGATATCTTCTACCGTGACCAAGCCTTGGATATCTCCGTATTCATCCACTACGATGCCAACTTTTTCTTTGTTACGCTGGAATTTTATCAATTGCACATTGAGTGAGGTACCTTCCGGTACAAAGTAGATTTCGTCAGCAGCACGCAGCAGATTCTCTTTGTTGAACTCTTTTTTCTCGGTCATCAGACGGTAGGCTTCACGTACTCGCAACATACCGATGGCGTCATCCAGAGAGTCACGATAAAGCACGATGCGACCATGTGGAGAATGTGTAAGTTGGCGCATGATCGACTTCCACTCAGCGTTGATATCAATACCGACGATCTCGTTGCGCGGCACCATGATGTCGTCTACCGTCACTTTTTCCAGGTCAAGTACCGAAATCAACATGTCTTGATTGCGGCGTGAGATCTGTGATTGGGATTCGTTCACAATGGTTCGCAGCTCATCCTGGCTTAATGCGCCGCTGATACGGACATTAGTATGGATACCGAAAACACGTAGTAGCAGGGCAGTGATGCTATTGAGGACCCATACAAACGGGAACATTATTTTCTGCAAGGGTATCAGTAGAAAACTGCTGGGAAACGCAACGCGTTCAGGATGGAGTGCCGCAAAAGTTTTCGGTAATATTTCTGCAAACAACAGCACGATAAAGGTAAGTACACCGGTAGCAATCGCTACGCCAATATCGCCATACAGACGTATCCCAACGATAGTCGCCAGAGCGGAGGCCAAAATATTTACCAGGTTATTGCCGATCAGTACCAGGCCAATTAACCGATCTGGTTTTTGCATCAACTTCTCCACACGGCGTGCGCCTCGGTTGCCTTGTTTTGACAAATGACGGAGACGGTAGCGATTGAGCGCCATCATGCCGGTTTCGGAAGCTGAAAAATAAGCCGATATCACAATCATTATGACCAAAATGAGAATGAGGGTCCCTGTCGAAACGTGCTCCAACGCGGTATTCCTTATATAAAGGGGGAAAAAACCTAACCGGGATCAGGTACGCTAGATTCTATTTTAGCGCACCATGACTTCTTGGATTAGGCGGCTACCGAAGTAGGCCAGCGTGAGAAGAAAAGAGCCAGCGAAGCTGAACCAGACAACGCGCCGACCACGCCAACCTTCATGGTAGTGTCCCCATAGCAAAACGATGTAGACAAACCAGGCAGTAATAGAAAGCACGGCTTTATGTACATTCTCTTTGCTGAACAGGTTATCCATATAGAGCAGGCCAGTGCACAAGGTTAACGTTAACAGCACTACGCCGATCTGAGTGATGTGGAACATTTTACGTTCAATGCTCATTAGTGGTGGCATATCGGCACTAAAGCTGAGTTTTTTGTGCTTGAGCAAGTAATCAAGCCAGGCGAGTTGCAGAGCATAAAGCGTGGCGATAATTAACGTTGCGTATGCGAATAGCGCCAGACCAATATGGACCATCAACTCTGGGCTAGCTTCCAGATGGGTAATAAACTCACCAGGCAGAAAGCTGGCAAATGCCAAGTTTATCATCGCAAAACTGTAGACAATCGGCAGCAGAAACCAGCCACGATCGCGTGAGGCGACGAAGGTCATCACCGAACAGATGATTAGGCTGACGGTAGAGCCAATGTTCAGTAGACTCAGATTTTGCCCAGTACTGACATCAAAAATACGCTGCTGTAGCGCAATAGCATGACAGAACAGTGCTACAACGGCTGAAACAAGGGCCAACTGACGGTATGCGCTATTCTTCCGCAACAAACTGGGAATGATCAGTCCAAGGCTTAGCAGGTAGGCCATCAGAGCCATAATAGAAAAAACTGGCATAGCGTTATTTCGCATCGGCATGGTTAATTTGAGTATCAGTATAACGTCGAGCGTGTCCCACTCCAACCAATCTCCAACGCTGAAGCAGAGATCGTAGCAGCTTCGTGTTATAATCGCCGCAATTGTGTCGCCACTGCGGCCTGACTCTTACGTTGAGCATGAGACGATGTTTGAAAATTTAACCGATCGATTATCGCGCACTCTGCGCAATATCAGCGGCCGTGGCCGGCTGACAGAAGAAAATATTAAAGATACTCTGCGTGAAGTACGAATGGCACTGCTGGAAGCGGATGTTGCGCTACCTGTCGTGCGTGACTTCATCAATCGCGTAAAAGAGAGCGCGGTTGGTCATGAGGTGAATAAAAGCCTGACGCCAGGCCAGGAGTTCGTCAAGATCGTCAAAAACGAACTGATTGCCGCGATGGGTGAAATAAACACTGAGCTGAATCTGGCAGCCCAACCACCTGCAGTCGTGTTGATGGCAGGGTTACAGGGGGCGGGGAAAACCACCAGTGTTGCCAAGCTCGGTAAGTTTTTGAAAGAAAAACAGAAGAAAAAGATTTTGGTGGTATCAGCCGATGTGTATCGCCCTGCAGCGATCCGCCAGTTGGAAACCTTGGCTGAAGGCGTTGGTATTGACTTCTTCCCGTCAGACATCAAAGAAAAACCAATCGAGATTGTTGATCGCGCATTGCAGCAGGCCAAGCTGAAGTTTTATGACGTATTGATCGTCGATACCGCAGGCCGTTTGCATGTCGATGAAGCGATGATGGATGAGATCAAACAGGTACATGCGGCGCTCAAGCCGGTGGAAACGCTGTTTGTCGTAGACGCTATGACCGGTCAGGATGCAGCTAACACCGCTAAAGCCTTCAACGAAGCACTACCGCTGACGGGCGTGGTGTTAACCAAGGTTGATGGTGATGCTCGCGGAGGTGCGGCTTTATCGATTCGTCACATTACTGGTAAGCCAATCAAGTTCCTCGGTGTGGGTGAGAAAACCGATGCACTTGAACCTTTCCATCCCGATCGCGTCGCTTCACGTATTCTAGGCATGGGCGATGTGCTGTCACTGATCGAAGATATCGAAAGCAAGGTTGACCGCGCGCAGGCGGAAAAGTTGGCTAACAAGTTGAAGAAGGGTGATGGTTTCGATCTGACCGATTTCCTTGAACAACTGAAACAGATGCGCAACATGGGTGGCATGGCCAGTATGTTAAGCAAATTGCCTGGCGCGGGCCAACTGCCAGATAACGTGAAATCACAAATGGACGATAAAGTGCTGGTGCGTATGGAGGCGATCATCAATTCGATGACACTGAAAGAACGCGCTAAACCTGAAATAATCAAAGGTTCGCGCAAACGTCGAATTGCCATGGGGGCGGGTATGCAGGTGCAGGACGTCAACCGCTTACTGAAACAGTTCGACGAAATGCAACGCATGATGAAAAAGATGAAAAAAGGCGGGATGGCGAAGATGTTGCGTGGCATGAAAGGTATGATGCCGCCAGGCTTCCCAGGCCGTTAAGATCTGTCCGCATTGGTCGTGCGGCAGGTTTGCTGATTTACCCTTCGTGGTAAAAACTGCCTGAAAGTGTGATGGCTGCAAAGCGATTTCTTGGCAATCGACGCTTTAGATTGCTTTTTGCGCCAAAATGAGTAAAATTTTTGGGCTTTTTATATTGCAACCGGGCCCCGTCCCTCAATGGGGCCCGGCTGTTTTATTAACTAAAGAGGATGTTATGGTAACAATTCGTTTGGCACGTGGCGGCGCTAAAAAGCGTCCGTTTTATCAAGTAGTAGTGACCGACAGTCGTAATGCTCGTGATGGGCGTTTCATCGAGCGTGTAGGCTTTTTCAACCCGATCGCATCTGGTCAGGCTGAAGCTCTGCGTCTGGATCTGGACCGTATTGAGCACTGGGTTGGTCTGGGTGCAACCGTTTCTGATCGCGTTCACGCGCTGATCAAAGACGCTAAGAAAGCAGCTTAATCTGTCGCGGTGGTGGCAATGAGCAAGCAACTCAAACCGGTAGCACCGATCACGCCGATTGTACTCGGTAAAATGGGGTCTACTTACGGCATCCGTGGTTGGCTCAGAGTATTTTCATCCACCGAGAACGCCGAAAGCATATTTGACTATCAGCCTTGGTTTATCCAGCGTTCTGGTCAATGGCAGCTTGTTGAGCTGGAAGACTGGAAGCGCCACAGCCAGGACCTGATCATCAAAATAAAAGGTATTGACGATCGGGATGCGGCGAATTTACTGACGAATTGCGAAATCGTCGTGAATTCCGAGCAGTTGCCTCCTCTGGAAGGCGATGATTATTACTGGAAAGACCTAATGGGCTGCCAGGTAGTCACCCCCTCTGGATACGAGCTGGGTAAAGTCATTGATATGATGGAAACCGGTTCAAACGACGTAATGGTTGTGCGAGCAAACCTGAAAGATGCATTCGGTATGAAGGAGCGGTTAGTTCCGTTTCTTCATGGGCAGGTTATCAAGAAAGTCGATCTCGCTGCCAAAATTATTGAGGCAGATTGGGATCCTGGTTTTTGACCTCCGGATTAAATGGTCGAAGCAAGTGGAATAACACAATGGGGATTGGCTGGTGTTCATTGGTATTGTAAGCCTGTTTCCTGAGATGTTCCGTGCGATCACCGACTACGGGGTAACTAGCCGGGCAGTAAAGAATGGCCTGCTGAGCGTGCAGTGTTGGAGTCCACGTGACTTCACCTACGACCGGCATCGTACCGTGGATGACCGCCCTTATGGCGGTGGCCCGGGAATGCTGATGATGGTGCAACCTTTACGGGAAGCTATTCATGCAGCGAAAGCAGCGGCAGGCGAGGGAGCAAAGGTGATTTATCTGTCACCTCAGGGGCGCAAACTGGATCAAGCTGGTGTGTGCGAACTGGCGGCTAATCAGAAGATGATTCTGGTCTGTGGCCGTTACGAAGGGATAGATGAGCGCGTGATCCAAACCGAAATTGATGAAGAATGGTCAATCGGCGATTACGTACTCAGCGGTGGCGAACTGCCGGCAATGACTCTGATCGATTCAGTCGCCCGTTTTATACCGGGTGTTCTGGGCCATCAGGCCTCAGCAGAAGAGGATTCCTTTGCTGATGGGTTGTTGGACTGTCCACACTATACCCGCCCGGAGGTGTTGGAAGGGATGGAGGTTCCGCCAGTTTTGCTGTCGGGCAACCATGCCGAGATACGTCGCTGGCGCTTAAAGCAGTCGCTGGGCCGTACCTGGCTTAGAAGACCTGAACTTCTAGAAAGCCTAGCTCTGACTGACGAGCAAGCGGTGTTGCTGGCTGAGTTCCAACGGGAACATCACGCCAAGCGACAGGACTATGAAGGAAACGTCTGAGCATTGTCTCGACGAGACCGATATATCAGTTTACCTAGGGTAAGAGACATATTATGAGCAACATTATTAAGCAAATTGAACAAGAGCAGATGAAGCAAGACGTACCTTCATTCCGTCCGGGTGATTCCGTGGAAGTTAAGGTATGGGTCGTTGAAGGTAGTAAAAAGCGTCTGCAGGCATTCGAGGGCGTGGTTATCGCTATTCGTAACCGCGGTCTGCACTCTGCATTCACTGTTCGTAAGATTTCCAACGGCGAAGGTGTTGAGCGTGTATTCCAGACTCACTCCCCAGTAATCGACAGCATTACTGTTAAGCGTCGTGGTGCCGTTCGTCAAGCCAAACTGTACTACCTGCGTGAGCGTACTGGTAAGGCTGCTCGTATCAAAGAGCGTCTTAACTAAGATACAGCTAGCGCTGCATCCAAAAGTTAATAGTTATCAGGGGATTACCGTTATGGTGATCCCCTTTTTATGTTGTGATACAAACTGGCCATACTGCACGTTTTGAGATACGAAGCATGTTAAAATTTTCAGTTTGATGGCAAAGGTACAAAGCCTAGATATACCCGCTAGGAGGGCCTTGAATTTCGATGATACTCAGGCGCTCGTCTTTACTGATTGAGCCAGGATTTGAGCCAGGTTGCCCCTGTGGCACATTCATACCAAATTTCGCATAGTATTCGATCCAGACTGGAAGGATTTTTCCAGATGCTGGGTCATGAAAACTCATTGGCTGTTCGACAAAAAATTCATTTCCTCCGTTAGCATACCTGAACATATCCACGATAAGTTCACTGCAATACAACGCTGAAGTTTCGGTGAGATAGAGCTGGTCGTAAGGTCTATTTCGCTGCTCAAGGCCATATTGAATAGCGTTAGGAATAAGAGAGCGGAATTGTCGATGCAGCCGAGTCAGGATATATCTGGGTTTTCCAAACTTGAATTCTGAGCGCCGCAGGAAAACGGATAGGCTGGTAACACGAACCTCTGGAGGAAACGCTTCGAGTACGAAAGTCCCTCTGTTATTCACTACAATCACCCCGACATGATTTACCCGGGCTCCACGGTACCCTTCTGTAACTGCCGATATTGCGTTTGAGGCGGAGCCAATTTGTGTAAAGATCAAATCTCCTTGTTTGAACATTAACGCCTCTTGATATGTTGTTGAATTAATGTGAACGAAAAATATACTTTTTCTTGCCCGAAAATGAAGAAAGTTGACCTGAAGTGCAATGTATCATAGCTGCATCCGCCCTAAGGAACTTGAAGCTCTCAGGTAAGGGACTTTACCTTGAAGCCAGAATTTTATCCGCTGTAATGGCTTTTAACTCTCATTGATAATATGTTTGTATCAAAAGGTTTACAAAAAACAATGAGGCTTTCAACGAGCCATTGGTAAGCCAATTTATTTTTTATTAATTAAATCATTGTATTGTTATAATTCAACTATCCGGTTGTCATTTTTATTTAAATAGTAATTTTTTATTTACAAAGAATGGATTTAAAAATTTACAATATATGGTAGTGTATTAATCTACAACACTCAATGTTCTAACAACGCTCACGCATAACAGCTAAAGACAGGAAGCAGCATCATGCAAAAAGACGTGCTCAACAACGTACATATCAGTGCAGAACAGGTTCTGATCACTCCGGAAGAGCTAAAGCAACAGTTTCCGTTAAGTATTCGCGATGAAAGTGAAATTGCGGCTGCCCGTCAAACAATTGCCAATATTCTCAAAGGGCAAGATCATCGCCTGCTGGTGGTTTGTGGGCCGTGTTCGATTCATGACCCTGATGCTGCGCTAGATTACGCACGTCGTCTGAAGACGTTGTCGGATGAATTGAGTGATCAGCTGTATATCGTTATGCGTGTCTATTTTGAAAAGCCAAGAACGACTGTGGGTTGGAAAGGGCTGATCAACGATCCTTATATGGACGGTTCGTTTGATGTCGAGGCCGGTTTACACATTGCACGCCGCTTACTGTTGGATCTGGTTGGTATGGGATTACCGCTGGCGACTGAAGCATTGGATCCTAACAGCCCTCAATATCTGGGCGATCTGTTCAGTTGGTCTGCGATCGGGGCCCGTACAACAGAATCTCAAACGCACCGCGAAATGGCTTCAGGCCTCTCAATGCCAGTAGGTTTCAAGAATGGTACCGATGGTAGCCTTGGAACTGCGATTAATGCTATGCGTGCCGCGTCAATGTCGCATCGTTTTGTCGGTATTAACCAGTCTGGGCAGGTTTGCCTGTTGCAAACCCAGGGTAATCCAGATGGGCATGTGATCCTCCGCGGAGGAAAGACACCGAACTACAGTGTAGAACACGTTGCGGCGTGTGAAAAACAGATGCAGGCAGCAGGACTTCATCCTTCCTTGATGATAGATTGCAGCCATGGTAACTCTAATAAAGATTATCGTCGTCAGCCTGCTGTTGCTGAATCTGTGGTAGAGCAGATTAAGGCAGGTAACCGTTCGATCACAGGTATCATGCTGGAGAGCCATCTGAATGAGGGTAGCCAGTCTTCTGAGCAGCCCCGTGCAGAGATGCGTTACGGCGTTTCTGTGACGGATGCCTGTATCAACTGGGAAAGCACAGAGACTCTGTTGCGCCAAATGCACCAGGAACTTGGTGCGGCGCTGATGGCACGCACTGGAGAGTAGTAAGCTATGGTGGCTGAACTGACCGCACTACGCGATCAAATTGATGAAGTAGATAAAGCTCTATTAGCATTATTGGCAAAGCGCTTGGCATTGGTGGCAGAGGTAGGAGAAGTCAAAAGCCACTATGGGTTGCCGGTCTATGTTCCTGAACGAGAGGCTGCAATGCTGGCCTCTCGTCGCAAAGAAGCTGAAGGCCTTGGTGTTTCGCCAGATTTGATCGAAGACGTGCTGCGACGCGTAATGCGCGAGTCATATACCAGCGAGAATGACAAAGGTTTTAAGACGTTGTGTCCGCAACTGCGTCCTGTGGTTATTATTGGTGGTAAAGGGCAGATGGGGCGGCTATTCAATCGGTTGCTGACGCTTTCTGGTTACCAGGTAAAGGTACTTGATCAGGAAGACTGGCCACAGGCTGATGAGTTACTCGCAGATGCTGGTATGGTGATTGTTAGTGTCCCCATACATGTTACAGAACAGGTGATAAACCAACTGCCGACTCTGCCGGAGGACTGCATTTTGGTCGATCTGGCTTCGGTAAAAAATCGTCCATTGCAGGCGATGTTGGCAAGGCATGGTGGCCCGGTACTTGGGTTGCACCCTATGTTTGGTCCTGATGTTGGTAGCGTTGCCAAACAGGTCGTCGTGTATTGTGATGGTCGCCAGCCTGAAGCCTATCGGTGGTTACTAGAACAATTGCAAGTGTGGGGCGCGCGGTTGCATCGCATCAGCGCTGTTGAACACGATCAGAATATGGCCTTTATTCAAGCGTTACGTCACTTTGCCACTTTTGCCTATGGTTTGCATCTGGCGGAAGAAAATGTGCAGTTGGAACAATTGCTGACACTGTCTTCACCGATTTACCGGCTGGAACTGGCAATGGTAGGCCGCTTATTTGCTCAGGATCCGCAGTTATACGCGGATATCATTATGTCCTCTGATGAAAATATTCGCCTGATAAAACGTTATTATCAACGTTTTGGTGAGGCGATCAAACTGCTGGAACAGGGCGATAAACAGGCATTTATCCAAAGTTTCCAGAAGGTTGAACACTGGTTCGGTGATTACGCTCAGCGTTTCCTCGTTGAAAGCCGTTCATTGCTGTTGCAAGCGAACGACAGCCGCCAATAACGCACCAGTATGGAATCTTGAGCGTCGTTGATGCCAGGTGATCACAGTTAATTAAAGAGTCTAGGCTGTGTGTGGTGCCGTCGCAGCCCCTACGGGCTGATGCCATTGGCGTGCATTGCTGCGTTGTTCCCAGCTTATTGGGTCCACCCAACCTCGCGGCTCACGCCTTGCTCTGCGCGCAAATGACCGCCAGCGGCGCTCGCGTACAGTTAAGGGACACAGCCTAGTATTGGGTTCGACAATGTCGAACCCTTTTTACTTGCTAAGACGGATCAACGGGTACAACGTTTTCGCTTGGATAACATCCCAAAACTTTCAGTGAACGGGTGATGGGAGCTAAACCTTTAAGCGCCTTCGTCATCGCATCAGAACGCAGGTTAGCTTGGACATCGATGTAAAACATCTCCTCCCACGGGTTGCCATTGATCGGGCGTGACTCCAGTTTGGTCATGATAATGCCATTGTCACGCAGCACTAATAATGCTTCAACCAGGGCACCTGATTGCTGACCAGTTGCCATAATCAATGTGGTTTTGGCTGGAACCTGTTCGGAAACGTCAATGGCTTTGCGTGCCAGTATGATGAAGCGGGTAATGTTCTGCTGCTGATTAGCCAGATTGTGTTCCAAAACCTGTAGGTTGTATAACGCGCCACCGGCCTCGCTGCCTAATGCTGCCGCTTTTGGCGATTTTAATTCGGCGACTTTCTCCATTGCGGCTGCGGTACTTTCGCAATACTCAATTTTCCAATGTGGGTAACGATTAATGAATTGACTGCATTGCTGGAAAGGTTGCGGATGACTGTAGACAACGTCGATCTGGCTCAGATCTGTTGCACCTGTTACCAACACACAGTGATCGATTGGCAGAGTAAGCTCACCTACGATCGAAAGACTGGTATGTTGTAACAGGTCATACACATCATTAATTGAGCCTGAGCTTGTGTTTTCGATAGGTAAAATAGCGTAATCCGCCTGACCCGTTTCAACTTGAGTGAAGATGTCCTGGAATTTCTGGCAACCACATTCGATTAACTGATCGAAGTGACGAGCGGCGTATTGGCGTGCTGCTAGATGAGAGTAAGAACCTTTTGGCCCAAGGAAAGCGATGCGAGCAGAATGTTGGCTAATGCTATTAAGTTGATGCTGTAGCAGGGCCTGCTGGGTGAGAACGGAATCTTCTATAATCAGTTGGAATAGGCGAGTGATGTAAAATCCATCGAGATCATAAGGTTTTGCTGCGGTGATCAGTGCGTTCAGTAGATCACGCTCACGCTCTTTATCGCGGATCGGACGGTGTGAATGGAGTTTGGTTTTACCCACTTCCACCGCTAGTTCACGGCGTTCAGCCAGTAGGGCCAACAATTTCATATCTAGTGTGCTGATGCGTTCGCGTAGCACGAGTAACGGGTTATCAGTCATAATCAGCTTTGCCTTGTATTTTTATATTCCATCGTCTTTCAAGCTGCAGCGTTGTTACATCAGACAATTAACTCACTTATTTTCGAGAGTTGGCCGTTAGGCTGCGACGTGAAGTCTATAGGGTAATGTTGTCAAATGGTCATAAAAAAAGCCTCCTGTTCCGGGAGGCTTTAGTGTTCGTCTTCGCATTCTTTATCACACGACGAAACGCCTCCCAGTCAGGGGAAGGTAAAAAAGAATGCGAAGAAGAACGGTTTGTGGCTCATAACTGTCCAAAAATGGGTTAACCAAGCTTTAAAGTAACCGCCGGCTTTTCTTTCTGTCAATAAAAACTGCCAACATTAAACGCGCCGAAGGGCGCGTTTAATGCAAAACAATCGGATACTGGGTTATTCCTCTTCGGGTATCACTTCTGGAGCCATGTCTTTCACACTGGCATATGCGCGGCGTGCTTCACTTTTATGCTGTACTTTGTTCAACTGCCGTTCAAGCTTGGCGATTAATTCATTAACAGCAGCGTACAGGTCTTCATGTTTTGCGTTAGCGATCAGTGGGCCGTTAGGTGTGGTAATGGTTGCGTCTGCAGAAAACCCTTTAGGCTCTTTAGATAAAACAATGTGTGGGTTAATCAGTTGTGCCTGCCATTTATCCAGTTTGGTGAGACGGTCTTCGACGTGGCTACGGATTGCGGGGGTAATATCCATTTGTTTGCTGGTAATGTTGATTGTCATATAACCTACCTCTCTCAGTCTTTCCGTCTTGTATAGATTTAGCATACCCCGCTTTTGGCTGAAATGCGTGAGAGAAATGACTTATTTTTTTCACTTTTTGTATGGTTAACTTAATCTGTGATTTAACATCTGAAACTTTCATCTAACGCTTGAGTCTATGCAGTAAATCGCGCATTATCGTTAGGTTAACGAGAGGGTTAATTCTCACTAACGCCGTGTTTTTTATTGTGCATTTATTCAAGCACCATTGAGTTTACGGCAAATGAAAACGGCAGCTTGAGCTGCCGTTTTGTATTGTACATCGTGTCATACACTGCTTAAGACGGGTTAGCTGCGATAATTTTCGCTACTTTGTCGGCTTGAGCATTCAATTGTAGTTGCCGATAGGCGTTTTCCATCAGCGGAAGTGCATCGCGGGTTGCTTTAGTATCCGGGAATTCTCGCATCATCTGCTCAACACGATTAACGACCGCGACGTAGGCACCACGTTTAGTGTAGTATTCCACCACTGAAAGCTCATACTTCGACAAACGGTCCTTCAGAAATACCAGACGTTTGTAAGCATCAGTCGCATACTGGCTGTTCGGATACTGCTGAATCAACTGACTGAAGTCGCGGAATGCTGAACGAGCAAATTGCGGGTCCCGGTCAGAACGGTCAACTCCAAAGAAGCCCTGCAACGCGCTATCATCCAGTGCCATATCCGTCAGACCACGCATGTACAGGACGTAATCGATGTTCGGATGTGTTGGATTCAAGCGCATAAAGCGATCGATAGAGGCTTGCGCCAGCGGTAAATCGGCAGATTTATAGTAGGCATAAATCAGATCCAACTGGACCTGTTGAGAGTACGGCCCAAATGGATAGCGGTTATCTAACGCTTCAAGTTGCGTAATCGCGCCCTTAAAGTTACCGTCCTGCAGTTTTTGCTGTGCAGTAGCGTAGATTTCCGCAGGCGGGCTGTCGGGAACTACATCTTTGGATGTGGAGCAACCTGCCAGCGCCAGGCTCAATGTGGCTGCCGCCACCAGATATTTCATACGCGTCATGACGTTTTGATTATCCTCAGGGTGTTATTTCAGGAGACTGTCCGTTAAGCTCCCGACAAAAGACCATTTACAATAACACAATATATTAAACGGCATCGCCGTGAAACCCAACGTTAACGAAGAAGCTGCATATGGCACAACAATTACAACTCACCGCAACGGTGGCCGAAACTCAACTCGGACAACGTTTAGATCAAGCTTTGGCCGAATTGTTCCCTGATTATTCACGATCGCGTATAAAAGATTGGATCCTTGAAGATCGGGTTCTGGTCAATGGCAGAACGGTAAACAAGCCGAAAGAGAAGGTGCTAGGGGGAGAAACAGTCGCCATTGATGCCCTGATAGAAGAAGAGGACCGTTGGGAAGCTCAGGATATTGCACTGGATATCGTCTATGAAGATGCCGATATTATGGTGATCAACAAACCTCGTGATCTGGTTGTACACCCAGGGGCAGGTAACCCAGATGGCACAGTATTGAATGCATTATTACACCACTTCCCGGCTATTGCTGATGTGCCGCGTGCAGGTATAGTCCATCGTCTGGATAAAGATACTACCGGCCTTATGGTGGTAGCAAAAACCGTTCCAGCTCAAACCAGACTAGTAGAAGCGCTCCAGGCACGTGATATTACCCGTGAATATGAAGCTGTGGCGATCGGTACAATGACAGCTGGCGGTACAGTAGAAGAACCGATAGCGCGCCACTCTACCAAGCGAACTCATATGGCTGTGCACCCGATGGGCAAACCTGCGGTTACCCATTACCGTATCATGGAACATTTCCGCGCACACACTCGCTTGCGTCTACGTCTGGAGACCGGCCGTACGCACCAGATCCGCGTACATATGGCACACATTAATCATCCATTGGTAGGAGATCCACTCTATGGTGGCCGCCCACGCCCACCGAAGGGCGCTTCTGATGCGTTTATCAATACGTTGCGCGGTTTTGATCGTCAGGCTCTGCACGCTACCATGTTGCGCCTTTATCATCCTATCAGTGGCATTCAGATGGAATGGCATGCGCCATTGCCGCAGGATATGGTTAAACTGATTGATGCGCTAAAAGCGGATACTGAAGAATTCAAAGATCAAATGGATTAGTAATGAACGCGCTTATTCTACCTGATTGGCCGCTGCCTGCGGGAATTAAAGCCTATAGCACCACTCGTCATGGCGGCGTCAGTTTGCCACCTTACGATTCGTTTAACCTAGGAGCTCATGTGGGTGACGATGCACAAGCTGTCGAGCGTAATCGTCAATTGCTGGTAGAAAAAGCGGGTTTGCCAAAGATGCCGGTCTGGCTTGAGCAAGTGCATGGCACAAAGGTTCTGACTCTAGATGGGCAAATCCCCACAGATTTGCGGGCCGATGCGGTTTATACTAATGTTTCGGGGCTAGTCTGTGCAGTAATGACTGCTGATTGTTTACCCGTATTGTTTGCTTCACAAACGGGCGATGAAGTCGCAGCCGCTCATGCTGGTTGGCGGGGGTTAAGCAATGGCGTATTGGAAAATACCGTTGCACGTTTTACTGCCGCGCCAGATAAAATAACTGCTTGGCTTGGCCCAGCCATTGGTCCACATCAGTTTGAAGTTGGTGCAGAAGTACGGGATGCCTTTATCATTGCAGACACTACTGCTGATGATGCGTTTATTCCTCATGGCGAAAAGTTTCTCTCAGATATCTATCTTTTGGCACGTCAGCGTTTGCAGCGGGCAGGTATTTCCGCCATTTATGGCGGAGAACACTGCACTGTGACTCAAATGAGTCATTTTTTCTCCTATCGACGCGATGGATTAACCGGACGTCTGGCAAGTTTGATCTGGGTGATATAACCTACTGCCTTAGGACGATCCACAGATGCATGACGTGGTACTTATAATATAGTGTCGAGATAACCTTGAAAATTTGAGGGATGACCTCATTTAATCTCCAGTAGCAATTTTGACCTATATCGGAGGTGTTATGCGTCTGGATCGTCTTACTAACAAATTCCAGCTTGCCCTCGCCGATGCCCAATCCTCAGCCCTTGGGCGCGACAACCAATTTATTGAACCGTTACATCTGATGAGCGCTTTGCTCAATCAGGAAGGGGGTACGGTTCGTCCATTACTGACATCCGCCGGGATCGACGCTACGCGTGTTCGCACAGATATCGAGCAGGCACTGGCTCGTCTACCGCAAGTTGAAGGCACTGGTGGTGATGTTCAACCTTCCCATGAACTGGTTCGTGTACTCAATCTGTGCGACAAGCTGGCGCAAAAGCGCGCGGATAAGTTTATTTCTTCCGAACTGTTTGTGCTGGCGGTGCTTGAAGATCGCGGTAGCTTGACCGACCTGTTGAAAGCGGCGGGTGCATCGGCAGAAAAAGTCTCCAAGGCCATTGAACAAATGCGGGGTGGTGAAAACGTGGATGATCAAGGTGCTGAAGATCAGCGTCAGGCATTGAAAAAATACACTATCGACCTTACCGAGCGTGCCGAACAGGGCAAACTCGATCCGGTGATTGGCCGTGATGAAGAGATCCGTCGAACCATTCAGGTACTGCAACGTCGGACCAAAAACAACCCGGTACTGATTGGTGAGCCAGGGGTCGGTAAGACCGCCATTGTTGAAGGTTTGGCACAACGCATTATTAATGGTGAAGTGCCCGAAGGGCTGAAACATAAGCGAGTTCTTTCCCTTGATATGGGCGCGTTGATTGCTGGAGCAAAATATCGTGGGGAGTTTGAAGAACGTTTAAAAGGGGTACTGAACGACCTCTCCAAACAGGAAGGCAGTGTCATTCTGTTCATTGATGAGTTGCACACCATGGTAGGTGCCGGTAAAGCTGACGGAGCGATGGATGCCGGCAACATGCTCAAACCAGCGCTTGCACGTGGTGAGCTGCACTGCGTCGGCGCGACCACACTAAACGAATATCGTCAGTATATAGAGAAGGATGCTGCGTTAGAGCGCCGTTTCCAGAAAGTCTACGTAGCGGAACCGAGCGTTGAAGATACCATTGCTATTTTACGTGGCTTGAAAGAACGCTATGAACTGCATCACCATGTGCAGATTACTGACCCGGCGATTGTGGCTGCGGCGACTCTCTCGCACCGTTATATTTCTGACCGCCAACTGCCTGATAAAGCTATCGACCTGATCGATGAAGCGGCATCTAGTATCCGCATGCAGATGGATTCAAAACCAGAGTCTCTTGATCGTCTGGAACGCCGTATCATTCAGTTGAAGCTGGAGCAACAGGCTCTAAATAAAGAATCGGATGACGCCAGTAAAAAACGTTTAGAAATGCTGAGCGACGAATTAGATCAGAAAGAGCGGGAATATTCGGAGCTGGAAGAAGAATGGAAAGCAGAGAAAGCCTCTCTTTCCGGCACTCAGAATATCAAAGCTGAGCTTGAGCAGGCCAAGATCACGCTTGAACAGGCACGCCGTGTGGGTGACCTTGGGCGTATGTCTGAACTTCAGTATGGCAAAATCCCTGAGTTGGAAAAACAGCTTGCTGCGGCAACGCAGGCTGAAGGCAAAACGGTGAAGTTGTTGCGTAACCGTGTTACCGATGCCGAGATTGCAGAAGTGTTGGCGAAAGCGACCGGCATACCTGTTGCCAGAATGCTGGAAGGCGAGCGTGATAAACTGTTACGCCTGGAGCAGGAACTACATTCACGCGTGATTGGCCAAAATGAGGCAGTCAATGCGGTGTCTAACGCTATTCGTCGCAGCCGTGCTGGTCTTTCAGATCCTAATCGCCCGATCGGTTCCTTCTTGTTCCTTGGCCCTACCGGGGTAGGAAAAACCGAACTGTGTAAAGCGTTGGCATCGTTCTTGTTCGATAGCGACGATGCTATGGTTCGAATCGACATGTCCGAGTTTATGGAGAAACATTCCGTATCACGCCTAGTGGGAGCACCTCCTGGCTATGTCGGCTATGAAGAAGGGGGATATCTGACAGAAGCTGTTCGCCGCCGCCCTTACTCAGTGATCCTGCTCGATGAAGTGGAAAAAGCACATCCGGATGTATTCAACATTCTATTGCAAGTGTTGGACGATGGGCGTCTTACCGATGGGCAAGGCCGTACCGTTGATTTCCGCAATACAGTGGTGATTATGACCTCTAACCTGGGCTCTGATATGATCCAAGAGCACTTTGGCAAGGTTAACTATGCCCAGATGAAAGAATCGGTCATGGAGATGGTAAGTCATCATTTCCGTCCAGAATTCATCAACCGTATAGATGAAGTAGTGGTTTTCCATCCGCTAGGTCAGAAACACATTGCGCAAATTGCCAAGATCCAATTGGCACGTCTTTATAAACGTCTGGAAGAGCGTGGATATGAAGTTAGTATTACGGAACCTGCGCTGGAGCTGTTGGGTAAGGCTGGTTATGACCCAGTTTATGGGGCGCGGCCATTGAAGCGAGCTATCCAACAGGAAATCGAAAATCCGTTGGCGCAGCAAATCCTGTCCGGCAAGCTAATTCCTGGCAAACCGGTGACGTTGGATGCTGAAAACGATCACATTGTTGCCAAACAATAAACATCGCCGCTGTTTGTAACTATGCAAAGGGGCGTTTTTTAGCGCCCCTCTATATTGTGTCTTTATCCAACTTTGCCCAGTATTTGCTTTCTTCAGGTCCCTAAAGTCTCACTTTACAGCCTATAAAACATCCTTAAATGGTGTTTTTGGTTGTTATTTGCTCATTTGAAACATTTTTTTAAATTAGGGGTTGCGGTGTTTTTAGAACGCCCTATAATGCGCCTCCACTGACCGGGAACAACGACTTCTTTATAGCAAAGCAGGTTGCCCAGGCAGGAAGCAGCAAGCCGGTGAAAACACCACTTCTTAATAAGAAAATGGCTTGACTCTTCAGCGGGAAAGCGTATTATCTGCCTCCCGCGTTACCGTGAAAGTTTCCGGTAACCAACGCTCTTTAACAATTTATCAGACAATCTGTGTGGGCACTCACAAGACGATATCCAGCTGCTTAGGCAGCAAAAAAATATCAAGTCTTGAAGAGTGACCAAGCAGTAATTCATGCGAATGAATTATTACGAAAGTTAATTTTCGAGCATCGCTTCACGAGTTGAAGCAAATCAAGCTTTTAATTGAAGAGTTTGATCATGGCTCAGATTGAACGCTGGCGGCAGGCCTAACACATGCAAGTCGAGCGGTAGCACAGGGGAGCTTGCTCCCTGGGTGACGAGCGGCGGACGGGTGAGTAATGTCTGGGAAACTGCCCGATGGAGGGGGATAACTACTGGAAACGGTGGCTAATACCGCATAACGTCGCAAGACCAAAGTGGGGGACCTTCGGGCCTCACACCATCGGATGTGCCCAGATGGGATTAGCTAGTAGGTGGGGTAATGGCTCACCTAGGCGACGATCCCTAGCTGGTCTGAGAGGATGACCAGCCACACTGGAACTGAGACACGGTCCAGACTCCTACGGGAGGCAGCAGTGGGGAATATTGCACAATGGGCGCAAGCCTGATGCAGCCATGCCGCGTGTGTGAAGAAGGCCTTCGGGTTGTAAAGCACTTTCAGCGAGGAGGAAGGGTTCAGTGTTAATAGCACTGTTCATTGACGTTACTCGCAGAAGAAGCACCGGCTAACTCCGTGCCAGCAGCCGCGGTAATACGGAGGGTGCAAGCGTTAATCGGAATTACTGGGCGTAAAGCGCACGCAGGCGGTTTGTTAAGTCAGATGTGAAATCCCCGAGCTTAACTTGGGAACTGCATTTGAAACTGGCAAGCTAGAGTCTTGTAGAGGGGGGTAGAATTCCAGGTGTAGCGGTGAAATGCGTAGAGATCTGGAGGAATACCGGTGGCGAAGGCGGCCCCCTGGACAAAGACTGACGCTCAGGTGCGAAAGCGTGGGGAGCAAACAGGATTAGATACCCTGGTAGTCCACGCTGTAAACGATGTCGATTTGGAGGTTGTGCCCTTGAGGCGTGGCTTCCGGAGCTAACGCGTTAAATCGACCGCCTGGGGAGTACGGCCGCAAGGTTAAAACTCAAATGAATTGACGGGGGCCCGCACAAGCGGTGGAGCATGTGGTTTAATTCGATGCAACGCGAAGAACCTTACCTACTCTTGACATCCACGGAATTTGCTAGAGATAGCTTAGTGCCTTCGGGAACCGTGAGACAGGTGCTGCATGGCTGTCGTCAGCTCGTGTTGTGAAATGTTGGGTTAAGTCCCGCAACGAGCGCAACCCTTATCCTTTGTTGCCAGCGATTCGGTCGGGAACTCAAAGGAGACTGCCGGTGATAAACCGGAGGAAGGTGGGGATGACGTCAAGTCATCATGGCCCTTACGAGTAGGGCTACACACGTGCTACAATGGCGTATACAAAGAGAAGCGACCTCGCGAGAGCAAGCGGACCTCATAAAGTACGTCGTAGTCCGGATTGGAGTCTGCAACTCGACTCCATGAAGTCGGAATCGCTAGTAATCGTAGATCAGAATGCTACGGTGAATACGTTCCCGGGCCTTGTACACACCGCCCGTCACACCATGGGAGTGGGTTGCAAAAGAAGTAGGTAGCTTAACCTTCGGGAGGGCGCTTACCACTTTGTGATTCATGACTGGGGTGAAGTCGTAACAAGGTAACCGTAGGGGAACCTGCGGTTGGATCACCTCCTTACCTAAAGATATTAGTTGAGTGCAGTGTCCACACAGATTGTCTGATGAAAAGTAATGAGCAAAAAACCTGTGGTATGGGTGGTTAAGTGCTGTGCGGTTTGTGGCTGTCAAGTGCAGTGACAAGTCACAATGGCGCTCGATTTTTCTTGAAAAATCTCACCTTTACCCGAAATTATCGAATCGGTGATTCGATAAGCAAATTTCGGGTCCCCATCGTCTAGAGGCCTAGGACACTGCCCTTTCACGGCTGTAACAGGGGTTCGAATCCCCTTGGGGACGCCAATTCGATAATGAGTGAAAGACATTATCACCGAATATCTTAAAGATGACTTTCGAGTCGTGTTTAAGATATTGCTCTTTAACAATCTGGAACAAGCTGAAAATTGAAACCTGACAGCTGAAACTTATCTCTCCGTAAAAGTATTGAGATAAGGACTAACCTGTCAGAGAGTCTCTCAAATGTTTGCAGCACGAACGATGGAAACATCTTCGGGTTGTGAGGTTAAGTGACTAAGCGTACACGGTGGATGCCTAGGCAGTCAGAGGCGATGAAGGGCGTGCTAATCTGCGATAAGTGTCGGTAAGCTGATATGAAGCGTTACAACCGGCAATACCCGAATGGGGAAACCCAGTGCAATTCGTTGCACTATCCTGTCATGAATACATAGTGGCAGGAGGCGAACCGGGGGAACTGAAACATCTAAGTACCCCGAGGAAAAGAAATCAACCGAGATTCCCCCAGTAGCGGCGAGCGAACGGGGAACAGCCCAGAACCTGAATCAGGGTGTGTGTTAGTGGAAGCGTCTGGAAAGTCGCGCAGTAAAGGGTGATAGCCCCGTACACTAAAATGCACATTCTGTGAGTTCGATGAGTAGGGCGGGACACGTGACATCCTGTCTGAATATGGGGGGACCATCCTCCAAGGCTAAATACTCCTGACTGACCGATAGTGAACCAGTACCGTGAGGGAAAGGCGAAAAGAACCCCGGCGAGGGGAGTGAAATAGAACCTGAAACCGTGTACGTACAAGCAGTGGGAGCCTTCTTAATGGGGGTGACTGCGTACCTTTTGTATAATGGGTCAGCGACTTATATTTTGTAGCAAGGTTAACCGAATAGGGGAGCCGTAGGGAAACCGAGTCTTAACTGGGCGTCTAGTTGCAAGGTATAGACCCGAAACCCGGTGATCTAGCCATGGGCAGGTTGAAGGTTGGGTAACACTAACTGGAGGACCGAACCGACTAATGTTGAAAAATTAGCGGATGACTTGTGGCTGGGGGTGAAAGGCCAATCAAACCGGGAGATAGCTGGTTCTCCCCGAAAGCTATTTAGGTAGCGCCTCGTGAACTCATCTTCGGGGGTAGAGCACTGTTTCGGCTAGGGGGCCATCCCGGCTTACCAACCCGATGCAAACTCCGAATACCGAAGAATGTTATCACGGGAGACACACGGCGGGTGCTAACGTCCGTCGTGAAGAGGGAAACAACCCAGACCGCCAGCTAAGGTCCCAAAGTCATGGTTAAGTGGGAAACGATGTGGGAAGGCACAGACAGCCAGGATGTTGGCTTAGAAGCAGCCATCATTTAAAGAAAGCGTAATAGCTCACTGGTCGAGTCGGCCTGCGCGGAAGATGTAACGGGGCTAAACCATGCACCGAAGCTGCGGCAGCGACGCTTAGGCGTTGTTGGGTAGGGGAGCGTTCTGTAAGCCGTTGAAGGTGGACTGTGAGGTCTGCTGGAGGTATCAGAAGTGCGAATGCTGACATAAGTAACGATAAAGCGGGTGAAAAGCCCGCTCGCCGGAAGACCAAGGGTTCCTGTCCAACGTTAATCGGGGCAGGGTGAGTCGACCCCTAAGGCGAGGCTGAAAAGCGTAGTCGATGGGAAACAGGTTAATATTCCTGTACTCGGTGTTACTGCGAAGGGGGGACGAAGAAGGCTAGGCTAGCCGGGCGACGGTTGTCCCGGTTTAAGCGTGTAGGGGGTGTGACCTGGTAAATCCGGTTGCATATCAACCCTGAGGCGTGATGACGAGTCACTACGGTGGCGAAGTGGTTGATGCCCAGCTTCCAGGAAAAGCCTCTAAGCATCAGGTAACACAGAATCGTACCCCAAACCGACACAGGTGGTCAGGTAGAGAATACTCAGGCGCTTGAGAGAACTCGGGTGAAGGAACTAGGCAAAATGGTGCCGTAACTTCGGGAGAAGGCACGCTGGCACGTAGGTGAAGAGACTTGCTCTCGGAGCTGAAGCCAGTCGCAGATACCAGCTGGCTGCAACTGTTTAATAAAAACACAGCACTGTGCAAACACGAAAGTGGACGTATACGGTGTGACGCCTGCCCGGTGCTGGAAGGTTAATTGATGGGGTTAGCGGCAACGCGAAGCTCTTGATCGAAGCCCCAGTAAACGGCGGCCGTAACTATAACGGTCCTAAGGTAGCGAAATTCCTTGTCGGGTAAGTTCCGACCTGCACGAATGGCGTAATGATGGCCAGGCTGTCTCCACCCGAGACTCAGTGAAATTGAACTCGCTGTGAAGATGCAGTGTACCCGCGGCAAGACGGAAAGACCCCGTGAACCTTTACTATAGCTTGACACTGAACATTGAGCCTTGATGTGTAGGATAGGTGGGAGGCTTTGAAGTGTGGACGCCAGTCTGCATGGAGCCAACCTTGAAATACCACCCTTTAATGTTTGATGTTCTAACTCTGCCCCATAATCTGGGGTGAGGACAGTGTCTGGTGGGTAGTTTGACTGGGGCGGTCTCCTCCCAAAGAGTAACGGAGGAGCACGAAGGTTAGCTAATCACGGTCGGACATCGTGAGGTTAGTGCAAAGGCATAAGCTAGCTTGACTGCGAGAGTGACGGCTCGAGCAGGTACGAAAGTAGGTCTTAGTGATCCGGTGGTTCTGAATGGAAGGGCCATCGCTCAACGGATAAAAGGTACTCCGGGGATAACAGGCTGATACCGCCCAAGAGTTCATATCGACGGCGGTGTTTGGCACCTCGATGTCGGCTCATCACATCCTGGGGCTGAAGTAGGTCCCAAGGGTATGGCTGTTCGCCATTTAAAGTGGTACGCGAGCTGGGTTTAGAACGTCGTGAGACAGTTCGGTCCCTATCTGCCGTGGGCGTTGGAAGATTGAGAGGGGTTGCTCCTAGTACGAGAGGACCGGAGTGAACGCACCACTGGTGTTCGGGTTGTCATGCCAATGGCACTGCCCGGTAGCTAAGTGCGGAAAAGATAAGCGCTGAAAGCATCTAAGCGCGAAACTTGCCTCGAGATGAGTCTTCCCTGGGCCTTTAAGGTCCCTGAAGGAACGTTTAAGACTAAGACGTTGATAGGCTGGGTGTGTAAGTGCAGCGATGCATTGAGCTAACCAGTACTAATGATCCGTGAGGCTTAACCTTACAACACCGAAGGTGTTTTGGATTTGAGAGAAAAGAGTCGGTTTTCAGCGAAAGTTCCGGATTGGTTCTGATGGCTGCACGTGAGAAAGCGTGAGCGGTTGGGATGAAACAGAATTTGCCTGGCGGCAATAGCGCGGTGGTCCCACCTGACCCCATGCCGAACTCAGAAGTGAAACGCCGTAGCGCCGATGGTAGTGTGGGGTCTCCCCATGCGAGAGTAGGACACTGCCAGGCATTAAATAAGCGTTATCAGAGTGACACCTGGTAATAGGCATAGACACGAGCGTGTTTTTGCCAGCATTGAAAAATGCAACGTAAAAGAATCGGTGGAGCGGTAGTTCAGTTGGTTAGAATACCTGCCTGTCACGCAGGGGGTCGCGGGTTCGAGCCCCGTCCGTTCCGCCACTTATTGATAAGCCCTGAGTTTATAACTCAGGGCTTTTTCGCATAAAAAGTACCGTGAACACACAACATGTTGTCATTATCTTTGAGCAATAAGCCAACGGCATCAAAAGTGCTCCTATTACTAAAGTAGGAGTTTATCGGAGTACTGCCAGGGCCAAGATAATGTACTACTATCGGGTGCATGCCACTTCTTCCCCTAGCCCTCCAACGTTTCCTGTCAAGAGGTGGTGTGAAGGGCGCGCAAGCACCACAGTGCAGGCAATATCTGAGTCATATAAGTAAAAAATGGCTGCATTGTTTTCCACTTGCCTCGTGTGGTATATCTAAAGCAGGTGGCATAAGTCCTGCCCCAGACATAGCTATGGTTAAAGTTTGAGTCGCATAGCATGCATCACCCTTCAAGAGTAACTTTTACAGACGTATACGTTTAGCCAATTGAAATTAACTAGGCTGTGTCCCCTTAACTGTCCGTGGTGCCGTCGCTGCCCCAAAAGCCCATTATCAAGGCGGAGGGGGACGGGCAGAGTCGCCCTCTGTTCAAGCCAGACAACACAGAGAATGGGCTTTTGGGGCGTGACCCTACAGGCTGGCGCCATTGGCGTGCATTGCTGCGTTGTTCGCCGCTTGTTGGGTCCACCCAACCTCGAGGCTCACGCCTTGCTTGTGCGCAATGACCGCCAGCGGCGCTCGCGTACAGTTAAGGGGACACAGCCTAATCCCACCGCTATAACAAGATGCGATGAATTCTTTAATTACGATGCCTGTAGAGTCATGTAAGCGTATAATCATTTCATTAGTAGTGATAACACTGCTACCAGTTTTATACTGATGGAAAATAGGCGAATAACATGCCGAAACTAACTTATGCAATGAGGTATGTCGCAGGTCAACCAGTTGAGCGAATTTTTCCTGGAGTTATCAACCAGCCTTTACCATATGGGGTTGCATTACCTGCTTCCAGTGTATTGCGGGTAATGGTATGGAATATTTTCAAACAACAGCGCGCTGACTGGCTTTCGGTGTTGAAAAATTATGGAAAAGATGCGCAACTGGTTTTATTACAAGAGGCGCAGGCCACACCTGAATTAGTCAATTTTGCTACCTCCAACTATCTAGCGGCCGATCAGGTACCTGCTTTTGCATTACCTCAACATCCTTCCGGTGTAATGACGCTTGCAGCTGCACATCCGGTTTATTGTTGCCCGTTACGTGAGCGCGAACCATTGTTGCGTCTGTCCAAGTCTGCGTTAATTACTGTTTACCCACTTTATAATGGCCAACTGTTGATGGTAGTGAACGTCCATGCGGTGAACTTCAGCTTAGGGGTTAATGTTTACAGTAAACAGTTAGGGCCTATAGGGGAGCAACTCGCTAGCCATAAAGGGCCAGTGATTATGGCGGGAGATTTCAACGCTTGGAGCCTTAAGCGCATTAATGCTTTATATCAGTTTGCTGGTGATATGGCGTTGCATGAGGTTAATTTTATCAACGATCATCGTCGAAAAGCGTTTGGTCGCCCGTTAGACTTCATCTTTTACCGTAACCTATGCGTAGCGGAGGCATCGGTGTTGGTGACTAAAGCCTCAGATCACAATCCGCTATTGGTGGAATTCTACCCGGAAATCGATAAGCCGGTTTGGTAAAATAAAACAATAAAAAAGCATCCCGAAGGATGCTTTAGGAGGGCTTTTGTGCCCAAATTTAGCTGTCTGGTGATGCTTTGTTGTTAACAAATAAGGTCAGTTTCAGCCCTGGTTGCAGATGGCTCGCTTTAGCGAGTGCTGAGTTCCAACGTTTTACATCTTTAATATCAACACCATGACGTCGTGCGATACTGGCTAACGAATCACCTTTACGGACTTTATAGGTAATACTGCTGTTAGTTCTGCTATTTTTGGCTACCTTTAGGGTTTGGCCAATCTTAAGCGTACTTTTGGCACGCAAGTTATTCCAGTTTTGCAGATCGCTTGTCTTAACGCTCAACCGCTTAGCTATGCTGGATAACGTATCACCTGAACGAACCTTGTACGCACTTCCGCCAGACAACCCGCTGTTTTTTGCCAATTCCAATTTACTGACCACAGGAACAACAATTTGTCCATCTGCTAGCGAGACTTTCAATTGTTCAGCATGCCCTTTGGGAACCATGATGTAGTGGGGCCCATTCGGAGCTGTTACGCCTTTTTTATAGCCAGGATTGTAAGCTTTCATCTTGGTGACTGAAAGTCCCGCCATTTCAGCCGCTTGAGTGAGTCCAATTTGCTGGCCGACATCAATTCGCGCTAACGCACGGGTTTCGTCAGTTTTCGGTAATTTGACGCCGTACTTTTTGCTGTGCTTGATAATGTCTCTCAATGCCAACATTTTAGGGACATAAATTGACGTTTCACGCGGAAGCGACAATGCCCAAAACTCAGTAGACTTACCTTGACGTTTATTTGCCTTAACCGCTTGCATCACACGGCCTTCGCCACTGTTGTAAGCAGCGACGGTGAGTAACCAGTCGCCATCAAACATGGTGTTCAAACGCTCCAGCATGTCGAGGGCTGCGGTTGTTGAAGCAACGACATCACGTCGCCCGTCATACCACTGATTATTCTTCAAACCATAATTGCGACCCGTTTGAGGCACGATCTGCCATAGCCCTGCGGCATTAGCATGTGACGTGGCATGCGGGTTAAAAGCGCTCTCCACTATGGGTAGCAGTACCAGTTCCATAGGCATCTTACGTTTTTTAATCTGCCCGACAATCCAGTACATGTACGGCTCTGCCCGTAATGTAACATCGTGGAGATAGCTCTTGTTTTGTAAATACTTTCTTTTTTGCTCACGGATCCGGGAATTTTCCGGAACCTCCATCTTCAGCTCGTCGCTAATGAAGCTCCACAGGTCTTTTTGCGCGGCACTACTGGTATTACTCTGCCACTGCATCGAGCTCGCTCGACCATCCGCTGTGTGCTCTCCTGCTTCACTTTCTTGACCTGCCGAAGACAGACTCTGTGCATGCTGCTCTGGAACCTGTGAGCCCTGCTGGACCGACTGGCAACCCACTAGCAAGACTGAGGCGAGAATCATCGCTTTAGTCTTCATATATATGTCAATCTAGTTGCTTAAAAGACGAGCGATCATACTTTGCTTCGTCAAAAAACACAACAAAAAGGTTAGAAGCGATCCTTACGGAGGCGTAACTCAGAAAAAACTGAGTGAAGTGTTTGTGGAGGGGAGTAAACGCCTATTTTTTTTTGTAAATCATGATCATGGCATCGTAAAAAGAGATTTATTTTCCGCTCTAATTGCAAGGTTGTTGGCACACTAGGTATGCCTTTTGCCCGTAATACCTCAACTTGTTGCTGATATGTTTTAATATCTCGATCTTGTGGCAAAACGGCCCGCGCAAACTTAAGGTTTGATAGAGTATATTCGTGTGCGCAACAAATTAAGGTTTCATCGGGAAGTTGTGCGAGTCTTTGAAATGAGAGGTACATTTGTTCTGCGGTACCTTCAAAAAGTCTGCCGCAGCCTGCAGAAAAAAGGGTATCCCCGCAGAAAAGATAAGGTGCACTGTAGAATGCAACGTGTCCTAGGGTATGTCCGGGAACCGCGATTGTTATGAATTGGCGTCCATTAATCTCTATAACATCGCCATCGTTGACCTGATGATTCGCACCTTTTTTGCCCGTTTCTTGTGGTCCATATACTGGCAAATTTGGGTATTGAGCAATAATCTCTGGTACGCCATCAACATGATCGTTGTGATGATGGGTTAACAATATCGCATCAGGGATCAAATGCTGGCGAGATAGTGCTTCCAAAACGGGGCCAGATTCTCCGGGATCGACGATGACACAGTGTCCTTGCTGGTTATCTAATAGCCAAATGTAATTGTCCTGGAAAGCAGGAATGCTGATAAGATTCATAGTAAACCTCTCGTTTGCAACGGCTTAAAAGAAGAAAATAAATTATGAAACCAGCCCATACTCTGCAAAATCTCGTCAGCCCGCACTCATGGGCTGAGTTGCCGTGGGGGGAATACTATCGTGGGGCGCTTGAACGGCAGTTGCAACCTTGGTGGCCAAAATTATTTGGCTTCCATCTTCTAAAAATCGGTAATCTTAGCGCCGAGCTGGACACTGAAAAATGTGTGATTTCACATCAGGTCAGTGTCGGTTTGGACGGTAGTAATCTTGACGTACTAGCAGACCCATATCAATTACCCTTTGCCGTAAAATCTGTTGATGCCTGTCTGCTAGCCCATACGCTCTCTTATGCAGACGATCCACATCGCATGTTACGAGAGATTGACCGAGTGATGATTGACGATGGCTGGTTGGTCATCAGCAGTTTTAACCCTTTCAGCCTGTTGGGGTTAGGTAAATTGATTCCTACGTTACGCCAACGTCAGCCTTATGTAAGCCGAATGTTTAGCCAGATGCGTTTACTGGACTGGCTCAGCCTGCTGAATTACGAGGTGTTGGAACAATCGCGTTTTCATGTCCTTCCTTGGCAGCGAAAAGGTGGCATTTTTTTAAGCACCCATTTACCCGCGTTAGGGTGCTTGAGTGTTATCGTGGCGCGCAAGAGAACGCTACCCTTGACGCTAACACCGATGAAACTCGGTGCAAGAAAACCTTCTCTCAGTCGCGCTGTGGGAGCTACTAAGAGCTACCGTAAACCGGGTCGCGTCCCTTAAGCTTCGGGCTGATAGCCTAAGTCATCCTGCGTCGGATTACCGGCGGCATCGCGGGCTAGCACATCGCAGCGTTCGTTTTCCGGGTGACCGGCATGGCCTTTGACCCATTCCCAACGGATGGTATGTTGGCCAATAGCTGTATCAAGACGCTGCCAGAGGTCGACGTTCTTTACGGGTTTTTTATCGGTCGTTTTCCAGCCGCGTTTTTTCCAGTTGTGGATCCAACTGGTGATCCCTTGGCGGACATATTGGCTATCAGTGCTCAAGATAACCTCACAGGGAGCGGTCAGTGCTTCGAGTGCAACAATCGCGGCCATTAACTCCATACGGTTGTTGGTCGTCAGACGGAAACCCGAACTGAACATTTTTTCGTGTTGCTTATAACGCAAAATTGCGCCGTAGCCACCGGGGCCCGGATTACCGAGACAGGAACCGTCGGTGAAAATCTCTACCTGTTTGAGCATCTCTGGTAGACTCTTCCAATCAGTTTTATAAAGGCTAAGTCTGACATAAACGAGCGCTATGAGCACTGCAATATGATCTCAACACCAATTAGACAGATTGTTCTTGATACCGAAACGACCGGTATGAACAAGTTAGGGGTTCACTACGAGGGCCACCGTATCATCGAGATTGGGGCTGTCGAGGTGATCAACCGTCGCTTTACCGGGCGAAACTACCACGTTTACGTCAAGCCTGACCGTCTGGTAGACCCTGAAGCTTATGGTGTCCATGGCATCAGCGACGAATTCCTTGCAGATAAGCCAACCTTCGAACAAATCGCCGATGAGTTCCTGGATTTTATTCGTGGCAGTGAACTCGTTATTCATAACGCGGCGTTTGATATCGGCTTTATGGATCATGAGTTCCGTATGTTGCAGCAAAATATCCCGAAGACGGAAACTTTCTGCACTATAACCGATACGCTATTGATGGCTCGCCGCCTCTTTCCGGGCAAACGTAACAACCTTGATGCTCTGTGTAGCCGTTACGAGATAGACAATAGTAAACGAACGCTTCACGGTGCTTTGCTTGATGCGGAGATCCTGGCTGAAGTCTATTTGGCGATGACTGGTGGTCAGACCTCAATGGCTTTTCAAATGGAAGGAGACACACAAAAAACGAATTCCGCACAGGAAATCCAGAGGATCGTAAGGCCTGCGTCAACTATGAAAGTGGTGTATGCCAGTGATGAAGAAGTGAACTCTCATGAGGCGCGCTTGGATCTGATTGCCCAAAAAGGCGGCATTTGCTTGTGGCGTACAAAGGTCGAATGATGGCATGTTTGTCGTAAAAATTACATTCACGTTCCCAATCGTTGCTGAGCCCGTTGAAAAACTGTGCAAACGACTCTTTTTATAAGAAAAGACGTTGACGAAATGCAGGGGCAGCCGTAGTATTCGCCTCGTTCTCCCGAAAGGGAACATTCGCGGAGCGGTAGTTCAGTTGGTTAGAATACCTGCCTGTCACGCAGGGGGTCGCGGGTTCGAGCCCCGTCCGTTCCGCCACTTATTGATAAGCCCTGAGTTAGTAATAACTCAGGGCTTTGTCGTATTTTTTGAGCGCAACATAAAGGAATTAGTAGCCCCGCATGCGGTGTGAGCCTAGTAGCAAAATCCAGACTGGATATGAGTGAAGGAATGAGGTTTTCTCAGAAACCTTAATCGTTATACCGGAAACTGTCGGCATCACGCCAGGCAGGAAAAGCATCGCGATAGGCTTGCAGGGCATCCAGTGAAAGTCCGGCATCCAACCTGGCTATGTCCAGCGCTTCTCCCGGCTCACCCTTGTTCTGCGCGAAAATTACCGCCAGCGGCGCTCACGTGCAATTGAGGGACACTGCCTAATACTCCTGGCGCTTATATTGCCAACTCTATAGCACGATGCTAATCTTTGGCAATCAAGACGTTTAGATGTCTATATGAGTGTGCCTAGGTTATTTCAAGAAGCCCCGAAGTAGCAACTGAGTGAGGCCTCAGGAGTATTGATTAGGGTGGGCAAAGGCAGCTAACACCGCTGCAACTTGAAAGGCAACGGGTATATCCCTACCTTGCAGGAAACAGAATAAATGACGGAAAACCCGCAACTACATGCCTTACTGGCTGCCTGTCACTGGATTGGTGAAAAAGGTTGGTGCCCTGCGACCGGCGGCAATATGTCGCTACGCCTTGATGACAAGCAATGTCTGGTGACCGAGTCCGGTAAGGATAAAGGCCGTCTGACTGAGCAGGATTTCCTGCTGGTGGAAACGGTGACCAACCATGTCCCCAGTGGACGTACCCCTTCGGCGGAAACCGGCCTGCATACGCTGATCTACCGTTTGTTCCCACAGGTTGGTGCGATTCTGCATACCCATTCAGTCAATACTACGGTGCTGTCCCGCGTAGAAAAAAGCGAAGCGCTGGTTCTGCAGGGTTACGAAATGCAGAAATCCCTCAGTGGGCAAAAGAGCCATCTTGATTGCGTCAGCATTCCTATTTTTGACAACGACCAGGATATTCCAGTGTTAGCTGCGAAAGTGGCCGCCTTTGCCGAAACGATGCCATTACACTATGGCTTTCTGGTTCGTGGTCATGGTCTTTACTGCTGGGGCAGGCAGGTGGCGGAAGCTCGTCGTCATCTTGAAGGGCTTGAATTCCTGTTCCAGTGTGAACTACAGCGTCGTTTACTGGAGGCTAAATGATCCGCGCCATTGTTACTGATATTGAAGGCACTACCAGCGATATTCGCTTTGTTCATCAGGTGCTGTTTCCTTATGCGCGTGAGCGGCTGGGGGAATTTATCCGCAATCACTCCAGCAAGGAAGAAGTCGCGGTACCACTGGCGGCGTTACGTGAAGAGATTGCTCAACCTGATGCCGATAATGAACAGCTTATCTCCACGCTTTATCGCTTTATGGATGAAGATCGCAAATCTACCGCACTGAAAACATTGCAAGGGATCATCTGGCGCAGCGGCTATCTTAATGGTGACTTCACAGGGCACCTCTATTGCGAAGTTGCTGAACAGTTGGCTACTTGGCAGCAACAAGGAGTAAGGCTATACGTCTATTCTTCCGGTTCGGTAGAGGCACAACAGCTGCTGTTTGGTTATAGCGATGCCGGTGATTTGCGGCCATTATTCAGCGGCTACTTCGATACTCATGTCGGTGCAAAGCGTGAAACGGCGTCGTACCAGAATATAGCCAGGACAATAGGTATTTCCCCGGCGGAGTTATTATTCCTTTCCGATATCCATCAGGAACTGGATGCGGCGCGGGTAGCAGGCTGGCACACCTGTCAATTGATCCGTGACGCAGCCGATCCGCAAAGCCTGCATCCGCAGGTTAACCGTTTTGATCACATCAAGTTAGGGGAGTTTGCCTCATGAGTGGATTGACCATTTTTAGTGATAAAGAACCGCAACAGGCAGTGTGGCAGAGCAATGACGCTCAGGCTATCCAACAACAACTTGCCCAGATTGGTGTGCGTTTTGAGCGTTGGCAGGCCGATCGCGAGTTGGGAAATGCTCCACAACCAGAAGCGGTCATTGCTGCTTATCAGCGTGAAATCGATCGGCTGGTCGCAGAGAAGGGGTATCAGAGCTGGGATGTGATTAGTATGCGGCCAGACAACGACCAGCGTGAAGCACTACGCGAAAAGTTTCTTGCTGAACACACTCACGGTGAAGACGAGGTACGTTTTTTTGTTGAGGGAGCGGGGCTGTTCTGCCTGCATCTAGAAGGCAAGATTTTCCAGGTCCTGTGCGAGAAAAACGATTTGCTCTCTGTACCAGCCAATACCCGCCACTGGTTTGATATGGGGTCTGCGCCAAATTTTACTGCTATCCGTCTGTTTAATAACCCGCAAGGGTGGGTTGCCCATTTCACCGGGGATAAAATTGCCGATGCCTACCCACGCCTGGATTGATCTCGATTGACTTTATATCTGTATTTCCTGAGTGCCTTTTCTCCTGCTCATTTACCGTGCAAGAGAAAAGGCGAGCAGTTCAACGATTTTGGTACTTGATGATCAGAATCGGTAGTGCAAACAGCAAAGTCAGCAAGTTAGCCAGGCTGACTGTCAGGTTGTCGATCAAAACCCCGTAAATCAGCCACATCAGTACGCCCAGAACAAACATGCCATACATTAATAGTGAAATACCTTGAGTGTTTCGTGTCGAGATCACCTTGATGGCCTGTGGCAGAAACGAAAGTGTTGTCAGACACGCTGCAAAGTAGCCGATGAGAGAAACCCACTCCATGTTTACCCCTTTGCTTCGGGCAACAGTATGTGTTTGATTTCTTGGGTATGCTCTTCCTCAACCTGATGATATTTATCCTGTAAGTGAGTTTGGATGGTGTATTGGAAGTTCCCGTTAAGTTTATAAAACCGGAAGTAAATGAACAGAGTGATACAGAAGAACAGCGCAGGTAGGGCGATCATGATGATTTGCATCCCGATGACGGTTTCTGCGGATTGGGCAACGTTGGGAACGTAGCCAACAATGCCAAGCACTACGCCGATAAAGAACGCTGAAAAAGCCGAACCGGCTTTCACGACTAACGTTTGCACCGAATAGGCAATACTCTCACAGCGCACGTTCAGCTTATATTCACCATAGTCGACGGTATCTGCCACCATGATCACTTGCAATACCCAGAACAATGCCGTACCGATGTTGAATAACACACCGGCGAGCGAAATCAGCAACAGGTTGTGGTATCCCACAGTTGCAATCCACAGCAGTACACCGCTGCCGAGAATTGGCATGATCGAGGCTCCTGCCCATAACGCGCGGCGCGAAAGGGTTTTCACTAGGCGTGGGAACAGGATTAGCGTAACCAGGTTGGCCGCGCCCGCGTAAGACATGTAGTAAGGGAAAAGCGCAGTATCGCCAATCACGTAGGTAAAATAATAAATCGCAAAACCGGTGATAACGTTGGAAGCAATGTTGTAGGCGAGCGCCATACCGAGCAGACAGGAAAGCTGATCGTTTTTGTAGATCAGGCCGATCATCGCCTTCAGATTAATTCGGTTTGATTCTGCCGCCGGGTTGTCGGATGAATACACTTCCTTGACGTTGCGCAGCGTGATAATTGTGGAAGCTACGAAGAATGTGATCAGTACCAAGGTAAACATCTGAAAGCCGAAACCGCGATCCTCACCGCCAATATAATTGACAAATGGCAGTGTTACACCCGCCGTCACAAAACCGGCCAAACTGGCGAAGAAACGGGGATAAGGCACCAACTTTTCACGTTCGCGTTTGTCCAGGGTTATGGTTGGCACCAGCGACCAGAATGGAATATCCATCAGGGTGTAGGTCATGCCCCAAAGAATGTAGGTGACGATGGCGAATATCAGTTGCCCTTGGCCTTCGAAGTGATGGGCACTGAACAGCATAAAAAGCACGATCGAGTTAGCGATCGTGCCGATCAGTATCCAGGGTTTGAATTTTCCCCAGCGGGTACGGGTACAGTTGACAATCCAGCCCATGATGGGATCGTTGAGTGCATCCCAGATCCGTGCAACCAGGAACAGTGTACCGACCACGCCTACGGATAGGCCAACAACGTCGGTGTAATAATACATCAGGTACATATAAACAATACCGATGGCGAAGTCTTTACCGAAAGCGCCAAAACCGTAGCTCATCTTGGTGGTTATTGAAACACTCATAGGCTATAGGGCCACTGTTACCAGCGCCCTCCTGTTATTTTAGTGAAGGAGCCCAGCGTTTAAACGCTGGGCGTTCTCAGTGAAGCCAGGCAGGCAACCAGTCGCCATGAGCGGCGATCAGATCGTCCACCAGTGCATAAATCTCTTCGATCCCCAGCACCGCTGCGGTATGGGGGTCCAGCATGGCTGCGTGGTAAACAAAATCTTTGTTTTCAGTGAGAATGGCTTCGGTGAGCAACGTTTGTACGTTGATGTTGGTTTGCATGAGTGCGGCAAGATGCGAAGGCAGTTTGCCCACTTTGGTTGGGCGGATCCCATTGGCATCGACCAAACAAGCCACCTCGACACAGCATCCTTGTGGCAGGTTATCGATCAGGCCATCGTTACGCACGTTGCCATAGATGACGTTGGGTTCGCCGGTCCACAACGAGTTCATGATCGTGCTGGCGTACTCATTGGATTGTTTTATATCAATACGTTCTGCCGTTTTATATTGCTCGAGTTCCCTATGCCAGCTTGCCAGTTGCTCCACGCAACGCTTCGGATATTCATCCAGTGGCACTTTGTAACGTTCAATCAGGTCATTGCGCCCTGGTTTGATAAACCACGGGGTATATTCGGCAAAGTGTTCAGAGGATTCCGTCACAAAGTAGCCCAACTTCTTGAACATTTCATAACGCACAATGTTCTGACAGCGCGGGTTACCGTGAATATTCGCTTTCGGTGCTTGACCAGCCGCATAAGCATCCAGCAAGTCAGGGTAAATGCTGCGGTAGCGCCCATTGGCCTCTTTTTTCTCCAGCTCAAGATAGAAGGCCATATGGTTAATGCCTGCGCAACGATAGCGTAGTTCGCTAGCGTCGATATTCAGATCCCGTGCTAGTTCTTCCGCTGTGCCCTGAACGGAATGGCATAGTCCAACCTGTTTAATCTGCGGATAGCGAGCAAACATAGCCCAGGTATTCATGGCCATCGGATTCACGTAATTGAGCATGGTGGCATTTGGGCATACTTCCGTCATATCGGCGCAAATCTGCCACAGATGTGGAATAGTGCGTAACGCACGCATGATGCCGCCGGGGCCAAGCGTATCGGCAATGGTTTGTTCCAGGCCGTGGCGTTTGCACACTTCAAAGTCCGTGACGGTACAGGGTTCATAACCGCCGATCTGAAATGCGACAACCACAAAATCGGCTGCCTTGAGAGCGGTTTTCTGATCGGTATGGCAGGTGATATGTCCGTTAGCACCGGCTGAATCCATCAATTTACGCACCACAATGTGTGACTCTTCCAGACGCGTTTCGTCAATGTCCATCAGCGCGATATGCGCAGATTTGAAGGCCTGACGGTGAAACACATCACCGAGGATGTTTTTGACAAAAATGGTAGAGCCAGCACCGATAAAGGTGATTTTGGGGACCGACATGCTTCTTTCTCCAGTGGCGTATAGCGATGCACCATGGTGGCATGAGGCGAAGTTGTAACGCTTCCATGTTCCTGATTGAGCATTCCCATAAACTCAGATTTTGCGCATGGCTCTTCTGAATCTGAGTTTATGGGATAAAAAGGTGAGGAAAGCAGAGAATACCGGGGATTTAAAGCAACGCTAATGGTTGGGATGTGGCCTTGATCCCGCCGAAACTTCCTCTGCTGTGCCATTATTCTGATAATTCAGGAACAGGAAGACGATTGCTATGGAAAACTCTGTGGTTCGCGTTTTAGCGCCCGATCCCGACATGTTCAGCAGTACCGACCCCGAGGCTCGTAGCCCTCTGTCGCTCTATTCCGATTATCAACGGATGGATATTGAGTTACGTGCTCCTCTCGCTATGCCGTCTAGCCACTGGCATGGTCAAGTGGAAGTTAATGTGCCGTTCGACAGCGACGTAGAATATGTGATTAACGATGAAGTGGTGCAGTTTAAACAAGGACACATCACGCTATTTTGGGCATGTGTACCGCACCAGCTTACACGGCCCGGTAACTGTCAGAGTATGGCCATTCTGAATTTGCCGATGCATCTTTTTCTCTCTTGGCCTCTGGATCGGGAGTTAATCAACCATGTTACCCACGGCATGGTGGTAAAATCGCAGGCATCTCATCAAATCAGTGCCTTTGAAGTGCGGCGTTGGCAGAAAGAACTCACCAGTTCCGATGAGCAAATCCGGCAATTAGCGATTGATGAAATAGGAGTGATGCTCAAGCGTTTTAGCCTTTCCGGCTGGCAGCCTATTCTGCTCAATAAAGCTTCCCGCACTCACAAGAACGGCGTCTCCAAGCACGCGCAGTTTTATGTGAGCCAGATGTTGGGGTTTATTGCTGATAACTATGATCAGGCGCTTACTATTGACAGCGTAGCTGAACACGTAAAGCTCAACTCCAATTATGCGATGGGTATTTTCCAGCGCGTGATGCAACTGACTATGAAGCAGTACATCACCGCAATGCGCATCAATCATGTCAGGGCACTGTTGAGTGATACGGATAAAACCATTCTGGATATTGCGCTGACTGCTGGCTTTCGTTCCAGCAGCCGCTTTTACAGCACTTTTCAAAAGTACGTTGGTATGTCGCCACAAAAATACCGAAAACTCAGCCTGCTACGCAGGCAAAGTTTCTTTGTCTGAACCTAATGCCTGCTGAAAAATACCAGCAGCAACCTGCTCTGGCGTGATCACGCCACAGTCTAGTACCCAACCGCTAATCAACGCTGCGGGCGTGACATCGAATGCTGGGTTATAGGTTGCTGCATCATCGGGTGCCCATTGGCAAGAGCCAAAACTGCCGCTGACGCCGGTCACTTCTACCGCAGCCCGCTGTTCAATCGGAATGGCTGCGCCGTTCGGGCAATCTGGATCGTGAGTGGTGTGTGGGGCGGCAACATAAAACGGAATATGGTGATAATGGGCCAGGACCGCCAGACTGTAAGTACCGATTTTATTGGCAACATCACCATTGGCTGCGATGCGGTCTGCCCCTACCCAAACGGCATCAACCTGGCCAGAGGCCATCAGGCTGGCAGCCATCGAGTCACAAATCAGCCGATAAGGAATGCCCAATTCACCCAGTTCCCAGGCGGTAAGGCGCCCTCCTTGCAGGAGAGGCCGAGTTTCATCGACCCAAACTTGGGTGATCTTGCCTTGTTGGTGTGCACGTAATAGAACACCGATGGCAGTACCTACACCTGCCGTTGCCAGCCCGCCAGTATTGCAATGGGTCAGCAGGCGACTACTCGGTTTTACCCACTCGGCGCCGTTATCGGCGATACGATCGCACAGCATGCGATCCTCATCCACCAGTCGTAGCGCCTCTTCAGCCATAGCCGTTACCCAATCAGGCTGCGCCAGCGCGAGCTTCATGCGATCCAGATTGTTCATTAGATTTACCGCGGTCGGGCGTGCGGCGCGTAACGTTTGCAACGCCTGTTCTAGGTCGGTTCTTGGCAGGCCGCGTTCGGCCAATAGTGCAATCAATAGACTGGCAGAGAGGCCGATTAACGGGGCACCACGAACACGCAGGGCGCGGATGTGTCCGACCAATTGTTCTACGTTGTCGCAGGGTAGCCAGCATTTCTCTTGTGGGAGAGCCTGCTGATCGAGGATCCAGAGGCGGTTTTCTTTCAGGATCAGACTGGTGGCGTTAACTGTTTGCATCGGTTGTTAAATCCTCGTGTCTTTCTTATTGCATCTGTGAAGTCATTCTGCCAACATGGCGTTCGGATGTATAGACGTCTAAACGCTTTTGCGTCTAAAAAAATGTAAGAATATCGCTGCTGACCGGAGAGAATACAGGGGTTGGGAATGTCACAATATCGTACGTTTACTGTTGCTGATGCCGTTGAATACGCCCGTCAATACGGACAAATGCCCGACCCACAAGCGCTGGTAAGCGCCGATGAGATAGGGGATGGTAATCTGAACCTGGTGTTTAAAATCCGTGATCGTGCAAGAATAAGCCGGGTAATTGTTAAGCAGGCTCTGCCATACGTGCGTTGTGTTGGAGAGTCTTGGCCGTTGACGCTTGATCGCGCGCGTATCGAAGCGGAGACCTTACTGATCCATGGTGCACTATGTTCGCACCATACGGTGCGAGTACTGCACCACGATCCTGAACTGGCGGTCATGGTGCAAGAGGATCTCTCAGACCACCATATCTGGCGTAGCGAACTGATGAAGGGGCACTACTACCCGCAGGCGGTAGGACAACTGGCGGAATATCTGGCACAAACGTTGTTCCATACCTCCGATTTTTACCAGGCAGCACAGGCAAAAAAAGCGGAAGTGAGTCGTTTTACTAACCCTGAGCTGTGCCAGATCACCGAAGACCTGTTTTTTACCGATCCTTATCACGACCATGAACGCAATCAGTTCGACGATGTGTTACTGCCACACGTCACGGTGTTAAGAAAAGATACTGCTCTAAAGCTGGCTGTTGCAGGGTTAAAACACCGTTTTCTGAGCAAGGCAGAGGCGTTGCTACACGGCGATATTCACAGTGGCTCAATTTTTGTTGCAGAGGGCAGATTGAAGGCGATTGATGCCGAGTTTGGCTTCTACGGACCCATTGGGTTTGATGTCGGTACTGCACTGGGTAACCTGTTACTCAACTATTGTGGTTTACCAGGATTGCTTGGACCACGTGAGGCTACGGATTGCCGTGAACAGCGTCTATTGGATGTGCGTGAACTTTGGCTGACCTTTGCCGGCCGTTTTTTGAGTTTATGCCAGCAACACAGCCGTGATGTTACTCTGGCAACGCCGGGTTACGCTGAACAGTTCTTGCAACAGGTATGGCAGGATGCGGTAGGGTATGGTGGAACTGAATTGATCCGTCGCACCATCGGCTTGGCGCATGTTGCCGATCTAGACAGTATTGCAGATCCTGAAATGCGTGCTGAATGCCAACGCAGTGCGTTGAATCTAGGCCGTACGCTGATCGTTAACGCAGCGCAAGTCGAGCATGTTGACGCTCTCTTGGCACGAATTCGCCAACACGGTTGAAATTAACTTCGTCTTACAAAGCAAAAGGGGCGATGTAAATCGCCCCTTTTGTATCCCTGGCTGGTGGCCATTATGCAGCTTCAGTCTGTTGCTGGCGTTGTTCTTTCTTAACAAGCGTTTTTTCTGGTTTTTGTGCTGCCAGCGCATCCGGCGCAAAGTCATCAACGTTGATTGAACGCAGCCTGCTCTCTTCTGCTTTTACCAGGATCTTGGCTTCATCTGCACTGATTTTGCCTTCTGTCAGTGCGCGTTGTGCCAGACGATCAAGACGGGTGAAAGGCAGATCCTTACCGGCTTGTTTGCATAGACGCTGGTGGATTGGTTCTGCGGCCATCACGTCAGCCAGCGCAGCTTCCATTAAACCAACGGGGTTATGCTCGCTTGGCGTCAGATATTGGCCACGACCCAAGCGGCTGCGGGTTGCCGAAGGCAGTTGAAGGATCTTCGCCAACTGGTGATCAAGATGGTCAGAGGGGGCTGAATTCACGCGTCCGAACGGGAAAACCACCAAACGCATGATCCCGGCGATAAAGCGATTTGGGAAATTACGCAGCAAATCGTCCAGCGCTTGCTCAGCCTGATTCAGGCAATCTTGCACACCCCAGTGTACCAGCGGCAAATCTTCTTTTTGGCGTCCTTCATCCTCATACCGTTTCAGCGTTGCTGAGGCCAGGTACATTTGGCTGAGTACGTCACCCAGGCGGGCAGAGATGCGCTCACGGCGCTTCAGGCTACCACCTAGTACCCCCATAGAAACGTCAGATAACAGTGCCAGGTTGGCACTCAGACGATTCAACTGCTGATAGTAGCGGCGCGTAGCGTCCTTGGTTGGTGTGAAGCTGGTACGGCCATTGGTCAGGCCTAGCCACAAACTGCGAATTTTACAGCTGGCAATATGGCCAAGGTGACCAAACAGTGCCTTGTCAAAGGCATTCAGGTCGTTATTCTGCGCCGCAGCCATTTCTGTCAGGACATAAGGATGGCAGCGGATAGCACCTTGCCCGAAGATCATCATGCTACGGGTCAGGATGTTGGCACCTTCGACGGTGATAGCGATAGGGGCCCCCTGATAGGCCCGTGCCAAGAAGTTGGAGTTGCCCAGCATAATGCCCTTACCAGCGGTGATATCCATCGCATCTATAATCGACTGCTGACCACGCTGGGTACAATGGTATTTGACAATGGCTGAAAGTACCGCTGGTTTCTCGCCTTGCATCAGCGCATAGGTGATCAGTGAGGCCGCTGCATCCATGACATAGGTGTTACCGGCAATACGTGCCAACGGCTCTTCAATCCCTTCCATCTTGCCGATAGAGATTTTGAACTGACGACGGATATGGGCATAAGCACCGGTTGCCAAAGCAATCGATTTCAGACTACCGGTTGAGTTGGAAGGCAAAGTGATACCTCGGCCAACCGACAGGCATTCAACCAGCATACGCCAACCCTGACCGGCCATTTTTGGCCCGCCAATAATGTAATCAATCGGTACGAATACGTCGTTGCCACGCGTTGGGCCATTCTGGAACGGTACATTGAGTGGAAAATGACGGTTTCCGATCTCTACCCCTAGTGTGTTGGTTGGGATCAGCGCACAGGTGATCCCCGGAGATTCGTTATTGCTCAACAGACGGTTCGGGTCATACAGTTTGAAAGCCAGACCTAATACCGTTGCAATAGGAGCTAAGGTAATGTAGCGCTTGTTCCAAGTCAGCCGCATGCCCAGAACCTGCTCACCTTGCCATTCACCCATGCAAACGGTACCCACGTCAGGGATCGCTCCTGCGTCAGAACCGGCTTCGGGGCTGGTCAGTGCAAAGCAAGGAATTTCTTCGCCACGAGCCAAGCTGGGCAGATAGCGTTTTTTTTTGCTCTTCAGTACCATAGTGTTGCAGTAGTTCACCTGGGCCGAGGGAATTAGGTACACCGACGGTAATGGCCAGAATACCGGAAACGCCCGCCAGTTTTTGTAGGACGCGAGCCTGAGCATAAGGAGAAAAATCGAGGCCACCGTACTCTTTCTTAATGATCATGGCGAAGAAGCGGTGTTCTTTCAGATAAGCCCAAAGTTCAGGAGAAAGGTCGGCAAGTTCATGGGTGATTTGAAAATCACTGGCCATACGGCAGGCTTCTTCCACCGGGCCATCGATAAAGGCTTGTTCTTCTGCGGTCAGTTTAGGCTGCGGATAGTTATGTAGCTTGTTCCAGTCGGGTTTGCCACGGAACAGATCGCCCTCCCACCAGGTGGTTCCTGCATCAATAGCTTCTTTTTCGGTGCTTGACATGGGGGGCATCACCTTACTGAAAGCATGCAACGCTGGTGCAGAAAGCAGAGAACGGCGCAGTGAGGTGATGTTGAGTGGCAACAGTACGATTGCTAGAGGCAGTAAGATCCAATAAGTCCACATGCCAATAGTGCCCATGGCCGCTGTATAGACGAACAGAATGAGACTGCTGAGCGTTAGGCTGACTCGATGATAAAACACCGCACCAATGAGTGCGAGTAAAACAACGATACTGAGAACCATAATGAGAAGCTCCGTAGTAGTAAGAGGTCTGACCTGTCGAGGCTATATAATGGTTGTAGTACACGCCAATGTTTTTATCAATGCATTTACACTTTAATTACAACTCAGATCACAAACCGCCAGTGGAGCGCTCAACAACTTAGATCAGATCTTGATGTTAACGCGGTTTTATTCACAGCACTTCTCGGTTTTTCTGCAATCCGCTACACTGCGAGACGAAAGATTGATGATGTATTCCCTGTTACCCAAAGCTTCGGTATTGCTGGCTGCAGTGCCAGGTATTTTGGTTATAAAGCAAAACAAGAGGCTATCTCTATGTACCACGATTTAATTCGTAGTGAACTGAACGAAGCGGCTGATACTTTGGCAAAATTTCTTGCTGATGATGCCAATATTGACGCGATCCAACGTGCAGCAATTTTGTTGGCAGATGCTTTTAAACAGGGTGGAAAGGTGATTTCCTGCGGTAACGGAGGCTCTCACTGTGATGCGATGCATTTTGCAGAAGAGCTCACAGGCCGCTACCGTGAAAATCGTCCGGGCTATCCAGCTATCGCCATTTCGGACGTTAGCCATTTATCTTGCGTAAGCAATGACTTTGGTTATGAGTATGTTTTTTCTCGCTATGTAGAAGCCGTTGGGCGTGAAGGTGATGTTCTGTTGGGGATTTCGACTTCGGGTAATTCTGGTAACGTCATCAAGGCGATTGAAGCGGCCCGTGTCAAAGGGATGAAAGTGATCACCCTGACCGGTAAAGATGGTGGCAAAATGGCCGGTAGTGCCGATGTGGAAATTCGTGTTCCGCACTTCGGTTACGCCGATCGTATTCAGGAAATTCATATCAAAGCGATCCATATCTTGATTCAGTTAATCGAAAAAGAGATGGTGAAAGCGTAACGGTTGGAAGGGCATGTTGCCCTCACGAACATAATGTCAAGGCATTTGCCAAAAGTATACCCAGCTACAACGGTGTTGGCTGCGTGACTCGGCAGCTCCTTCGGGGGACGCTGCCGGCAGTGATAAAATCGGTTCTTGACCGATTTGTCACTCAGTTGCTGTTTGAAGTCATCGGGGTATAAAACGGTCAGTGATATGAAGGAGTGGCAGACGATGTGTGAACTGCTCGGGATGAGCGCGAACGTACCCACTGATATCTGTTTTAGTTTTACTGGGCTGGTGCAGCGTGGTGGCCGAACAGGGCCACATAAAGACGGTTGGGGTATTACCTTCTATGAAGGGAACGGTTGCCGCACGTTTAAAGACCCGCAACCGAGTTACAATTCACCTATTGCTCGCATGGTACAGGAATATCCGATCAAATCCCGTGCCGTGGTTTCCCACATACGCCAGGCTAATCGTGGTAAGGTCGCACTGGAGAATACCCATCCTTTTACCCGTGAGCTCTGGGGACGTAACTGGACTTATGCTCACAATGGTCAGTTGAAAGGATATCGTCAATTGGCGACGGGCAACTTCCGCCCTGTGGGGCAGACCGACAGCGAATATGCCTTCTGCTGGATGCTGCAACAACTGACATTAAAGTATCCACGTACTCCCAGTAATTGGCCAGCCGTGTTCCGCTATGTTGCGAAACTGGCCGATCAACTGAGGCAGAAAGGGGTCTTTAACATGCTGCTGTCGGATGGGCGTTTTGTTATGGCCTATTGCTCAACCAACCTTTACTGGATCACCCGACGAGCACCGTTTGGCAAAGCAACACTGCTCGATCAGGATGTGGAGATTGATTTTCAGCAACAGACCGCACCAGACGATGTCGTAACGGTTATTGCAACACAACCGTTAACGAGCAATGAAACCTGGCACAAAATAGTACCAGGCGAATTTGCCTTATTTTACTATGGTGAGAACCTTGTTTCTTGATGACGGATCGGTGTCAATCGTTGAGGCATACTGTGTTTGCTGATCATTACTCGTCACCGGATTAGCTAACACATATTGACCATTGGCGACTTCCACTGCTGGCGGCTGATGGTTTTTAGCAAAATAGTCATAACCAGGTTTTAGCTGCTGCCAGAAGCTCATGTGATCGGAAAAACGATGACGTTGCAGATTCTCTTCAGTCATGCGGAACGGATATATGCTGATATCCACCTTGGTTTGGCCGTGAGCAAATGCTGCTTCTACATAACGATAAATCTCGTCCATATATTCGTTGGTCATCGCGTAGCAACCAACTGATTTGCACTCTCCGTGGATCATCAGATAAGCACCGGAATAACCTTGCGCTTTATCGTAATCATTCGGAAAGCCAATATTTATGGCTCGATAATATTTGCTGTCGGGTTTCAGTTGGCGCACATCTACGCTATAAAAGCCTTCAGGGCTTTTGAAGTCACCTTCGCGGCGTTTCGGGCCAAGGCCCCCTGAGAAATTGCAGATCGGGTAGCTATTCACCAGGCGGAATTCATTCCCCATTTTGGCGTACAGTTCCAGCTTGCGTTCTTCTTTGAATATTTGAATATAGACTGGCGAGCCCAATAATTGTTTTGTCACCACCGGTACTTCTGGCGCCTGCTCGCTAGCGCTACAAGCTGTGATCATTGGTATACAAAATAACATCGCAAACAACAGCGCGATTTTCCTCATTATGCTTCCTGATTAAATTTATCTTTACCCAAGGTATTTCAAGTTGAAGCCAAGCGATCAACTCATGATTTTCCAGTCACTCCAGGCTAACGCCAGTGCTCAGGATAGACGGATGTAGCCAACAAGTTGTTTCTTGATAGGCACTTTGTATGCTGTTTCAGAGAACGCTGACAGCGTGCCGATGGCCTTGAACCGCATTAAACCCCGCCAGATTACCAGTGTGTTATTTTTTAGCAATAAGGCAATTGTATAAAAAAAATCCAATCTTCGATAAAGATGAATGGATTGACAGATTTTAACGACGAGTGCCGTGAAATGCCGTCGATTCAGTGGTATTTGCTTGACTCAAGTCACTAGATGATAGGTAAAAATGTTGCCAAAGATGTTAATATACCAGCGGCGATACTTCGTCATAAGTACCGTAAATTAAATAGGGTGGAATTGCATGAAACTTCATCGTTCTCACCTATATTATTCAGAGTAGCGTCTTAATATTTTGAATTATGGACGCGAGCGTAAATACCTTAAAAGGTCAGTGTGAAAATTTCATGTTGAGCATGCTAGTGTCGTGTTCATCCGGACGTTGCCAAGGCAACTTCATCCATCTTGCGTTGTCTGCGCCTGCCTCTGGGGCTGGTAAGACAGGCGAAATTTAAAAACCTTGTATATCCTATGATTAGAATCAGAAAAGGGTTAGACCTGCCAATCACTGGGGCACCTTCTCAGGTGATTCAGAACGGTCCGGTTATCACAAAAGTGGCACTGCTTGGCCAAGAGTACATCGGTATGCGACCTTCTATGTTAGTACAGGAAGGCGATCGTGTTAAAAAAGGTCAGGCGCTGTTTGAAGATAAAAAGAATCCCGGCGTTTTCTTCACTGCTCCCGCCAGTGGGCAGGTTGTGGCGATCAATCGCGGCGAGCGCCGTGTGCTGCAATCTGTGGTCATTGAGATAGAAAATGGTGGCGATGAGCAGGTAGAGCTCGCTTATTATCAACAGGCAGACTTGCCGATGCTTGAGCGCGAGCAGGTAGAGCGCGATCTGCTTGCTAGCGGTCTTTGGACCGCATTGCGAACCCGCCCGTTTAGTAAAACACCGCGACCAGGAACTTTACCTCGCGCAATTTTTGTCAGTGCTATTGATACCCAACCGTTAGCAGCCGATCCGCTGGTGATCATTGCTGAACAACAGGCGGCATTTAATGCCGGGTTGACGGTGTTAGCGCGATTGACTGAAGGCAAAGTACACGTCTGTCATACCGCCGGCAAACGCTTGGAGTGCTTGCACTCAGCTCAGATCAGTTATAACGAGTTTTCTGGCCCACATCCCGCTGGTTTGGTGGGGACACATATTCATTTCCTTGAGCCGGTTAGCCTGAAGAAAACTGTTTGGCATATTGGCTATCAGGATGTGATCGCTATAGGCACGCTGTTTACCACCGGACAGCTGGATACCCGCCGGGTAATTGCGCTGGCTGGGCCTCAAGTGGAGCAACCGTGTCTGTTGAGAACTCGATTAGGGGCCAGTCTGGATGAGTTGACGGCTGCCCGTCTTAAAGCGGGTGAGAATCGCGTGATTTCCGGATCGGTCCTGAGCGGTACCCATGCCACAGGCCCTAACGCCTGGCTCGGTCGTTTCCATACCCAAGTTTCAGTGCTGCTGGAAGGGCGAGAGAAAGAGTTGTTTGGCTGGATTGCTCCTGCGCCGGATAAATTCTCGATAACCCGCACTACGCTGGGGCATTTCCTAAAGAATAAACTGTTTGCTTTCTCGACCACCACTAATGGCGGAGAACGTTCGATGGTCCCGATCGGCAATTACGAACGGGTAATGCCACTGGATATCCTGCCGACCCACCTGTTGCGTGATTTGCTGGCTGGTGATACCGACAGCGCTCAGGCGCTGGGCTGTCTAGAGCTGGATGAAGAAGATCTGGCGTTGTGTACCTTCGTTTGCCCTGGAAAGTATGAATATGGCCCAGTGTTGCGCGAAGTGCTGACCAAGATTGAGCTGGAAGGATAACCAATGGGCCTGAAGAACTATTTTGACAAGATTGAACATCACTTCATGCCGGGTGGCAAACTGGAGAAGTGGTATCCGTTGTTTGAAGCAACCACCACCATTTTTTACACGCCTGGAACGGTGACACACGGGGCTTCGCATGTTCGTGATGCTATCGATCTGAAACGTATGATGATCCTGGTGTGGCTCGCCGTATTCCCAGCCATGTTCTGGGGCATGTATAACGTCGGCAATCAGGCGATTCCAGCTCTGCATCATCTCTACAGCGGTGAACAGTTGCAGACGGTATTAGCGGGAGACTGGCATTATCGGCTGGCGGATTGGCTGGGAGCATCACTAAGCGCTGATGCCGGATGGATCAGCAGAATGGTGCTGGGGGCGACCTACTTTGTGCCACTGTATGCAGTCGCCTTCCTGGTTGGGGGCTTCTGGGAGGTTCTGTTTGCGGTGATCCGCAAACATGAGATTAATGAAGGTTTCTTCGTCACTTCTATCCTGTTTGCGTTGATTTTGCCACCGACGTTGCCTTTATGGCAGGCGGCATTGGGTATCAGTTTTGGTGTTGTCGTAGCTAAAGAGATCTTTGGCGGTACTGGCCGCAATTTCCTTAACCCGGCGTTGGCTGGGCGCGCCTTCCTGTTTTTTGCCTATCCGGCACAGATTTCTGGCGATCTGGTCTGGACCTCTGCCGATGGCTTTTCTGGGGCAACACCGTTGGCGCAGTGGAGCACGGGGGGGATTAATAATCTGGTTAACCAGGCAACCGGTCAATCGATTAGTTGGATGGATGCGTTCATTGGCAACATTCCAGGTTCGGTCGGTGAGGTTTCTACGCTGATGATCCTGATCGGTGGAGCAATTATTCTGTTCGCCCGCGTTGCTTCGTGGCGCATCGTGGCTGGCGTGATGATCGGTATGATCGCAACGGCCTATTTATTCAACATTATTGGTTCTACCACCAACCCGTTGTTTGCCATGCCGTGGTACTGGCATTTGGTATTGGGGGGATTTGCGTTCGGTATGATCTTCATGGCCACCGATCCGGTTTCCGCCTCGTTTACTAACAAGGGGAAGTGGTGGTACGGCATGTTGATTGGCGTGATGTGTGTGCTGATCAGGGTGGCTAACCCAGCCTACCCAGAAGGCATGATGCTGGCGATCCTGTTCGCCAACCTGTTCGCACCACTGTTCGATTACCTGGTGGTGCAGGCTAACATCAAGCGGAGAAAAGCACGTGGCGAATGAATCAAAGAATGACAGCATTGCTAAAACACTCTGGGTTGTGCTGCTGCTATGTCTAGTGTGTTCTGTGGTGGTTGCAGGTTCCGCTGTGGGCCTCAAATCCAGGCAGCAAGAGCAACGGTTGTTGGACAGACAACGTAATATTCTTGATGTTGTTGGTCTTCTGGAACGCGGTATGACAGGGGAGCAGGTGAAGGCAACCTTTACCAAAAGCATTGAACCCCGTTTATTGGACCTCAATAGCGGTGAGTTTGTAGCAGGCCATAATACCGAATTTGATCTGGCCGCGGCATTACGCAGTGATGCCAAGAGTAGAGCACTGCCCGCCTATCAGGATCTGGCGGGTATTCGCCGTCTCAGCAATTATGCAGAAATTTACTTGGTGCGTAACGAAAGTGGCGCGATAAACAAGATCGTATTACCGGTTTATGGCACAGGGCTGTGGTCGATGATGTACGCTTTTGTTGCATTGGACGCAGATGGCAATACTGTGAGAGGGCTGAGTTTTTACGCGCATGGTGAAACTCCGGGGCTGGGGGGAGAAATACAAAACCCTAACTGGCGTGCGCAGTGGGTGGGTAAACAGCTATTTGATGAAAATGGTAACCCTGCTATCCGTATCGTAAAAGGTGGCGCTCGCCCGGGGGATATACATGGTATTGATGGTCTTTCAGGTGCGACACTGACTTCTAACGGTGTGCAGAATATTTTCAATTTCTGGTTGGGTGAGCATGGCTTTGGCCCATTCCTGCAAAGAGTCCATGAAGGAGCGCTGAAGAATGGCTGATTCCAAAGAGATTAAGCGGGTGTTACTTGGGCCGCTGTTTGATAATAACCCGATCGCCCTGCAAGTGCTTGGCGTCTGTTCAGCTCTAGCGGTAACGACCAAGCTCGAAACGGCGGTGGTAATGACCATTGCGGTCACTCTGGTTACCGCGTTTTCTAGCTTCTTCATTTCGTTGATCCGCCATCATATCCCGAACAGTGTGCGTATCATCGTACAGATGGCGATCATCGCTTCGCTGGTGATTGTGGTCGATCAACTATTGCGCGCTTACGCATTCGAAATTTCGAAACAGCTTTCTGTTTTCGTCGGTCTGATTATTACCAACTGTATCGTCATGGGACGTGCGGAAGCCTACGCCATGAAGTCCCCCCCGATTGAAAGCTTTATGGATGGGATCGGCAATGGATTGGGCTATGGTGTGATCCTGATTTTGGTGGGATTTCTGCGCGAGCTGATTGGTTCGGGCAAACTGTTTGACATTACGGTGCTAGAAACGGTGCAAAGCGGTGGCTGGTATCAACCTAATGGCCTGTTCCTGTTGGCACCGAGTGCATTCTTTATCATCGGCCTGCTGATTTGGGGGCTACGAGCTCTTAAGCCAGCGCAGATCGAAAAGGAGTAACCGCCGATGGCACATTATATCAGTCTGTTTGTTCGTGCGGTGTTCGTTGAGAATATGGCATTGGCTTTCTTCCTTGGAATGTGTACTTTCCTGGCCGTCTCGAAGAAGGTTTCTACCGCATTTGGTTTAGGGATCGCAGTCACCCTGGTGCTTGGCATTTCTGTGCCGGTAAATAACCTGGTTTATAACCTGATCCTACGCGACGGGGCGCTGGTGGAAGGTGTTGATCTCAGCTTCCTCAACTTCATTACCTTCATTGGCGTGATTGCTGCTTTGGTGCAGATCCTTGAGATGGTCCTCGATCGGTTCTTCCCTGCCTTGTATAACGCTTTAGGTATCTTCCTGCCATTGATTACGGTTAACTGCGCCATTTTTGGCGGTGTCTCGTTCATGGTGCAGCGTGACTACAACTTTGTTGAGTCTGTCGTGTATGGCATTGGTTCCGGGACCGGATGGATGCTGGCGATTGTTGCCCTGGCGGGGATCAGAGAGAAACTGAAGTATGCCGATGTCCCAGCGGGTTTACGTGGCTTGGGCATTACCTTTATTACCACCGGATTGATGGCATTAGGCTTTATGTCATTCTCCGGCGTTCAGTTGTAAAGGCAGGAAGCATTTATGGAAATTATTTTAGGCGTTGTCATGTTTACCTGCATCGTCATGATGCTGGCGTTGTTGATCTTGTTTGCCAAATCCAAGTTGGTGAATACGGGTGACATCGCGGTTGAAGTTAATGGCGATCAAGATAAAAGTTTTACTGCCCCTGCGGGCGATAAATTACTCAACATGCTTTCTAGCCAGGGGATCTTTGTCTCTTCTGCCTGTGGTGGTGGTGGCTCCTGTGGTCAATGTCGGGTAGTCATCAAAGAAGGTGGTGGGGATATTCTGCCGACAGAACTTTCCCATATCAGCAAACGTGAGGCTAAAGAGGGTTGCCGTCTGGCATGTCAGGTCAATGTGAAGCAGAACCTGAAAATCGAACTGCCAGAAGAGATTTTCGGCGTAAAAAAATGGGACTGCGAGGTTATTTCCAACGATAACAAAGCCACCTTTATCAAAGAACTTAAGCTGCAAATTCCTGATGGCGAGGATGTGCCATTCCGTGCCGGAGGATTTATCCAGATAGAAGCCCCTACGCATGAAGTGAGTTATGCAGATTTTGACGTACCGCAGGAATATCGTGGTGATTGGGATAAATTCAATCTTTTCCGCTTTCGTTCGGTCGTTAAAGAGAGCACGGTACGGGCCTATTCAATGGCCAACTACCCCGATGAGAAAGGCATCATCATGCTCAATGTGCGTATCGCCACGCCACCACCGAACAACCCGGATGCACCGCCAGGTATTATGTCCTCGTATATCTGGTCGCTAAAAGCGGGGGATAGGGTGACGATCTCTGGGCCATTTGGTGAATTCTTTGCCAAGGATACGGATGCCGAGATGGTCTTTATCGGTGGTGGTGCAGGCATGGCACCTATGCGCTCACATATTTTTGATCAACTGAAGCGTCTGAAATCCAAGCGTAAGATCTCTTTCTGGTATGGTGCCCGCTCACTGCGTGAGATGTTCTATGAAGATGATTTCAATCATCTGCAGGAAGAGAATGAAAACTTTACCTGGCATGTGGCGCTTTCTGACCCTCAGCCAGAGGATAACTGGACGGGATATACCGGTTTTATTCACAACGTTCTGCTGGAAAATTATCTCAAAAATCACCCTGCGCCAGAGGACTGCGAATTTTATATGTGCGGGCCGCCAATGATGAATGCGGCAGTAATCAAGATGCTGAAAGATTTGGGCGTTGAAGACGACAATATCATGCTTGATGACTTTGGCGGTTAATGCGTGCCTCCGGTGGTAGTTGCGTGAACGGTTGGATGCAGGTTGGTAAAAACTGTAAGCGGACTTGAAGAACGTTATTCCGACGCGTTCAAGCTCTACTTGGGGAAAAGTTAGTGAGGCGGTTATGCTGATGGTATTTGTTGCATCATTTGTGCTGTTTATACTGGTTGTGGGTGGTATGTCGCTAGGCTATGTATTTCGGCGCAAAACCCTGCAAGGTAGTTGTGGTGGTATCACTTCCTTGGGAATAGAGAAAGTTTGCGACTGTCCTACTCCCTGCGATACGCGCAAGAAACGCATGGCAAAAGAAGCTCTGCGACGCGAACAACTCAATAAGCACCGCATTCTCTGAAGCTGAAAGGCCCTGCTGATAGGGCCTTTCAGCTGCCGGTACTTTTCCTTCATCCGTAGAACAGCGTGTTGATGATGTACGCACTATTGAGCTTTCTGTTTGTGACTGTATACTTATACAGTTATCTTGGAGGGCTATGCGTAAAATCATTCATGTAGATATGGATTGTTTCTTCGCTGCAGTTGAAATGCGCGATGATCCCAGCCTGCGCGATATTCCATTAGCCATTGGTGGCAGCGTCGAACGACGTGGCGTGATAAGCACAGCAAATTACCCTGCGCGCCGTTATGGAGTGCGTAGCGCAATGCCTACCGCTATGGCCCTCAAACTGTGTCCCCATCTTAAATTACTACCTGGGAGAATGGCGGCCTATAAGGAAGCTTCGCAGCATATCCGTGAAATTTTTGCTCGCTATACCCCCCTGATTGAACCTCTTTCGTTGGACGAAGCTTATCTGGATGTGAGCAACAGTAGCCAATGCAATGGTTCTGCTACGCTGATCGCTCAAGAGATCCGTCAGGCGATTTCCGACGAACTGAGTCTCACCGCTTCTGCAGGTATTGCACCAATCAAATTCCTTGCAAAAATCGCTTCCGAATTGAATAAACCTAATGGTCAGTTTGTGATTGCTCCCGGCCAGGTACCCGCATTTCTGCAACAACTGCCGTTGAGCAAAATTCCGGGGGTGGGCAAGGTTACAGCTAACCGCTTAGAGGAACTGGGGTTAGTCACCTGTGCAGATGTACAACGCTATGATTTGGCAGCGTTACTAAAACGTTTTGGTAAATTTGGCCGAGTGCTGTGGGAACGCTGCCAAGGGATCGATGAGCGAGAAATCTCTCCCAATCGCTTACGAAAATCAGTGGGTGTAGAACGAACCTTGGCGAAGGATATTCACTATTGGAAAGATTGTGAAAAGCTGATTATCGAGAAGCTCTATCCAGAGTTAGAGATGCGTTTGCGCAAGGTCAAACCGGATCTCTGCATTGCCCGGCAAGGCGTCAAGTTTAAATTCCAAGATTTTCAACAGACTACGCAAGAGCATGTTTGGCCTGTTCTTAACAAAGAAGATTTGATCAACGTTGCGCGTCAGGTATGGCATGAAAGGAGGAACGGCCGTGGTGTGCGGCTGGTTGGCCTGCATGTGACGCTACTGGATCCTCAGCTTGAACGGCAATTGGTGTTGATGTGGGAATAATAACCAAACTTGAAGCTGTTGAAGAGCATTATGTATGAGGCGAATGAGCCCACAGTTCAGACACGGAGATAGCCCCAGCAAGGTCATTGGGGCTTGAGCATTAAGCGCGTTCAGGAATGTTTTTCAGCAACTCAGTCAACAGTGTCCAGTATTGACCCACGCTGGCGATGTGGACTTGTTCATCAGGCGAATGCGGCCCGGTGATGGTTGGCCCAATGGAAACCATATCCATATCAGGGTAAGGTTTTTTGAACAGACCACATTCCAGACCTGCATGGATCACCATGATGTTTGGTGTTTTGTTGAACAGTGTCTGGTAGGTTTCGCGTACCAGTTGCATTACCGGTGAGTGTGCATCCGGCTGCCAGCCTGGGTAGCTACCTTTAGCAACAACTTCCGCCTGAGCCAACTGGCCCAGTGCAGTCAACATGCCAACAACATAGTCTTTACCGGTGTCGATCAGTGAACGGATCAAGCAGATAATTTCTGCTTCTTTTTCATTGGTAGTGACTACGCCAACGTTAAGTGAAGTTTCAACCACACCTTGTACTGCATCGCTCATGCGAATAACCCCGTTTGGCATGCCATTCAGCAGCGCTATGAAACGGTTCTGGCAATCAGCGGTTAGCGCCTGTGCAGGACTGGCTATCGGCTCCAGCAAAACGGTAACGTTTTTCTCTTTTGCAACCAGCTCATTTTTTAATATATTCAGGAACTGCTGACTCAGTACTTTTAGCGCATCGGCTTTGGCCGCAGGGACTGCAACTACGGCAGAGGCTTCGCGCGGTATCGCATTACGCAGTGTACCGCCGTTTAGCTCGAGCAAGCGTAGTTCCAATTCTTGCGTATGGGCAAAAAGGAAACGTGCCAGTAGTTTGTTGGCGTTGCCAAGGCCATGGTGGATATTAGCGCCAGAGTGGCCGCCTTTTAGTCCCTTGAGAGTCAGTTTCAGCGTTTGATAGCCAGTAGGAACCGCTTCACGTTGTAAGGTGAGGGTTGAGATAAAATCAATACCACCAGCGCAACCCATATAGATTTCGCCCTCCTCTTCGGAATCGGTGTTGATCAGGATCTCGGCTTGCAACCAGTTTGGCTGAAGGCCAAAAGCACCATCCATACCTGCTTCTTCAGTCACGGTCAGCAGTACTTCCAGTGGGCCGTGCTCTATGCTGTCATCGGCTAACACCGCCAGTGCAGAGGCCATACCTATGCCGTTATCTGCGCCTAGAGTGGTGCCATGAGCTTTTACCCATTCGCCGTCAATATAAGGCCGAATCGGATCTTTGACGAAGTCGTGAACAGTGTCGTTGTTTTTCTGTGGCACCATATCCAGATGCGCCTGCAGGGCAACTGGTTTACGGTTTTCCATTCCTTTGGTTGCGGGCTTACGCAGCAGGATGTTACCTACAGTATCGCGCTCGGCATGCAGACCCTTCTCTTTAGCCCAAGCGAGGATATGTTGAGCCAACGCTTCTTCATGGTAAGAAGGGTGCGGAATAGCGCAGATTTTGGCAAAGATATCCCATAAGGGCTGTGGTGAAAGTTGAGACAATTCAGACACTATAAGTCTCCTATAACAGCACTTTCATCGGTGTGTAGGTGCTGTGCGGTTAGGGTTAGTGGTATATGCCACGGTGCCTAAAGAATATCATTTTATTCTACGCGGTGTCCCTCAATTGACCGTCTTTAGCTACATAGCCTAATGTGAGGAAGCGCCAGCCCTCCATTTCTTTGGTTTCAGATTTAATCAGTGTTAATACTCCAAGGACTAACTGACGAAATACTCATGGAACCCGCAGTTAAACTGGTATTCAGCGTTTACAGTCTCTATAATCTCGCGCAACCTTTTTCCCCTTAATTACTGAGTAAGCCACAGACATTGCTGGCAGGGATATCATTCTATGAGCGAAAAATACGTTGTTACTTGGGATATGTTGCAAATGCAAGCCCGCAAATTGGCTCACCGCCTACTGCCAGCTACGCAATGGACTGGCATTATTGCCGTAAGCCGTGGCGGTCTGGTTCCAGCTTCTTTGCTGGCGCGTGAACTGGGGATACGTCACGTTGATACTGTCTGCATTTCCAGCTACGACCATGACAACCAGCGCGAAATGAAGGTACTCAAACGTGCCGAAGGGGATGGTGAGGGCTTTATCGTGGTTGACGATCTGGTTGATACCGGTGGCACTGCAAAAGCGATCCGTGAGATGTACCCGAAAGCCCATTTTGTTACCATTTTTGCTAAACCGGCCGGCCGCCCTTTAGTTGACGACTATGTGGTAGATATTCCTCAAGACACATGGATCGAGCAGCCGTGGGATATGGCTGTTACCTTCGTGCCACCGATTGGTGGGCGTTGAGTTTCACCCAATATACTTATCAAAATACCCGGTGATACAGAACGATTTACCGGATAACACATTTGATATCCTAACTGCCCTGCGCCTTGATGGCAGGGGCGTTTATACCCGCTACCATGCAAGCTGCAGCGGTGTTGGTTACTTTCACTCACAAAATCTTATCAAGTAACGGTATAGAAAAGTGTCCTAAACAGAGGAACCACTTTCTATGTTTGAGCTCAAGGCGCGATCAACCGTCCCTTATCCTGTCGATGTTGCGGCTCATGCCGTGTTTTCTGTTTTTGCGCTAACCCAATACGTTGCCGAGTTGGAATATTGGCAAATACATGGCGATGATGAGAGCACCAACAATTCCTCCGACTACCATCATCAGCATTGGCTCTAGGGCTTGTGCCAGAGTATCGGCGAGCTCGTGTGTTTGTTCTTCATGCCAAAGTGCCAGTTTGCCTAATAGAATATCTAGTGTGCCGGACTCTTCACCAACCCTAACTAATTGTTGGCATAGTGAAGGGAATAGATTTTGTTGTGCCAGTGATGTATGAAAAGAATGTCCCTGAGCGAGTTGTTGTTTTATTGTTTCCAGTGCCTGACGATAAAATACATTACCAACTGACAATATCGCGGCATTTAGCCCTTCCACCAGCGTCAATCCAGCCTGCTGTGTCATGGTCAGAATATGAAATATTTGGCTCAGACAGTTACCCTTAACTAGCAACGAGATCAGTGGTAAACGCAGCAAAACGGCCTGCTCGCGTTGTTGCCAAACGGGTAACGGGTGCATCTTATGCAGATAGCACCATGCAAGGCCTGCAAGAACAATCAATAGATATGGACCGGTGTTGATCAGTGCTGCAGAGAGTGCCAGCAATCCTTGAGTAAACCAGGGTAATGGGGCGTTAAAGGATTGATAGACCTTAGCAAATTCAGGTAGTACCAAAACCAGCATCAGGATACTGACTAGAAAGGCGACCAGACAGATAAATAGGGGGTAACGTAGCGCTTTCATTACTTTTTTCTGTAACTTCTGCTGCGCTTCTTGTTGTTGAGCCAATTGTAGACAACAACGGTCCAAGTTACCGGTTAACTCCCCAATGGCTATCAGTTGGCGGTAGATTAAGGGAAACACAGCATGCTGCTCTGCTACGACTTCAGAGAAAGGATTCCCCATTGCCACCCTGTCGCCTATTTCCAACAGCAGACAACGCCAGGCTACCGATTGATGTTCTTGAGCCAGTAGCTGCAAGCTGTTAACCAATGGTAACCCCGCTTGTAACAGGGTCGCCAACTGCCGGGTGAACTGGATCATGTGTTCTCCACGCCATTGGCCCGGTGTGATTCGCCTCCCCGAACTGACCTGATAGGGTTGTAGCCCTTGTTCAAACAATTGCTGGTATGCGTGGTTTTTATCTGCCGCCATTAACTCGCCACTGCGTATGTCTCCGCGATTATCGATGGCTTGCCAAGTATATATTCGTCGTACTTTCATAATGAGTTTTCACCGGATTTGTTCATCCCCACGACGCGATATATCTCCTCCAGAGAAGTAATTCCTTTAGCGACCAGTTTCAGACCTGCTTGTAAAAGCGTTTCTTGCCCCTGCTGTTGTGCGATATCGGCGAGTTGCATGACTGAAGCATTGTGCAGAAGGGCATTTTGTATTTCGGACGTCATACTCAGAAATTCATAGACACCGATACGGCCATAGTAGCCCCCAAAGCAATTTTCACACCCGGCAGCTCGCCAAGGAAACAGAGGTTCCGGCCAGATAGCCGTCGGGAAATGCAAAGGTTCAGTTTCAGGGTGGCGACAATAGGTACACAGGCGCCGCACCAGGCGTTGAGCAATTACCAATTTCAGGCAGGCTGCTAGCAGGTAACCCGGAATACCCATGTGGGCCAGACGCGTTAGAGTTTCGCAGGTCGAATTGGTATGCAGGGTCGAGAGCACCAAGTGCCCTGTCTGTGCGGCTTTTACTGCGATCTCGGCCGTTTCTCTGTCTCGGATTTCGCCGATCATGATCACATCAGGATCCTGCCGCAACAGTGCTCGGAGTATGCGGGCGAAATCCAGATCGGTTTTGCTGTTGATTTGGGTTTGATTAACACCAAATACGGGAATTTCGATCGGATCTTCTACGCTACACAGATTACTTTGCGCATCATTCAACTGGCGTAACCCACTATATAACGTGACGGTTTTACCACTTCCCGTTGGTCCAGTTACCAGGATCATGCCTTGTGGATTGGTAAGGGCGTTGGCGAATAGTCCAAGTGCTTCCTGACTCATTCCCAACTGGTCAAGTGGCAAATCTTGGCGTTCGGTCTGTAGTATCCTCAACACGACTTTTTCACCATGCAAAGTTGGTAGGGTAGAGATACGCATTGAGTAGCTGGCGTTGTCTAACTGCACGTTAAGTTGACCATCTTGCGGTAGACGACGTTCTGCGATATCCAATTGCCCCATGATTTTCAACCTTGCCGTAATTCGGGTTGCCATTGACAAAGGCGGCGAAGCGATAGCCTGCAAAACGCCATCGATCCTGATCCTGACACGAAGCATTTGCTGATAAGGTTCAAAATGTACGTCGGAGGCTCGCCGCTGAATAGCATCGCGCAGTGTCTGATTAATAAATTGTACTACTGGCGTATCGCTTTCTTCATTGAGTGAAGAGGTCATATTGCCTGCTGCTTCTTGGGTGCGAGCAGTCGGTGGTGCTTGCCATTTGTTTTGCGTTTGTTGGAGCTGGGCAAGAGGCCATTGCTCAACGCTAATACTCTTACCTGTGGCAAAACGCAGGGCGTTAACCAATTCAGAAGGAATTTCGCCATGCAGGGCGATGGTCAGTTTCTGGTCATCTTCAGTGATTGCCAACGCCTGATAACGTTGACACAGTGCATGTACTTCATCGCTGATTTTCATGATGTTTTACCTCAGCTTGCCACGTCATCAAAACGGAAAACTTCCAGACAGGTTTCCTGCAAATTACTGTTCTCACTGCTGCATCGACGTGTCCAGCGAAGGGAACCCGTCGTCGTTGATACAGGGGCTAGCGTCACCGTAAGGCCCTGCAAGCTTTGTGTGCCAGTGAGACTAATAACCCCCTGTTTCACCTCAATCGTGCTGACATAACGTGATGCTTCGCTTGCTGGAATACCTTTGGTCCCCGCGTTGCATTCTGAAGGCGTACCGTTTTCCAGCGAGCACATTTCAATTGCCATTTTGTATGGTGCCATGGCTTGTAACATGTCTGTCATGGCGGCTTTCTGGATATAGCGCTGATAGGTGGGAATACCAATAGCGCTAAGAATGGCGATGATGGCAATGACCACCATCAGTTCGATCAGGGTAAAACCGCGTTGTGCTTCCATTCAGTGTTTCCTCCATATCAATGTGGAGATAACGTTAAAACGATGGATTGCGGGTGACTAGCGTGGAGGGAATGTTGTGCGCAGCCTTTCCAAAACAATGTTTTTGCGTTACGCCGTGTTGAGAAAAAATGCGCAGTGTTTCACAACTTGAAGAGCGAAAAACGCCTCTTCAGAATAGAAGAGGCGTAACAGGAAAAGGGGGGGAGCTATTTGAATCGCATCGAAAGATCGAGTGCGGTGATGTGTTTGGTCAGCGCACCGACGGAAATATAATCAACCCCAGTCTCGGCAAACTCCTGCAGCGTTTGAGCAGTCACGTTACCAGAAACTTCCAACTGGCTGCGTCCCTGTGTTAAAGCGACGGCGTCGCGCATCATTTCTATGCTGAAGTTGTCCAACATGATGATATCGGCACCCGCATCCAGCGCCTGCTGCAGTTCGTCCAACGATTCAACCTCTACTTCTATTGGTACATCTGCGTGTAACCAGAAGGCTTTTTCCACCGCATTCTTGATCGATCCTGAAGCAATGATGTGGTTTTCCTTGATCAGGAAAGCGTCAGTAAGACCTAGGCGATGATTATTGCCTCCGCCGCATAACACAGCATACTTTAGTGCGGTCCGCAGGCCTGGCAAGGTTTTACGTGTGTCCAGTAGACGCGTTTGTGTACCTTTTAGCAGTTCAACGTAGCGGCTTACCGCAGTCGCTACGCCTGAAAGTGTCTGCACAAAATTCAGTGCGGTACGTTCTCCGGTCAACAGTATCCGAGCCGGGCCGTTCAAGTGGCATAATGGTTGATTAGGGGCCAGTTTATCGCCATCATTCACTAACCAGTCTATCTTTACTTTACCCCCCAACTGGATAAATACCTCCTGTAGCCAACGACGGCCACAGAAGATGCCTGGTTCTCGGGTGATAATGGTGGCTTCAACCTGCTTGTCAGCAGGTAACAGTTGCGCGGTAATATCGCGTTCTGGATCGACTGTTCCCCCGAGATCTTCGCTCAGTGCCTGAGCAACGGCAGCGGGAACATCATTTTCAATACGTTCAAGAAGCGCGGCGCGGCGGCTGTCTGCACTGTAGCGGCGTGTCGGCATAGAAAACTCCGAAATGGGCGGTAGTAAAGTAGCTGAACATGCTACTCTGTTGCAGTAACAAGTACCACCGTAGCGAAGTGCCTGCGAGGTGGGTGAGCCAGATTCGTCACCTTGCTTTTACACAGTGATTAAGCGCACTATCGCATAATATCGGCCTGCGACTTACTGGAACTGGATTGGTAATCCTGATTTGCATCCGGCAGTACGAGGCTGGGGAACAGAACAACGGAGAGAATTGGCTAATGACGCTGTTTACGCTGTTACTGGTTTTGGCGTGGGAACGTCTGTTTAAACTGGGGGAACATTGGCAATTGGATCACCGTCTCGAGGTGATTTTTAAGCGCTTGCATCGCGTTTCTTTGGGGCAGACGCTGGGGATGGCCCTTGTTTGGATGCTGGTGGTCTGGGGCGTTCTATGGTTAGCCAAAGGGCTGTTTTTTGGTGTTGTTGTGTTACTGCTGTGGATAGTAATTGCATCGCTGTGCGTTGGTGCGGGGATCGCGCGCAAACATTACCGGGCCTATTTGAAAGCTGCGCGACAGGGTGATGCTGATGCCTGCGATCAGATGGCGGAAGAGCTGGCATTAATCCATGGCTTACCGGTGGATTGCAGCAAAGAAGAACGTTTATGCGAACTGCAAAACGCGTTGCTGTGGATTAACTATCGTTACTATTTGGCACCCTTGTTCTGGTTTGTGGTTTGTGGGGCGTACGGTCCAATCGCGTTGTCAGGTTATGCTTTCCTTAGGGCTTATCAAACCTGGTTGGCGCGTCATCACTCGCCGCTTGAGCGTTCTCAGTCAGGAGTGGACTTCCTGTTGCACTGGTTGGATTGGGTCCCGGTTAGGTTGGCAGGGATCGCCTATTCACTGTTGGGACATGGGGAAAGAGCCTTACCCGCCTGGTTTGCTTCTCTGGCAGACAGCCATACCCCTCAGTACCAGGTTTTAACACGTCTGGCGCAGTTCTCTTTAGCGCGTGAACCCCATAAAGACCCGCTGCAAACACCCAAAGCCGCAGTATTGTTGGCACGAAAAGTTACGTTGATTATTCTGGTTGTTGTTGCGTTGCTGACGATTTACGGCAAGTTAGTCTAAAGGAAAATACGGGCGCAAGGTGCGCCCGCAAGCTGATTATAATTTGGCGAAGCAGCGGCGTGCTGCATTTATAGTACGCTGAATATCTTCATCGCTGTGTGCGATAGACATAAACCCTGCCTCGAACGCGGACGGCGCCAGATAAACGCCCTCATCCAACATCAAATGGAAGAAGCGCTTGAAGCGTTCGACATCGCACCGCATTACGTCCTGATACCGGGTAACAGTTGGTGCATCGGTAAAGAACAAGCCAAACATTCCGCCAACATGGTTGACGACGAAAGGAATGTTTTCGGCTTTTGCAGCCGCAAGCAGGCCTTCTACCAATTTGTTGGTCAAGTCGGTCAGTTTTTGGTGAATCCCCACTTGCGAAACTTCGGTCAGGCAGGCGAAACCTGCGGCCATAGCAATCGGGTTACCTGACAGCGTACCTGCCTGATAGACCGGCCCGGTAGGCGCCAGTGCAGCCATGACTTCGCGGCGACCACCAAAGGCACCGACAGGCATGCCACCGCCAATAATCTTGCCAAGGCATGTCAGGTCTGGCACCACACTGTAATAATCCTGCGCGCCAGCCAACGCCACGCGGAATCCTGTCATCACTTCATCAATGATCAGCAGTGCGCCATACTTGTCGCACAATGCGCGAAGACCAGGTAAGAACTCTGGCAGAGGGGGAATACAGTTCATATTGCCTGCTACCGGCTCGACGATAATACAGGCGATTTCAGCAGGATATTGTTCGAAGGCAGCGCGTACCGAGTCGAGGTCATTATAGGTACAGGTTAATGTGTGTTTGGCGAAATCAGCCGGTACACCAGGGGAGTTCGGTTGCCCCAGCGTCAGCGCTCCAGAACCTGCTTTGACCAGCAAGCAGTCAGCGTGACCGTGGTAGCATCCTTCAAACTTGATAATTTTGTCACGCTTGGTGTATCCACGAGCCAGACGAATAGCGCTCATAGTGGCCTCAGTCCCAGAGTTCACCATGCGCACCATATCCATGGTCGGTACCAAATTGGTCACTAATTCGGCCATTTTGACTTCCATTTCGGTTGGTGCACCGAAGCTTAACCCACGCTGTGCGGCCTCTATCACTGCATCGCGGATCGACGGGTGGTTATGGCCTAACACCATTGGGCCCCAGGAACCGACGTAATCAATATAGGCTTTGCCATCGACATCAAAAAGATAGGCACCATCAGCACGTTCGATAAACAGCGGTGTACCGCCCACACCGGTGAATGCACGCACTGGAGAGTTAACTCCACCTGGGATTAACTGTTGCGCCTGGGCGTACAGACTTTCGGACTTATTGTGCAAGCTCATAAACCGGCTCCTGGATATTTATTTGAATGATTTGACTGCGCCATTCTAGAGGAGTGTGCTGACAGATGAAACGATCATAATCATATACCTTGGCTGTGTGCCTTAACTGTCCGTGATGCTGTCGTGGGTACTAAAGCCCGTCATCAAGGCGCAGTGGGAAGCGTAGGGCGGCTGTCCACCAAATCTCACAACTCATGCCTTGCTCTGCGAGCAAATGACCGCCAGCGGTGATCGCGTACAGTTGAGGGACACCGCCTACTGCAGAGTGAGCCGAAGTAATTTGTAATCCTTTAGTGATATTAAAAAAAGCGACAGTACGGAGACTGAGCTAGAATAAGCAACTTCGCTATTTGTATGACTTATTAACTTGATATTGAATAACCCATTATGACTGAATTACAACCGCCATCTTCGAGGGCGCATGGCCCACGCCCGCGTTTGAGACAAAAAGCAAGAGTCCGCCAGTTTATTCGTCAGGATAAAACACCGGTTGCGATTCTGATCATGGCTGCTGTCGTTGGCGTTTTGGCTGGGTTACTGGGTGTTGCCTTTGAAAAAGCGGTGGATTGGGTCCAACAGCTGCGTCTTTCGGGGTTAGCCTATGTGGCCAACTATTGGTTCCTTGTTTGGCCACTGTCATTTCTTTTTTCAGCCGTACTGGCCATGTTGGGCTATTACCTGGTTAAGCGTTTCGCCCCCGAGGCGGGAGGCTCAGGTATTCCCGAGATCGAAGGCGCTTTGGATGAGCTGCGCCCTGTTCGCTGGTGGCGAGTGATACCGGTAAAGTTTGTCGGCGGCATGGGCACATTAGGGGCTGGAATGGTGCTGGGACGCGAGGGGCCAACGGTACAGATGGGGGCCAATATGGGGCGCATGGTTTTGGATTTATTTCGCATGCGCAGCGCCGAAGCGCGTCATTCGCTACTGGCAACCGGTGCTGCAGCTGGGCTATCCGCAGCCTTTAATGCCCCTTTGGCCGGCATTTTGTTTATCATCGAAGAAATGCGCCCACAGTTTCGCTATAGCCTCATTGCTATAAAAGCGGTATTTATTGGTGTGATCATGTCGAGCATTGTCTTTCGTATCTTCAACGGCGAACAGGCAGTGATTGAAGTCGGTAAACTTGCTTCGGCACCGTTAAATACCTTATGGCTATATCTGGTGTTAGGGGCGGTATTTGGTGTCGTTGGCGTGGTGTTCAACGCCATGGTGTTTCGCACACAGAACATGTTTGCGCACATTCACGGTGGTAACCTGCGTAACATATTGATTATTGGCGGTCTTCTGGGTGGTGTTTGTGGGGTTATCGGTTTGATCCAACCGGAGGCCGCTGGTGGTGGTTTTGCCTTGATCCCGATTGCCGCGGCAGGAAATTATACCGTGGGAATGTTACTGTTCATTTTTATTGCCCGTGTGGTCACGACGCTACTTTGTTTTGGTTCTGGTGCGCCTGGCGGTATTTTTGCGCCAATGCTGGCGCTGGGGACGCTGTTTGGTACGGCTTTCGGGCTTGCTAGTGGCCATCTGTTCCCGCAATACGGTATTGAAGCGGGTACTTTTGCTATTGCAGGAATGGGGGCCCTGTTTGCTGCGACCGTGCGTGCGCCATTAACCGGCATTGTGCTTGTATTGGAAATGACCGACAACTATCAACTGATTTTGCCGATGATCATTACCTGTCTTGGGGCAACATTGGTGGCGCAATTTCTGGGTGGAAAACCTCTGTATTCCTCCTTGTTGGCCCGCACATTACAAAAGCAGGAACAGGCGTTAACAGAGAAAACAGGTAAAGGAAATACAACTAATGCGGTGAATACTTGAACGCCACACTCAGGTATTAGATAATCCAAGGCATTAATCAGGTCGCTATGTTACGCTGTGTTTCTTAATCGCCAGTAACGTTCGTGTGAAATTAAGGAACACAGCCCGGTAACCTGATGCTGAACAATCTTGGGAGTTATGAGTATGAGTGATGAAACAGCACTGCCCTTGCAATTTACCGAGGCAGCAGCAAACAAGGTTAAATACCTGATTGCAGATGAAGAGAATCCAAACCTGAAATTGCGGGTTTACATTACCGGCGGCGGCTGTAGTGGATTCCAGTATGGTTTCACTTTTGATGACAAAATCAATGAAGGTGATATGACCATTGAAAAACAGGGCGTTTCGCTGGTGGTTGATCCAATGAGCTTGCAATATCTGGTTGGGGGGTCTGTGGACTATACCGAAGGATTGGAAGGTTCACGTTTTGTTGTGACCAATCCTAATGCGAAAACGACCTGTGGTTGTGGTTCCTCATTCAGTATCTGATAACCGCCTATGAAACCCGCTAACTTTATCGGTTTGCGGGTTATCTATGACCTAACAAAACCCCGTTATTGCTCGAGAACAAATGCCGGTAATTTTAGGTGCCAGCGGATGGCCGCAAGGCGAATGCCAAGCGTGATCACCATACCCAGCATCATGGCTTGCTGAATTGGCATGCCAAAACTGTAGAATGCCGTTGCATGCACGGTACCGCCAATAATACAGGCTGTTGCGTAGACCTCAGTTCGCAGGATCATCGGGATTTCACGCGCCAGCACATCGCGGATAATCCCGCCCCCCACGCCGGTAATTACTCCCATACAGACTGCAACCAGTGGGCCACTGCCAGCGGCAAAGGCCTTGTTCACGCCGATACCAACGAAAACGGCCAGCCCGACGGCATCCAACACCGGGAGTATCCATTTTGGTAAACGGCGGGGCTGACGTACGAGCAACAGTGTCAGCACACAGGTGGTCATGGCGACCACCAGATCGGTGGGATCTTTAACCCAGAATACCGGGCCGTTGGCTAATGCCATATCACGTATAGTGCCACCGCCTACTGCGGTGACTACACCGAGAACCAGTACCCCAAACGGGTCCATCCGCAGTTTGCCTGCCAAGAGCACGCCAGAGATAGCAAATACCGCAGTGCCAAGAATATCTAGCCAAAACATGAGACTGTAGCCGATCATCGGGGGATCTCCGCCAATTGACTGCACAATGCTTGTGCTGCCAGCATTATGCGCGGGCCTGCGCGATTGAACCAATCTTCATTTAGAGCTATCACTGGCACGTTCAATTGTGGCGCCCAGAAGGCTTTTACACTCGCGATTTGCTGTTCTCCTCCGGTAGTGACGATGGCCTGTGGTTTGCGTACCAGCACCTGTTCACGGCTGACCTGTGGCCAAGGCATTGGGCTGTCGGCAAAAATATTCTCTGCACCACATAAAGAAAGCACCTGGCTCTGCAAAGTATCCGCAGAACTGGTGAACAGCGGTTGGGTACCGAACTGTAATAAGACGCGCTGTGTTGAGTTATTGGCATAACGGGTTTTCAGCTCAGCTATTTGGTGCCGGATCTTATCTGCAGCCTGATGTGCCTTTTCTGGGTGGGGGCTGTATTTTGCCAATGAGTCCAAAGACTGAGCGATCTCATCAATATTCTTAACATCTGAATAGAAAATAGGAATGCCGAATGACGCAAGTTGATCTAATACCCTTTGGGGATTACCACCACGCCAGGCCAGGATCAAATCAGGTTTTAGGGCCAGCACGCGTTCTAGATTGATCCCTTGCCAGGATGCTACCTGTTCCAGTTTTTTGGCTTCAGGTGGGTAATCAGAATAAGCGCTCACTGCCAGCAAAGTATCACCCATGCCAGCGGCATAGGCGAGTTCAGTCGTGTTAGGTGCTAGGCTGACCACGCGTTGGGAAGCATTGACGGGCAATACTATCCACAGCAAGAACCCACACAGCAAGTGATAAAAGTGTACTCTCACGCTAACCACGTTCAGCCAGGATTTGTAGCATGGCATTTACCATCAATGATGACTGCTTGGCGGCCACGACTAGAAACTCATCAAAACTCATGTGTGATTGGTGATCGGCAACGTCAGAAATGGCACGCACAACCACAAACGGTGTACCGAACTGGTAACAGACATGGGCGATGGCGGCAGCTTCCATCTCAACTGCTGCAACGGCGGGGAAGGTTGCACGGATCCGAGCCAGCGGTTCCGCGCCATTGATGAAGGCATCACCGCTGCAAATCAAACCACGTGACGCATTCAGATTAAGCTGTTTGATGCAGCTCTCGGCTAGGGTAATAAGCTGGGCATCGGCGATAAATGCTGCGGGGCAACCTGCCATTTGACCCGGTTCATAGCCAAAGGCGGTAACATCAGCATCGTGATAGCGCACTTCTTCAGATACTACGATGTCGCCCACTTTCAACGTAGGTGCCAGCCCACCAGCGGAACCGGTATTGATCACTACGTCGGGTTGGCAGTGTTCCAGCAGTAATGTGGTTCCCATTGCTGCTGCGACCTTGCCTATACCTGATTTGAGCAGTGCGACTTCAACACCGCCGATTTGGCCGGTATAGATTTCACAGCCTGCGCGTTGAACAGTCTGGCGGTTTTCAATTTGTTCGCGCAGCAGTGTAACTTCTTCTTCCATTGCGCCGATGATGCCTACTTTCATAAATAACACTCGCTGATTGCATGTAGAAATTGCGCCATAGTCTATCATGGCTCAGAGAGAGAGATAATCGGCAATACCGTTGCATCCTGTGCTGGGAATTGTTATCACGGAGGTAATGGGTAACGGTGGGAGATAGAGATGTCCGGGATCGACTTTAAGCAAAAGATCAGTTTTCAGCGCCCTTTCGGCCAACCAATAGAAGCTGAAGAAGAGTACGACATCGTCCGGCTGTTTGAGAGCGATCGTGGGCGAATTATTAATTCAGCGGCAATACGTCGTTTACAGCAGAAAACGCAGGTGTTTCCGTTAGAACGTAATGCTGCGGTGCGCAGCCGTCTGACACACTCGATGGAAGTGCAGCAGGTGGGGCGGCATATTGCTAAAGAGATCCTCAATCGTTTCAAACAGGATAAACGTATTGATACGCTCGGCCTGACGAAGTTGCTCGATCCCTTTGAGAGCATTGTCGAGATGGCTTGCCTGATGCACGATATTGGCAACCCCCCTTTTGGCCATTTCGGTGAGTCGGCAATCAATGATTGGTTCCGCCAGCGTCTTGATCCTGCCTACTGTCGCAGTGAGCCTGACAGGCATGACCTCTGCCGGGTTGATGTTCTTCGCTTAAGCGAAGGGGACAGTGCTCTCAACTCCTTGCGTAGCCGTATTCGTCAAGATCTCTGTCATTTTGAAGGCAATGCCCAGGCGATTCGTTTGGTATACACCTTGCTGAAACTGAATCTGACTTACGCCCAGGTTGGCTGTATTTTGAAATATACTCGTCCAGCTTATTGGGCAAGCGAAATTCCGGTCACTCACGGCTATTTGATGAAAAAGCCGGGATTTTATCTGGCTGAAGAGGCCTTTGTTGCTGATTTACGGTGTGAATTGAATATGGGCGAGTTTGACCGTTTTCCTCTCGCCTATATTATGGAAGCCGCGGATGATATTTCTTATTGTGTTGCTGACTTAGAAGATGCTGTTGAAAAAAATATTTTCACTGTTGCGCAGTTATATCAACACCTCATACAGGAATGGGGGGAAATCATCCCCGGGGATCTGTTTGATGAAACAGTCGTGAGTGCATTTCGTAAAATCGAACCTGGTAGCGGCGCTCGCAGAAGTTCGGAAGATCAATTCTTTATGTATCTGCGGGTATTTACCGTGGCCCGGTTGGTTCCACATGCAGCACAACGTTTTATTGATAATCTTGACGCGGTATATCATGGCAACTTTAATGGCGCTCTATTAGAGGATTCAAGCCCGGCCTATAAGCTGCTAAAAATCTTCAAGAATGTTGCTTTCAAACACGTGTTCAATCATCCTGAGGTAGAGCAGCTTGAATTGCAGGGATATAGGGTTATCAATGGGTTACTGGATATTTATAGCCCATTGTTAAAGATGTCATTAACGGATTTTAGCCAGTTGGTAAGTGAGGATAGCCATCGTGCATTCCCCATTGAAACAAGACTGTTTCACAAACTCTCTACCAAGCACCGTCTGGCGTATATCGAAGCGGTCGAAGGTTTACAGGATGTCTCTGCGCAAGAGCGAGCCATGAGAGAATATTATTTCCGCGCCCGGCTTTTACAGGATTATATCAGCGGTATGACCGACCTTTATGCTTATGATGAGTATCGCCGTTTAATGGCAGCGGAATAACTGCAGAGATCAACATACTCTAAATAATTCAAGTTGCATCAGGGCGGTAAGTTCCCAAAAGCACGGATAATGCAATAACCAGAGCGTTCGAGTTTAGCCAACATATGGATAACCTGAAATATGACGAGCACAATGACTTATTTCCCAGGGACTAAGGTAACCGGTGAGTATTATTTCGAGTTTTGTAAAGGCCATCAATATTTGTTTACTATTACCTCTCATTGGATTCGGAACTTCAGGTTATTAATAAGTTCTTATTAACCACTAAACCCTGATATTTTTTGAACGACTGACTGTAAGAGATACACAGATGAAAAAAACAGCACTAGCTTTAAGCGCCTTGGCTTTTAGTATTGGTTTGACTTTGGGTCCGGTAAGTTTTGCTTCTGCCGCAGAAAGTGCCTCTGCATCAGCGATTACCCAGCCGTTACCCAGCCTTGCACCTATGCTAGAGAAAGTCATGCCTTCTGTGGTGAGCATCAACGTTGAAGGGAGCACTACGGTGAATTCCCTAAGTATGCCGCCACAGTTCCAGCAGTTTTTCGGTGATAACTCACCGTTCTGTCAGGAGGGTTCGCCTTTCCTCGGTTCACCAATATGCCAAGGGGCTCAGGGAGCTCCAGGTAAGACCAAAGAAGCGTTTAGAGCGTTGGGATCGGGTGTCATCATTGACGCCGCTAAAGGGTATGTGGTCACTAACAATCATGTGGTGGATAATGCCAGCAAGATCCAAGTACAACTGAGTGATGGGCGTCGTTTTGAAGCCAAGGTGATCGGTAAGGATCCCCGTTCTGATATTGCATTAATCCAAGTGAAAGAGGCTAAAAACCTGACTGCCATAAAAATGGCAGATTCTGAACAACTGCGCGTCGGTGATTATACGGTGGCGATCGGTAACCCCTATGGTTTGGGGGAAACCGTCACCTCGGGGATTGTATCTGCTTTAGGGCGCAGTGGCCTGAATATTGAAAACTATGAGAACTTTATCCAAACCGATGCGGCAATCAACCGAGGGAACTCCGGTGGAGCATTAGTGAACCTTAATGGTGAACTGATCGGTATCAATACTGCTATTTTGGCGCCTGAAGGCGGTAACATCGGTATTGGTTTTGCTATCCCAAGCAATATGGTGAAAAACCTGACGGCGCAGATGGTGGAATATGGCCAAGTGAAACGCGGTGAGCTGGGCATCATGGGGACTGAACTCAATTCTGATATTGCTCAAGCCATGAATGTGGATGCGCAACGCGGTGCATTTGTCAGCCAGGTTGTACCAAAATCTTCGGCCGATAAAGCGGGTATCAAGGCGGGTGACGTGATTGTTACCATGAATGGTAAAGCGATCTCCAGTTTTGCATCGTTCCGTGCTGAAATTGGTACTTTGCCGATTGGCAGCAAGATGGCTTTGGGTATTATTCGCAATGGTAAACCGTTGACGATCGACGTCATATTGGAGCAGGGCAACCAGACTCACGTTGAATCCGGTAGTATTTATACCGGCATTGAAGGTGCAGAGTTGAGTAATAACTCAGCCAAAGAAAAAGGCGTTAAAGTGGACAGTGTCAAGGCTGGCAGTGCAGCAGCACGTATTGGTCTGAAAAAAGGTGACCTGATCCTTGGGGTTAACCAGCAGCCGGTAGAAAACTTGGGTGAACTGCGGAAAATTCTTGATAGTAAACCTACAGTGCTGGCACTGAACATTCTGCGCGGTGATACGTCTTTGTATCTGCTAATGCGCTAAGACGTCCCACTTATGCATAAGGCACGCTTCTGCGTGCCTTGTTGTTTTGCCTTGATATTTTAAAAAATAAGTCACTCAGCCAGTCGAAAACGTGCCTCGGTATTCACCAATTCTATCTCATCTAAAAGCTCAAACCATTCCGGTTCTAAATCGCTGCTATTGACACCCTGACGTAACTGTTGCTCGAGATAGAAGCACAGCTGCTTGAGACGGGGAACGCCGCTGTAGCTGCAACTGCCGTGCAGTTTGTGGATCAGTTCGAGAATACTGTCGTCCGGTTCCCCCTCCAACAACGCTCTCACCCGATCACTGACCTGTGGCAGGAATTCAACTAGCATTAGCAGCAGATCGCGAGCCAGATCTTCTTTATTGGCGGCTTGGCGCAATGCTAGTGACCAATCTAATGATAGCGATAACTCAGCTGTAGGGCGTAGTTTGGTGGGTTCAGGTTCAACGTCAATGGTGTGGTAGCGGGAAAGCACTTTCGTCAGCATTGCTTCATCAATAGGTTTCGCGAGATAGTCATCCATACCTGCTTGCAATAGATGTTCGCGCTCACCACTCACTGCGTGAGCAGTGACTGCGACAATCGGTGTGGAATTGTGATGGGGCATTTGGCGAATGAGTTCGCTGGCACGGAGTCCATCGATGTTTGGCATCTGAATATCCATTAGGATCATATCGAGCACATTGTCTCGTGCTAGCGCAATGGCTTCTTCACCGCTTTCACACAGCAGCGTTTTTTCCACCTGTTCTGCCAGCAATGTTCCAATCAACTTTAGGTTTGCCGGGTTATCATCTACTGCCATTACTGTTAATGGCAGGCGTTTACGGAGTTGGGGCAGACTCAGCCGATGTAGTGCTTCCGTACGTAGTAAAGGATACAACCGATTGCTGCTGATCGGTTTGATCAGGCAGCCGGTTGCGCCGAGCTTTTTCATTTCTTCGGCGTCAATTTGTGCTTGGCTAGGCAGAGCCAGGATCACCCGAGTGGAAATTTTCAGTGCTTCTGTGAGCTTATCCTTATGTTTTATCAGGCTATCTCTATAAGGGATCGGCACGCTGAGGAGTAGAAAGTCATAATCGCTCTTTGGCAATTGCCCCAGTGTTGGCGAATACACAACTTCTAACTGGGTGGTGCTTAATAGGCTCAATGTGGCTTGCGCAGCGGAAGGATTGGCTTCGATATAGGCCAACGTTTTGCCTTTAAGGTCTGGCAAACAAGGGGGCAGCATCAGCATGCCTTCATTGAGATCAAGTGTGATATGGAACCAGAAGGTTGAACCTCGTCCCAACTGGCTGTGAAAGCAAATATCACCCCCCATCTCTTTCACCAGTTTTTGGGTGATTACCAGGCCCAGACCGGTACCACCATGGCGTCGAGAAATGCTGGCATCCGCCTGACGAAAAGCTTGGAACAGTTGTGATTGCTGGCGTTCAGAAATACCGATACCGGTATCATGGATCTGTACTTCCAGCTCAACTTGTCGTTCTAGCTGGTTACGCTGTTCCACGCGGATATCAATATTGCCCGTCTCGGTGAACTTCACCGCATTGCCTAGCAGATTGGTAACGATTTGTTGCAGACGCAGTGAGTCACCAATTACGTGCTCGGGTACATCATTATGCACATCCAGCGTCAGCTCCAGCCCTTTTTCATGTGCACTGGGGGCCAGTAATACGATAACTTCATCCAGCGTTTCACGCAGAGAGAACGGAATATGCTCCAGCACCAGCTTACCGGCCTCTAGTTTGGAGAAATCCAACACATCGTTAATGATCGTCAACAGATTGTTGGCAGAACGTTCAATGGTTTGGAGATAGTCGATCTGCGTAGCGCTAAGATTGGTTTTCAACATCTGACGGGTAAAGCCAATGACACCATTGAGCGGGGTCCGCAACTCATGTGACATATTAGCCAGAAATTCGGATTTGATTCGAGCAGCTTCCTGCGCACGCTTCTTTGCCAGATCCAGTTCAACGTTCTGGATTTCCATTTGCTCTAATGTTTCGCGCAGATCAGAAGTGGCTTGATCGATATTTTGCTGCATCTCCTCATGATAGGCAGTGAGTGACATTGCCATAGAGTTGATGCCGTTTTTCAACATATGCAGTTCGCCGAGCATAAAGCCTTCAACTCGGCTGTCGAGTTGGCCACGGCGGATACGGTCGACCGTATTGACCATGTTGCGGATTGGGCCGGTGACATCGCGCATCAGGCGATAAGCAAACAGAATTGCGATACACATACACAACAGTAGCAGTAAGGTCGAAATGAAGATCTCTTTATATTGTTGTAATCTTACCGACTGTAAATCCAGCTCAATGGCGACATAACCGAGATTGTTGTCAGGCTGTATATCGCTGTTGCTATTTTCGTCCGGATAATGGGTTTCTGACACAATTGGCGTTCGAAGGATTAAAGAGTCACCCCGCCGCGTCAGCATTAATTCGGTGGGGATTGGGACATCCTTCGGTAACTGTAATTGAGTATAATTGTAGTGATAATTGGAAGTGACAAACAGGTTGTTATGCGTATCAAATACGGTAATAGAACGCACAATATCCGAATGACGACGGTGAAGAAGGCTAACCAATTGCCTGACTGACTCACGGCTACGAAAGGTCATGCCATATTCGCTGGCTACGGCTAAAGGTTCGATAATGCTGGCACCAGCATCAACCAACTGTTCCTGCAGTTCGTTGTAGCGGTGTACCACAAAGAAGGTGCTCAGCAGAAGACCGATCATTAATGTTGGCGCCAGGATCAGGATCATCATCCGCGCCCGCAAGCTGTATTTGGTCATGGGATTCCAATGTGGAAAAATTGGGACTAATTCTAGTTAGCTTAATGAACCGGCACGTAATCGACAATATGGCGTAATGCTACGTGACGACCCAAGCAGCTTCACAAGTATTAACTTCACTGTAACGGTAACCGATCTCGATCCATTCAGCCATGAAAGTAACGCTGTATTTTTTTGCTGTTATTCTACCGGGCGGACAAGCAGAAACTCAACTGACGGAAAATAAATAGCAATTCACTCAAGGTAAGTTGAAACGTCTGAGTATTGGGTGCCGTAATCGGGTATTGGTTCTGTTGTGCAGAATAGTCAAGCAGTACCTTTTAATTGCCTGCGGTATTCGTATGTAATTAAAGAATACCGCCACGTTTTTAGCTCAGCGTTGACCAGATGGCAAAAGTGGTAGTCGGAGTTGCCACGCTGGTTGCGAATAGGCAATATAATGCACATAAAAATTTACTGAGTAATGTATCCTTTTTTCCCTGGAAATTTTGGGGATGACGTTGAGTGACAACCTTGGGCAGCACAGGGATTTGATTAGGTTACGCTGGACTCTGCCCGCGCAGGCGCGTTTAGAATGATGCCATATATTGTCAAGTTTGCATCACAGCGCGTGATTTATGTTTCCTTCAATCCTACGATGCTGGCATATGGCAGCAGCGTGTTGCTCAACGCAGGTTATCGTATTGCTCGCGTGCGGATGTCGTATATGTTTTCGCACACGGGGCATCTTGAATCCATGACGCTGGATATACAGGCGTCAGGGGTCGCTGCAAAGGTCGGGAGAAGTTATGGTTGCGATAAGAAGTGCACATCTGAATACTGCAGGTGAATTCGCCCTTGATGATTGGATCGCCAGCCTGGGTCTTCCTAACGCTCAGTCAGGTGAGCGATTGGCCGCAACCTGGCGTTATTGTGAACAACAGACTAAAAATCATCCCGATTCGTCACTGTTACTCTGGCGTGGCCTTGAAATGGTAGAGATCCTCTCCACGCTGAGTATGGACAACGAGAGCATGCGTGCGGCGTTGCTGTTTCCGCTGGTGGATGCCGCGATTGTGCAAGAGGCAACGCTGACCGAAGTGTTTGGTCCAGGAATTACCTCTCTGGTTCATGGTGTACGGGACATGGATGCTATTCGTCAACTGAAAGCCACGCACAATGACTCTATGGGATCTGAGCAGGTTGATAACGTTCGCCGTATGTTATTGGCTATGGTGGAAGATTTCCGCTGTGTGGTTATTAAGCTTGCCGAACGGATCACCCACCTGCGTGAAGTCAAGGATGCGCCAGAAGATGAACGCGTATTGGCGGCAAAAGAGTGTTCCAATATTTATGCACCACTGGCCAACCGCCTCGGTATTGGACAACTGAAGTGGGAATTGGAAGATTTCTGTTTCCGCTATCTGCATCCTGACGAATACAAACGTATCGCCAAGCTGTTGCATGAACGCCGTATCGATCGTGAGCAGTTTATTGATGATTTTGTTGCCTCATTGCACGAAGCCATGGTGGATGAAGGCATCAAAGCGGAAATTTATGGCCGTCCAAAGCATATCTATAGCATCTGGCGTAAGATGCAGAAAAAATCCTTGGCCTTTGACGAGTTGTTCGATGTGCGAGCGGTGAGGGTTGTTGTCGAGCGTTTACAGGATTGTTATGCGGCATTGGGTATCGTACACACGCATTTTCGCCACCTGCCGGATGAGTTCGACGACTATGTTGCCAACCCGAAACCGAACGGTTATCAATCGATTCATACCGTGGTGCTCGGGCCTCGGGGAAAGACGCTGGAAATCCAGATCCGTACCCGTCAGATGCACGAAGATGCTGAACTTGGCGTTGCCGCACACTGGAAATATAAAGAAGGTGCGGTAGCAGCAGCGCGTTCTGGTTATGAAGAGCGTATTGCCTGGCTGCGAAAACTGATTGCCTGGCAGGAAGAAATGGCTGACTCAGGTGAGATGCTTGACGAAGTCCGCAGCCAAGTGTTTGACGATCGCGTCTATGTGTTTACGCCAAAAGGTGACGTAGTGGATCTGCCTGCGGGTTCGACGCCGCTCGATTTTGCCTACCATATTCATAGCGACGTTGGCCACCGTTGTATTGGCGCAAAAATAGGTGGCCGAATTGTGCCATTTACTTACCAATTGCAAATGGGTGATCAAATCGAAATCATCACTCAAAAGCAACCGAACCCAAGCCGTGACTGGTTGAATCCGAATCTGGGTTATGTGACGACGAGTCGTGGACGCTCTAAGATCCACAATTGGTTCCGCAAACAAGACCGTGACAAAAACATCCTTGCCGGCCGGCAGATGTTAGACAATGAACTTGAACATCTCGATATCAGCCTGAAAGAGGCTGAAAAACTACTGATTCCACGTTATAACGTCAACTCGTTAGATGAGGTGCTTGCAGGGATTGGTGGGGGTGATATTCGCCTGAATCAGATGGTGAATTTTCTTCAGGGCAAGCTCCATAAACCGAGTGCAGAAGAGCAGGATCGCGAAGCACTGCGACAACTTACCCACCACAAAGCACCAGCGGCTGCCCGTAGCAAAGATCATGGTCGAGTAGTGGTTGAGGGCGTTGGTAATCTGATGCACCACATTGCTCGTTGTTGCCAGCCTATTCCAGGTGATGAGATTGTAGGCTTTATCACTCAAGGACGAGGGATCTCGATCCACGGTGTGGATTGCGAACAACTGGCCGAACTGCAATCTCATTCGCCTGAGCGGATCGTTGATGCCGTCTGGGGGGAGAGTTATTCCAGTGGTTATTCGTTAGTGGTGCGAGTAGTGGCTAACGATCGTAGTGGATTACTACGCGACATTACCACGATTTTGGCCAACGAAAAGGTCAATGTATTGGGGGTAGCCAGCCAGAGTGATACTAAAAAGCAGTTAGCCACGATTGATATGGACATCGAAATTTACAATCAGCAAGTGCTGGGGCGTGTATTGGCTAAGCTCAACCAATTAGCGGACGTTATCGAAGCAAAGCGCCTTCACGGCAAATGAATACCCGGTATTCTTTAAACAGAATTGTTTTAGCGCCTCGGTACGGTTTGTGATCCACAGGTGTAACCTTTATAAGGGCACGTTTGTGCCCGCTTTCTTTTTAGAGAAATCAATATGATCCAGTCCACCCCGTTACAACGTCTGTTGACCATCATGAAAACCTTACGCGATCCGCAGGGGGGATGCCCGTGGGATCTCAAGCAAACCTTTGCCACTATTGCGCCATATACACTGGAAGAAACTTACGAAGTGCTTGATGCCATTGAGCGCCAGGATTATGCCGATCTGCGTGATGAGTTAGGTGATCTGCTGTTCCAGGTCGTGTTCTACGCCCAGATGGGACACGAACAGGGACTATTTGATTTTGACCAGGTCTGTAACGCCATTAGCGACAAGCTTGAACGCCGTCATCCACACATTTTTGGTGAAGCTGAAGCTGCCGATAGCGAAACCGTTTCGGCACGCTGGGAGCAATTGAAGGCAGGTGAACGGGCAGAGAAAGCGTTGCATTCGGCGCTGGATGATATTCCTAATGCCTTACCTGCCTTGATGAAAGCTCATAAAATACAGAAACGCTGTGCTGCGGTGGGGTTTGATTGGAACACCTTAGGGCCAGTATTGGATAAAGTGTACGAAGAACTCGACGAAGTGATGCATGAAGCGCAGCAAGCTGTCGTGGATGAACAAAAACTGGAGGAGGAAATTGGCGATCTGCTATTTGCTACGGTCAATCTTTCTCGCCACCTCGGCTATAAAGCTGAAAATGCGCTGCAAGCCGCCAACCGTAAGTTTGAGAGGCGTTTTCGTCAGGTGGAAGAAATCGTGCAACAGCACGGCTTGCGGATGCAAGATGCCTCACTGGAACAGATGGAAGAGGCTTGGCAGCAGGTGAAGCACATGGAAAAATCATCTTAAATACTCGTTTTCACAGTAATGTTTGTTTGATCGGAGACAATGTTCAAATTAGCTGAAACGGTTAAGCTGAGTCTCATGGCTTGCGAAGTGTTCGATAAAAAGCTAACAAATGGAAATGTAATGTATTTTTTAATCAGTAATGCAAATTACTGGCCATATTTTTTTGTAATTTGTTGTTTTTAAAATAATTAAAGCGTTTTTTTTCGGGTTTTATCTGCATTGACTCATCGGCGGAAAGAGAAGATGGATGACAAAACGATCGTTTGTAGGTCAAGAGAGGTTCGGGTATACTACTTTCCCGTCTTGGTTCTTCCATCGTCTTTAAACCTAAACTCTCAGGTTCAGCATGACAACTAATTATATTTTTGTGACCGGCGGGGTCGTATCCTCTCTGGGTAAAGGCATTGCCGCAGCCTCTCTGGCGGCTATTCTTGAAGCCCGTGGCCTCAACGTTACCATCATGAAACTGGACCCGTACATCAATGTGGATCCGGGCACCATGAGCCCGATTCAACATGGGGAGGTTTTCGTCACCGAAGATGGCGCAGAAACCGATCTTGACCTGGGTCACTACGAGCGCTTTATCCGTACAAAAATGACGCGGCGCAACAATTTCACCACAGGTCGTATTTACTCTGAGGTATTGCGTAAAGAACGTCGTGGCGACTATCTGGGTGCGACAGTTCAGGTTATCCCACATGTGACCAATGCGATCAAAGAACGCATCATTGAAGGCGGTGAAGGGCATGACGTGGTGCTGGTTGAAATTGGTGGCACGGTCGGTGATATAGAATCTCTGCCATTCTTGGAGGCCATTCGCCAGATGGCGGTTGAAGTGGGCCGCGAGCATACGTTGTACATGCATTTGACACTGGTGCCATACTTGGCAGCAGCGGGTGAAGTGAAAACCAAGCCGACCCAGCACTCAGTAAAAGAACTGCTTTCCATTGGTATCCAGCCTGATGTGCTGATCTGTCGTTCCGATCGCACGGTTCCTGCTAATGAACGTGCTAAAATCGCACTGTTCTGCAATGTCCCTGAAAAAGCCGTTATCTCTTTAAAAGACATTGATTCTATTTATAAAATTCCTGCTCTATTGAAATCCCAAGGGTTGGATGATTATATTTGTAAACGATTCAGCCTCAGCGCACCGGAAGCTGACCTGACCGAATGGGAACAGGTGATTTACGAAGAAGCCAATCCAGGTGGTGAAGTCACTATCGGCATGGTTGGTAAATATGTCGAATTGCCGGATGCGTATAAGTCGGTGATAGAGGCGCTGAAGCACGGTGGTTTGAAAAATCGTCTGACCGTCAACATCAAGCTGATCGATTCGCAAGATGTTGAAACACGCGGTGTTGAAGTGCTGAAAAACCTGGATGCGATCCTTATTCCTGGTGGCTTTGGTTACCGTGGTGTGGAAGGAAAAGTGATGACAGCGCGTTATGCGCGCGAAAACAAAATCCCTTATCTGGGCATTTGCCTAGGTATGCAGGTGGCTTTGATTGAGTTTGCCCGTAATGTGGCCAGCATGGAAAATGCCAACTCGACGGAGTTTGTGCCAGACTGTAAGTACCCTGTGATAGCCTTGATCACCGAATGGCGTGATGAAGACGGTAACGTTGAAGTACGTACTGAGGAAAGTGATCTGGGGGGAACCATGCGTGTTGGCGGGCAACAATGCCATCTGACAGACAACAGCCTGGTGCGCAAGTTGTATGGAGAGAAAACCATCGTTGAGCGTCATCGCCACCGTTATGAAGTCAACAACATGCTGTTGAAGCAGATTGAAGCCGCAGGCTTGCTTGTTGCTGGCCGTTCTGCTGACAACAAACTGGTTGAGATTATTGAACTGCCTGACCACCCATGGTTTGTGGCCTGTCAGTTCCACCCGGAGTTTACTTCGACACCACGTGATGGGCACCCGTTGTTCGCTGGTTTTGTCAAAGCGGCGGGTGAGTATCAGAAGTGTCAGGTGAAATAAGAGTTTGTAGATAAGCGACGCGCGGCAAAACCGCGCGTTGTTCGTCTGGAGTTTTATACCCAAAATAATTCGAGTTGTATGTAGGCGGCAAGTTTGAGAGTCGCCAGGAGCCATAGCTCACTATGTGACTGGTGCGAGCGGACGAAGCCAACACCCATGCAACTTGAAGAATGAAGGGTATAGTTTAATTTGTGACTTGAGGAAAACCTGTATGTCTAAAATTGTTAAAGTCATTGGTCGTGAAATCATCGACTCACGCGGAAACCCTACAGTTGAAGCTGAAGTGCATCTGGAAGGTGGTTTCGTCGGTTTGGCTGCAGCGCCGTCAGGTGCATCTACCGGTTCCCGGGAAGCACTGGAACTGCGTGATGGTGACAAATCTCGTTTTCTGGGTAAAGGCGTGTTGAAAGCCGTTGGTGCGGTAAACGGCCCAATCGCTCAGGCATTGCTGGGTAAAGATGCCAAAGACCAGGCTAACATCGATAAAATCATGATCGACCTGGACGGCACTGAGAACAAGTCCAACTTTGGCGCTAATGCTATCCTCGCTGTTTCGCTGGCTGCTGCTAAAGCTGCTGCTGCGTCCAAAGGTATGCCTCTGTATGAGCACATTGCAGAACTGAACGGCACTCCAGGCAAATTCTCTATGCCTTTGCCAATGATGAATATCATCAATGGTGGTGAGCACGCTGACAACAACGTCGACATTCAGGAGTTCATGATCCAGCCAGTAGGCGCGAAAACCCTGAAAGAAGCTGTGCGTATCGGTTCTGAAGTTTTCCATCACCTGGCTAAAGTGCTGAAAGCCAAAGGCATGAATACTGCCGTGGGTGATGAAGGTGGTTATGCGCCAAACCTGGGTTCAAACGCTGAAGCGCTTGCTGTTATCGCCGAAGCGGTGAAGGCAGCAGGTTACGAGCTGGGTAAAGACGTGACCTTGGCGATGGACTGTGCAGCTTCTGAATTCTACAAAGACGGTAAATACGTTCTGGCTGGCGAAGGCAACAAAGCGTTCACCTCTGAAGAGTTCACTCACTTCCTGGAAGATCTGACCAAACAGTATCCAATCGTTTCTATCGAAGATGGTCTGGATGAATCTGACTGGGCGGGCTTTGCATACCAGACTAAAGTACTGGGCGACAAAATCCAGTTGGTGGGTGACGATCTGTTCGTAACCAACACCAAGATCCTGAAAGAGGGTATCGAGAAAGGTATTACTAACTCGATTCTTGTCAAACTTAACCAGATCGGTTCTCTTACTGAAACTCTGGCATGTATCAAAATGGCAAGAGACGCGGGCTACACTGCGGTGATCTCTCACCGTTCAGGTGAAACCGAAGATGCCACTATTGCTGACTTGGCAGTAGGGACTGCGGCAGGCCAGATCAAAACCGGTTCTATGAGCCGTTCTGACCGTGTTGCAAAATACAACCAACTGATCCGTATCGAAGAAGCTCTGGGTGATCGTGCCCCGTTTAATGGCCTGAAAGAAGTTAAAGGTCAGTAATAACGCTTTGATTTATATCAGATAAAATAAAAAACCCGCTAAGGCGGGTTTTTTTCTGTGCTCTACTTTTATCACCCGCTGAGTGGCACCTGTTTTCACTGACTTTCGGTACGGGCTACAACGGATGCGTCGCTGTCTTTTTTACGAACCCACACCCAGTAAGCTAACGTCAGGAATGCCACCCACACCAGCCCGACAAACAGTGCGATACGGCTCTCCTCGAAGTACCCAAGCAGGCCGATCACAAACAGCATAAACGCCGTTGCAAGCGCGGGAGCAACGGGCCACCAAGGTACCTGAAAGCTCAAATTGCGAGTTTCTTCTTCGGTAAGTGTTCGGCGCATGGCAATTTGTGAAAGTAGGATCATCAACCACACCCAAACCGTAGCAAAGGTAGCAATAGAGGCGATGATCATAAATATCTGTTTAGGGATCAGGTAGTTGAGTACTACTGCCAATAGTAACGCTATTGACATAACCAATACCGTCATCCATGGCACACCGTTTTTGGTCAGTTTGGAGAAGCTTTTCGGGGCCTGACCATCATTAGCCATGCCATACATCATGCGCCCTGCGCCGAAAATATCACTGTTGATGGCAGAAATAGCCGCGGTGATCACCACTACGTTGAGGACGTTAGCCGCCGAATTTATCCCTAAATTGCTGAAGATTGCGACGAATGGGCTACCATTCTGCCCAATGCTGTTCCACGGATAGATAGACATGAGCACCAGTAACGTCAACACATAGAACAGCAAGATACGTATCGGTACAGCATTAATAGCTTTTGGTAGTACCTTGTCAGGGTTTTTAGCTTCGCTTGCGGTAATACCGATAATTTCAATTCCACCGAATGCGAACATCACCACAGCAAGGGAAGCGATGACACCACTCACCCCATTTGGCATAAAACCGCCATGCTGCCACAGATTACTGAAACCGGTAGCTTGTTCAGTCATACCGAAGCCAAACAGCATTACGGCGGCACCGCCGACGATCATTGCCACGATAGCCGCGACTTTGACCAATGATAACCAGAACTCCATTTCGCCAAACACTTTGACGTTGCATAGGTTAAGCGCACCGATAAAGAAAATAATGCTTAGTACCCATACCCATTGTGCAACCTCGGGAAACCATAGCCCCATATAGATACCGAAAGCGGTCACATCGGCCAATGCAACAATCACCATTTCAAAGGTATAGGTCCAGCCGGTAAGAAAGCCGGCTAATGGGCCAAGGTAATGGTTGGCATAGTGGCCGAATGAGCCAGAAACGGGTTGATGTACTGCCATTTCTCCTAATGCCCGCATCACCATAAAGACTGCCGCACCGCCGACCAGATAGGCCAGCAATACGGCAGGGCCAGCTAACTGAATCGCGCCAGCTGAACCATAAAACAACCCAGTGCCGATGGCCGAGCCGAGGGCCATAAAGCGAATATGCCGCGCGTTCAAGCCGCGTTGTAGTTGTGGTTTTTCGATAGGCATGTTGCTCTCCGTTTTTAATATCGTTGTCGGACAGGCAGCGCTATCCGCGCCGGGGGAACGAACCCCGGCGAGATAGAGTACGAAATTGTAGGGTAGAAGAATGTGTTACGCCTGGCTAGGCAGCAACGTGGCTGGTACCAGAGAGGTCAAGTGACCTGCTGCTAACAGCTGGCTGGCTGCTTCGATGTCGGGAGCAAAGAATCGATCCTTGTCGTAATAACTGACATGTTCGCGTAGCAGGTGGCGAGCCTGTTCCAGGCCTTCAGTCGTCTTCAGCCCTTTACGCAGATCCAGACCTTGGCACGCAGCTAGCCATTCCACGGCCAAAATGCCGCGCACGTTATCTGCCATCTCCCACAGGCGACGCCCTGCCGCTGGCGCCATCGAAACATGGTCTTCCTGATTGGCTGAAGTTGGAATGCTATCGACACTGGCCGGATGTGCCAGTGCTTTGTTTTCGCTAGTCAGGGCTGCAGCGGTCACCTGTGCGATCATAAAGCCAGAATTGACACCGCCGTTCTCCACCAGGAACGGTGGTAACTGTGACATGTGTTTATCCATCATCAGAGAAATACGGCGCTCAGAGAGCGAACCGATCTCAGCAAATGCCAGTGCCAGGTTATCTGCAGCCATGGCGACGGGTTCAGCATGGAAATTACCACCTGACAGAACATCCCCTTGTGCGGCGAATACCAGAGGGTTATCTGAAACGGCATTGGCTTCGATCTCAAGAACTTCAGCCGCTTGGCGGATTTGCGTCAGACAGGCACCCATCACCTGAGGCTGGCAGCGCAGAGAATAAGGGTCCTGCACTTTTTCGCAGTTTTGATGTGAATCAGATACATCACTACGTTCTTTCAATAGATGACGATAAGCCGCGGCGGCATCGATCTGACCACGCTGACCACGCACCTCGTGAATGCGTGGGTCGAAAGGGCTGCGTGATCCCAGCGCCGCTTCCACTGTCAGGCTGCCCGCTACCGTCGCAGCGGCATACAGATCTTCTGCGTCAAACAGACCGCGCAGGGCGAAAGCAGTAGAAACCTGTGTGCCGTTTAACAGCGCCAGACCCTCTTTAGCGGCTAGCGTCAAAGGTTTCAAACCGGCTTTTGCCAGTGCATCGGTAGCTGTTAACCATTCGCCTTGATAGCGGGCTTTCCCTTCACCCAGCAGCACCAGACTCATATGCGCCAGCGGCGCCAGATCGCCAGAAGCACCGACAGAACCTTTTAGTGGGATATGTGGATACACTTCGGCATTGACCAACGCCATCAACGCCTGGAGTACTTCCAAACGGATACCTGAGAACCCGCGTGACAGGCTGTTGATCTTCAGAACCATGATCAGACGTACCAGATTGTCATCGGTGGCAGCACCCACACCGGCCGCGTGCGACAGCACGATAGAGCGTTGCAGGTTTTCCAAATCGTCACGGGCAATACGCGTTGAAGCCAGCAGACCGAAGCCAGTGTTAATACCGTAGGTTGTACGGTTTTCTGCCACAATACGTTCAACGCAGGCCACGCTCTGCTGGATCGCACCATAGGCGTTGTCGTCCAGTGTCAGCGTGACCGGATGTTGATAAACCTGACGCAATTCTGCGAGGGTCATTTTGCCTGGGCGGATAGTCAGCGCTTTCATGCTTTATCTCCTTGAGTCGCAGTCACCATTGGCAAGTTAAGGCCTTGCTCACGGGCACAGTTGATAGCAATGTCGTAACCGGCATCGGCGTGGCGCATTACACCCGTCGCTGGATCATTATGCAGTACACGTGCGATACGCTCCGCGGCTTCATCGGTGCCGTCACAGACGATAACCATACCGGAATGTTGGGAGAAGCCCATACCTACACCACCACCGTGGTGCAGAGAAACCCAAGTTGCGCCGCTGGCGGTGTTAAGCAGTGCGTTGAGCAGTGGCCAGTCGGACACTGCGTCAGAACCATCTTTCATCGATTCTGTTTCACGGTTTGGGCTGGATACTGAACCAGAGTCCAGATGGTCGCGGCCAATCACGATGGGTGCAGAAAGTTCGCCACGACGAACCATTTCATTAAATGCCAAGCCCAGTTTTGCTCGCTGACCAAGCCCAACCCAACAGATACGTGCGGGCAAACCTTGGAAACTGATGCGTTCACGTGCCATATCCAACCAATGATGCAAATGTTCGTCATCTGGGATCAGTTTTTTGACCATCGCGTCAGTTTTGTAGATATCCTGCGGGTCGCCAGACAACGCAGCCCAGCGGAATGGACCAATTCCCCGACAGAACAGAGGGCGAATATAGGCGGGCACAAATCCGGGGAAATCGAAGGCGTTCTCGACACCCATTTCTTTAGCCATCTGACGGATGTTATTTCCGTAGTCGAAGGTTGGCACTCCCATTTTCTGGAATGCCAGCATGGCGGTAACATGCTCGGCCATCGACTGTTTAGCTGCCGTAACCACCTGAGCAGGTTCGGTTTGCGCACGGCGACGATACTCCTCCCATGTCCAGCCTTTTGGTAAATAACCGTTTAGCGGGTCGTGGGCGCTAGTTTGGTCGGTCACCATGTCTGGGCGCACGCCGCGTTTGATCAGTTCTGGCAGGATTGCTGCCGCATTGCCGCATAGGGCGATGGAGATTGCTTTGCCTTCACTGGTATATTTTTTGATACGCGCCAATGCGTCATCCAGATCCTTGGCTTGTTCATCGACATAACGGGTTTTCAAACGGAAATCGATGCGGCTCTGCTGGCATTCGATATTTAGCGAACAAGCTCCGGCAAGCGTGGCTGCCAAAGGTTGTGCGCCGCCCATACCACCCAACCCTGCAGTCAGCACCCAGCGGCCCTGTAGGTTACCCTCGTAATGCTGGCGGCCAGCTTCAACAAAGGTTTCGTAGGTGCCTTGCACAATGCCCTGGCTGCCGATGTAAATCCAACTGCCAGCGGTCATCTGGCCGTACATTGCCAGACCTTTGGCATCCAACTCGTTGAAGTGTTCCCAGGTTGCCCAGTGAGGAACCAGGTTAGAGTTGGCAATTAGCACACGTGGAGCATTGCTATGGGTTTTGAACACGCCAACCGGTTTACCTGATTGCACCAGCAGGGTTTCGTCGTCTTCTAGATTTTTAAGGGATTCGACAATTTTGTCGTAGCAATCCCAATCACGCGCTGCGCGGCCAATACCGCCATAGACCACCAGCTCGTGCGGATTCTCTGCTACTTCAGGATCAAGGTTGTTCATCAGCATGCGCAGTGGCGCTTCGGTCAGCCAGCTTTTTGCATTTAATTTTGTGCCGCGTGGTGCGCGTACATCGACATTGCGAACTCTGTTATTTGCAGTCACAGCGATTTCCTCAAACAGTATCGGTACAGATCTCATGACGAGGCAGAAACGACCCCAAGTCATAACAATGCGTAGGTTTAATTAACATATACTTGTATGTACAATCATATGCAATACCAAAGACTGGAGAAACAATATGGCGAATAGGAGGCAAATATTGATTTAGTTTGTTGTTTTTTATTGAATTTAAAGTGTGTTTTTCAGTAATCTTCCGTTATGGGGCAGGAAGATTTTACGCAAAACAGAATCAAATTTGTGTCATTTTTGAGCGATAAGTCACAATAATGTTACATGGGATTTACAAAAAACGTCTGATACGAAGTCGTAATACATTGTTCGATGTATTAATAGGAAAAATGAGAGTTTGTTGGTGCTGGACGCCTGTTTGGGTTCTGCGATAATCATGCTTTACCCTTCTGAATTGAGAAATCGATGATTTACCCGATTAATGAAATATTCCAGACCTTGCAGGGTGAAGGCTATTTTACCGGAGTTCCGGCTATTTTTATCCGCCTGCAAGGGTGTCCCGTAGGATGCAGTTGGTGCGATACCAAACATACTTGGGAAAAGGACGTTGATCGGGAGGTGGATATGCACCGGCTCTTGGTAAAGCGCGAAGAGAGTGACACGTGGAGTCGCGCCACCCCGGAACAACTACTCAGGATCATCCAACAGCAGGGATATGCCGCCCGCCACATTGTGATCACGGGGGGGGAACCGAGCATTTACGATCTGAACCCACTGACCACGTTTTTGGAAAATAACGGTTTTAGCTGCCAAATTGAGACCAGCGGTACTTATGAGGTCCGTTGTTCTTCCTCTACCTGGGTGACCGTTTCGCCAAAAGTAAATATGCGCGGGGGATTCAAGGTGTTATCTCAGGCCCTGATTCGTGCCGATGAGATCAAACACCCGGTTGGGCGTGAGCGCGATATTGAAGCGCTTGATACGTTGTTGGCCACGCTAGATGACCAAAAGCAACGCATCATCGCTCTGCAACCGATTAGCCAGAAAGAAGAGGCAACGCGGTTGTGTATTGAAACTTGCATTGCCCGTAACTGGCGGCTTTCAATGCAAACTCATAAGTATCTCAACATCGCCTGACAATTCGCTTGCGGTGGTGGGTTTTGACTAGGCTATGTCCCTTAATTGCATTCGGGCACCGCTGGCAGTCATTTGTGCGCAGAGCAAGGGTAAGTCGTGAGGTTTGGTGGGCCCAATAAGCGGCCAGCACTTTGCCTTGATGACGAACTTTTATGTCACGGCACAACCTAGCCTTTATACACACAGCCTGCTGTACAGGTTTCTTTCACCATCACGGCGCTCAGTTCTGGCAGTTGTGGCTTCACTTGCTGCCAAATCCAGGCGGCAAGCACCTCGCTAGTCGGATTCTCTAATCCAGGAATGTCATTCAGGTAATGATGATCAAGACGTTGCCAAATCGGGTTGAACGCGGCTTTAAGATCAGCAAAATCCATTACCCATCCGGTATGCGCATCCACTTCGCCGGTGACTTCTAAACGCACCACAAAAGAATGCCCGTGCAGACGGCCGCATTTATGGCCTTCAGGCACATGTGGCAAGCGGTGTGCGGCTTCAAACTGAAAATCTTTAAACAGCGTGGTTGGCATCAAGATAGTCTCATTGATTCAAAAACTGTCGCATAGTAACGGAAAGCAGTGCTGCTTGCCATGTATCCCAGTCAGTTAAGCCATATCACTTTTTTTGTTAGGTTTGAGATATTTTTATCGGCAGTGTTCATCAGCCATAAATACGGTTCATTAAAAAAATATATATTTATCAATTTATTAAAAATAAATTCTTATCTGTTTAACCTCTATCCCTTACCGGAAAAACTGCTTAGTCATTTTGGTTATTATTTATTGCTATCCCTTATTTAATCGTTGCAATGACGCTCGTTAACCTTACAAACTCTCCTGATCTTTTCAGGAAATCAAACAGCGACTGACACTAGCCAAGCATAGGATATCCGTACTGCGATGACGACTCAGGCCCCCCCACCATTCTTGCACCCGCTGACACCCGAGCAGCTTTCACGCCTGCAGGCAACGATTGCTGAATATTCGCCAACGCAACTCGCATGGTTGTCTGGCTATTTTTGGGGGAAGGTTGAACAGCAACCGGGTATCGTTGCCTCAGCACCCGTTGCTCAAGCTCCCACAAGCAGTATTACCATTATCTCGGCTTCCCAGACGGGTAATGCTCGCCGTCTGGCCGAACAGCTGCGTGACGATCTGCTGGCGGCAAAACTGAGCGTCACCTTGGTCAGTGCCGGGGACTATAAGTTCAAGCAAATCGCACAGGAACGCCTGTTGGTGGTGGTGGCTTCCACCCAGGGGGAAGGCGAGCCAGCGGAAGAAGCGGTTGCACTGCACAAATATCTGCATTCGAAAAAAGCGCCCAAGCTGGATGAAACCGCCTTTGCGGTGTTCGGTTTGGGCGATAGTTCCTATGAGAATTTCTGCCAGTCTGGTAAGGATTTTGACGCCAAATTGGCCGAGTTGGGTGCCGAGCGTCTGGTTGAACGCATCGATGCTGACGTGGAGTACCAGGAGCTGGCAACGGCCTGGCGTAAGCAGGTGGTTGAAGTGTTTAAGGCTCGCGCCCCGGCTGAAAACAGTGTATCAGCCGCGTTGGCCAGCGGTGCCGTCACCGCATTGGAAAACAGCCCTTATAGCAAAGAACAACCACTGACGGCACAGTTGGCCGTGAAGCAGAAAATCACTGGCCGTAGTTCTGATAAAGATGTACGGCATATCGAAATCGATCTGGGGGATCCCGGGCTGCGTTATCAACCTGGCGATGCTCTCGGCGTTTGGTTTGACAACGATCCTGCGTTAGTGGACGAATTACTGCAACTGTTATGGTTGACAGGAGACGAATTGGTTCAAGTTGAGGAAAAAGCGCAGTCATTACGTGATGCATTGCTTACTCACTTTGAGTTGACGCAGAACACCTCCCCGATTGTGGAGAAATATGCCGCTCTGTCGCGAGATGAAACGCTGATTAGCCTGTTAGCCGATAAAGCTAAACTTCAACACTACGCGCACAACACACCTATTGTTGACATGGTACGTCGTGCTCCAGCCGATTTGAGCGCTGAACAGCTGATTGGCCTGCTCCGTCCACTGACTCCCCGCCTGTACTCCATCGCCTCATCCCAGGCAGAAAATGAAAGCGAGGTTCATATTACGGTGGGGGTCGTGCGTTACGAGATCGATGGTCGAGCACGTGCTGGTGGGGCTTCCAGTTTCCTCGCCGATCGTTTGGAGGAAGAGGGCGAACTACGTGTATTTATCGAACATAACGATAATTTCCGTCTGCCTGCCAACCCGGAAACGCCAATCATCATGATTGGCCCCGGCACCGGTATTGCCCCTTTCCGCGCCTTCATGCAACAGCGTGAGGCCGACGGGGCGACAGGTAAGAATTGGTTATTCTTTGGTAACCCGCACTTTACTGAAGATTTTCTCTATCAGGTTGAATGGCAGCGCTATGTGAAAGATGGCCTGTTAACCCGCATCGACCTGGCCTGGTCTCGCGATCAACAGCACAAAGTTTATGTGCAGGACAAACTGCGGGAGCAGGGGGCAGAGGTTTGGCGCTGGATCCAACAGGGAGCCCATATCTATGTCTGTGGTGATGCTAACCGCATGGCGAAAGACGTTGAAAACACATTATTAACACTGGTGGCCGAGCACGGTGGTATGGATACCGAGCAGGCAGATGAATTTTTAAGTGAGCTGCGCCTTGAGCGCCGTTATCAGCGAGATGTTTACTGATGAATGATAAACACCCTGGGCCTCTGGTGGTTGAAGGCAAACTTGCCGATGCCGAGCGCTTGAAGAAAGAGAGCAACTTCCTGCGTGGTTCCATTGCGGAAGATTTAAAAGACGGCCTTACCGGCGGTTTCACTGGTGACAACTTCTTGCTGATCCGTTTCCATGGCATGTATCAGCAGGATGATCGTGATATTCGTGCCGAGCGTGCCGAGCAGAAGCTAGAACCTCGTCATGCCATGATGCTACGCTGCCGTTTACCAGGTGGGATCATTACCCCACAGCAGTGGCTGGGCATCGATCAGTTCGCACAGGAAAGTACCTTGTACGGCAGCATTCGCATTACCAACCGTCAGACATTCCAGTTCCACGGCATTCTGAAAGGCAATGTTAAGCCAGCACATCAGCTATTGGGGCATCTTGGTTTAGATGCACTGGCAACGGCTAATGACGTAAACCGTAATGTGCTATGCACGTCAAACCCGGTAGAGTCAGCGTTACATCAGCAGGCCTATGAGTGGGCTAAAAAAATCTCCGAGCATTTGCTGCCTCGTACCCGTGCTTATGCAGAAATATGGCTGGATAAAGAAAAGATCGCGACTACCGATGAAGAACCGATCTTGGGTGCAACGTATCTGCCGCGCAAATTTAAAACCACGGTTGTCATTCCACCACAAAATGATGTCGATCTGCATGCTAATGACATGAACTTTGTGGCCATTGCCGAGCACGGCAAGCTGGTGGGTTTTAATCTTTTGGTCGGTGGTGGCCTGTCGATCGAGCATGGCAATAAGAAAACCTATGCACGTACGGCGAGTGAGTTTGGGTATATCCCGCTGGAGCACACGCTTGCCGTCGCTGAAGCGGTGGTCACTACGCAGCGCGATTGGGGGAACCGTACCGATCGCAAGAATGCAAAAACCAAATATACCCTTGAGCGGGTTGGGGTTGATACCTTCCGTGCCGAAGTGGAAAAGCGAGCAGGAATTCGTTTCGAACCGGTGCGCCCTTATGAGTTTACTGGCCGTGGCGATCGTATCGGCTGGGTGAAAGGGGTTGACGAACTCTGGCATCTGACGCTGTTTATTGAGAATGGTCGTTTGCTTGATTATCCGGGGCGAACATTGAAAACCGGTATGGCTGAGATTGCCAAGATCCACCAAGGCGATTTCCGCCTCACGGCAAACCAGAATCTGATCGTTGCCGGGGTGCCGGCAAGCGAGAAAGCCAGAATCGAAGCGTTAGCACGGGAACATGGCCTTATCGACGATCGCACCAGTGAGCAGCGTAAAAATTCTATGGCCTGCGTGTCTTATCCCACCTGTCCACTGGCGATGGCGGAAGCCGAGCGCTTCCTACCTACATTTGTTACCAAGGTAGAAGGCATCATGCATCAGCATGGCGTGGGTGACGAACACATCGTGTTGCGTATCACCGGTTGCCCAAATGGCTGCGGGCGTGCGTTGTTGGCGGAGATTGGCCTTGTGGGTAAGGCGATTGGTCGCTACAACCTCCATTTGGGAGGCAATCGTGAAGGAACGCGTATTCCGCGTATGTACCGCGAAAATATCAACGAAGAGGAAATCCTACAGAATATTGACCAACTGGTAGGCCGCTGGGCAAAAGAGCGCACGGTAGGTGAAGGATTCGGCGACTTTACCCTTCGAGCTGGGATTATCCAGCCGGTTGTGGATCCCGCACACGATTTCTGGGGGTAACATTCAAGGCTGCATTTCATATTGAGGCAACCACTCCTTCCTTCTCATCTATAAAGGTGAGAGGGAAGGAGTCACCATTTTTAGGAGATTTCAACATGGCTGAACTCGATCTGGTTGCGCTGAATGGGCTACCAAAATCAGGGCAAGCGTTGGCACTGGCGGTCGTGAATGGTCAGTTGGAACACCTTCCGGCGCAGGAGCGTGTTGCTTGGGCGCTGGAAAATCTGCCTGGGGAGTTCGTACTCTCTTCAAGTTTTGGTATTCAGGCAGCGGTATGCTTGCACTTGGTCACACGTATCAAGCCGGATATCCCGGTGATCCTGACGGATACAGGCTATCTGTTCCCAGAAACCTACCGGTTTATCGATCAACTGGTCGACAAACTTCAGCTGAATCTTCAGGTGTTTCGTGCTGAGCATTCACCGGCCTGGCAAGAAGCGCGATACGGCAAGCTTTGGGAGCAAGGGGTAGAGGGGATCGAAAAGTACAACCAGATCAACAAAGTTGAGCCAATGGATCGCGCATTGGAAACGCTCGGGGCCAAGACTTGGTTTGCCGGTTTACGCCGTGAGCAGTCTGGTAGCCGAGCCAACCTGCCAGTGCTGGCGGTACAACGTGGCGTATTCAAGATCCTGCCGATTATCGACTGGGATAATCGGCAGATTTACCAATACCTGACTGAACATGGGCTGAACTATCATCCACTCTGGGAGCAGGGTTATCTTTCAGTTGGTGATACCCACACTACCCGTAAATGGGAAGAGGGCATGAGCGAAGAAGAAACCCGCTTCTTCGGCCTGAAGCGTGAGTGTGGACTGCATGAGGGATGACTGGAGTAGAGTGTGACTGCGCCACGGGCGATTAAGGAAGATTGCTGGGTAAGGTGGGGGAATCCCCCCCACTATTTTTACCAGAGAGTAGAAGACCAGAAAACCCGGCCAATAATATGAATACGCTGTTCAAACTCCTGACGATTCAAAGACTCATCTGGATATTCGGTGCTATTAAAACTTTTAATGATAACCCCGCCATCAGGCTTGGCAACCAGCTGCTTGACGCGGATTAAATCCCCATCACGAATCGCGTAATAATCACCGTCGTTAATCGGAAAGTTATTCGCAGTATCGATACCGACCACATCTCCGCTGCGTAACAGTGGCGCCATGCTGTTGCCAATCACCCTTACCACTCGTGCATCACGGGCATTAACCCCCAATCGGCGTAGGGTATGGCGCCGAAACGGCAAACGATAGATTTCCCTTTCCTCTTCAGGCATTGCCCCGCTGCCTGCCGATGCCTCAATGTCTAGCACCGCGATATCGATGAACTCTTTCTGATCCTGTTCCATCGACTCCCACTCCTCGACACGTAAGCGACTCTCTTTGATTTCATCATGCTTAGGTGGCGTTGGTGCAGAATTTGTGTCACCAAACAACAACCATTGTGATGTTACTGAAAGTGCCGCTGCCAGTTTCTCCAAATTGCGTGGCGAGCGGGTTTGCCCAGTTTCAATTTTATTGATCGACTGCTGGCTCACCCCTACTTTTTCTGCCAAGGTTTTCTGGCTCAAGCCCAGCTCTTCACGCCGTTTAGCCAGGCGTTCACCTAAAGTTTTCATAATTCATCTCCTGTTCCCCTGATTATAAATAAAAAAAGTGCAATAACAACCTGTGAGAGGGTATACAACTTTCTTATGTTGATTTAACAACTATAAGTATATAGTATGTAACAACGATACAGAGCCTTTTCGTGGAGCAAAAATGAACAATATAAAGATAAGTCTTGAGACGTGGGGAAACTGGGCACGTTGTAATTTGGGAACCGAATATTCAACGGTAAATATCACTTTTCAAGAAGCCCTACCGATGAATAGCTCCAACCTGAGACGTATCGACGACAAAGAAGGTATGTTGATCGATGCCGCCGTGGCGGGGCTTAAATGCTTTGATTTGCTGGCATATAAATTGATAGTTGCTCATTATGTCTACCGCGTCAGCCAGAACCGTTTGGCAAAAGAGATCGGTAAAGCGCAGAGTTATGTTGCTAATCTACTGCGTGTTGCTGAGGCTTTTATCGCCGGGCAGATCTTCTCTTATACCGAGACAGCCACCGCCCGTTAAAGACCCTTTTAACATGCATTCCTGGGATACCGCCGTAAGGCGGTATTTTTTTACCCACAACAAAAAATAAAAAATAACACCAAAAAGGTGTTGATCTAATCTGATTAACTGGTATAGTGACAACTATAAGGTCAAAGAGTTGTATCTTGAACTCAGCCACCTGAAGCCCTTCTCCTTGTGTGAAGGGCTTTTTTGTTTGTGTCTTTGAAAACAGATCCAGGGCATGTCTATGTACGCTACGACTGTTAATTTGGTTTTTTTTCAACCAGACAGGTCAACCAGACAGACAGGTTTTGTTAAATATTATTCAATCATGTAAGGCGAGCGAATGGTAATAGATACGTCACTCAATAGTCAGACCTCGTCGGCCCAACTGGGTAACGGCGATATCATGTTGCTGCCTGGAATTCGTGTACCGCCATTTTCCGGCAGTGAAAATCCTCTTCCTGACAGGATCAGTAGTCAGCGGTCATTAATTGACAATGCTTATCGATCATCATGGTTGGTTGGCGCGGCGGTGGATACCGTAGCAGAGGATATGACCCGCAATGGGATAACGATCACCTCCACTTTGGAGCCCGATGCTAAGCAGCATTTGCAGAGCGCCTGGGAACGTTTAGCCCTGTGGGATAGTTTGAACAACGTCATCAAACTAGGGAGATTGTACGGCGGAGCGCTAGGAGTGGTCCTGCTTGATGATGACGACATGTCAACACCCTTACGGGTAGAGAACGTGAAGGCGGGGACTTTCCGCGGCATTTTCCCGATGCATCGCTGGATGGTATCTCCTTCACTGAACGAGAGAGAAAGTACGCTGGGGCCTGATTTTGGACAACCGCTTTTTTATCAGGTCACTGATACCTCAACCGGTATTCCTCCGTGGAAAATACACTACAGCCGGGTGATCCGTTTTGAGGGTATTACGCTGCCCAGTCAGCCAGAACAGGATGAAAACGGTTGGGGTATCAGCGTGATAGAACGCATTTACGATCGGATACTGGCATTTGACAGCGCCACAACCGCTGCCGTGCAGTTGATGAACAAAGCCCATTTGCGTACCTACAGCATGACTGACCTGCGCAAAATTTTAGCGATGGGCGGGCCAGCGAAAGACGTCTTGCTGACGCAGATGGCCGCCATTCAGCAAGGGCAATCGATTGATGGCCTAACGCTGATGGATGCCAACGATAAGTTTGAAACCCACTCTTATCATCTCAATGGTTTACCCGAGGTACTGGCACAGTTTGCACAACAGCTCTCAGGGGCGCTGAACATCCCACTGGTCAGGCTGTTTGGCCAATCTCCGGCGGGTTTTACCACAGGGGATGTGGATTTGGCGAATTATTACGATGGCATCGCTGCTCAGCAGGCGCGGCAGCTACGCCGCCCGATCTATACCCTGATGTCGATTCTACATCGTTCTGTGCTGGATAAAGCATTACCAGAGGATTTTGCATTTAACTTCAACCCGTTATGGCAGATGTCAGAACTCGAACGCAGCCAAGTGGCGGTACAGACCGTTGAGGCGATCGGTAACGCTGTTAGCAGCGGCATGATGAAAACCTATGCAGGCGCTGAACAGTTGCGCGATTCATCACGTGTCACGGGCATCGGCTCTACCATTCGTCAAGATGATTTAACACGTCTGCGTCAAGGTTGAGAAGGCCGTTTCCCTAGGATAGATCACCATGAAATATTTTTTTAATGCCCGGCTCGATAACACCCGTTATCGATTAGCCGACGGATTCCTATTGTGTTTTGGTACGCCGCTAGTACGTCCAAAAATAGCCGGTCAGCAATGTCGGACTCAAGATGCTGTTGGAGGGCCATCAGGGACTCACGCAGCACCGCAAACTGGATGGGATCACGCAGAAGCAATTAAAAGGGGGCACTCATTATGCCATCGCAACCTTACAACCTGACGCTGCCTACTGAGACGCAGTTCCGTACTGATTTTCCACAATTTACTGACGTGACCCGTTATCCCACGGCCCAGATTGCTCGCCACTTGGCATTGGCCGATCGGCTACTGGATGAAGCGCGCTATGGCCAGCTCTATGCCTACGTGGTTGAGCTATTCGTTGCTCATCATCTGACTCTGTTTGCTGACGATATGCGGGCCAGCGCACTGGGGGGAAGCAGCGGCGATAACAGTGGCGTACTGGCAGCCAAATCGGTGGATAAAGTCAGCATCCGTTATGACAACTGCGCCACCCTCAATCCTCAGGCGAACAGGTGGAATCATACCCGTTATGGGGCCGAGTTTTACGATTTTCTGCTGTTGTTTGGCGCTGGGGGACAGCAATTATGAACGCTAACGCGATGAAAAAGAGCGAGCGTACATCGCCGAGGAAAAAGGCCCGCAGGGGGGAACATGCCACTACTTGATGTGACCGATATTCTGCTGGATGCCGATTTTGCCGACTCGACGCTGGAAGTTACGCGCAACTGGTTGATGACAGACGACGATGGTGTCACCCGCGTTGCCCAACAATCCATGCCTTTTACCGGTGTGGTTATGGTGGATCATTCATTGATGACCCAGCGTATGCCGCCAAGCCAGACCATCAGTGGGTCGATACAGATCATTACGTTGGAGAGATTGACGCAAGGGCAGAGTGGACGCGACGCCGATATTGTCACCTATCAGGGGCGTGACTACAGAGTAACCTTTGTCGATCCCTACCTTGCCTATGGTGCTGGATTCGTACTGGCCCATTGTGAACTGATGCCGTTTGACGGCGGGGGTGCGGATGAGCAACAACGCTGACAGTAATAACCTGAACAACCTCGAAAACAACAGACTTAGCAACAACACCGAAAACACTTATCTGAGACCTATTTCGTCATCGCAACAGGATGACATCGAACTGGAGCGCATCCTTTCCCGTTGGGTACGGGGTGTCTCTGGACTGCCGCCGAAGCACGTTTTATTGCAATGGACTGCCGAACAGCCTCACCAGCCGTCGGCCTCGGAGGATTGGTGTTCACTAGGAATACTGAAATTTCAGGCTAACGATAATCCGGCATTCACCCATCAGACGGACGACAGCGTGCAGCTATGGCGCAATGAGCTGATTGAAATCATGGTGAGTTTTTACGGCCCTCATGGACAGCGGCTTGCTACCCAGTTCCGTGATGGTGTCGCCATTGCGCAAAACCGGGAAGAACTGAATCAGGCTGGCCTCGCATTTTCTGCGTCGGGAGCCATCGTTTCAGCCCATGAACTAAAGAATAATCAGTGGGTTAGACGTTACGATCAACACTTGACGCTCCAGCGCAAAGTGGTCAGAGAGTATGCGATCCACTCGATCCTCGAAGCACCAACACACTTTATTGGAGAGTAAGCTTATGTCACAGGGATTACCTGTTTCTAATATTATCAACGTGTCCGTAAACATGGCGGTTCGCGCCGCACAGGCCCGTAACTTTGGTTCTCTGCTGATTGTTGGCAGTTCGCCAGTGATTGATGCCAACGAACGCCTGCGTGCCTATAGCGATATCAGCGGTGTGCTGGCTGATTTTGGTCTTAACTCACCGGAATATCAGGCTGCCAACCTTTACTATCAGCAATCTCCGCGCCCGGTGGATCTGATGATTGGGCGCTGGGTGAAAACCGATGCTCCAGCCGCTTTGCGTAGTGGCGTTCTGACACCCGCACAACAAGAGCTAAGCCGTTTTGCGGTGGAAGATGCTGCAATGAAAATCACCATTGATGGCACCGTGAAAACCATCGGCCCCCTGGATTTTTCCAACGAAACCAGTTTGAACAGTATCGCAGCCAAAGTGGCTAACGCTATCGATTCCGCCGATGTGGTATGGGACGGTAACCGCTTTATTGTTAGCTCAAAAACCACCGATGAGACCTCTGCGGTTACCTATGGTTCGGTGAGTACCGGTACCGATCTGTCAGTGTTGATGGGGCTGGTTCAGAGCGTTGGGGCATTGATTGTTCCGCGCAAAGCGGCAGAAACGATAGATCAGTGCGTCGCTGCACTGGCCAACCAATCCACAGCCTGGTATGGCCTGATGATTGCTGATACCTCACTGAGTGATGCGGATGTCACCAAGGTAGCCGCGCTGATTGAATCTGACGGTGTCGCGCGCATCTATGGCCACACCACGCAAAACAGCAATATCTTCACGGCAGGCAGCAGCACGGATATTGCCAGCATCCTGAAAGAGGCGAACTATTCACGCACATTGGTGCAGTACTCAAGCGCTAACCCGTATGCGGTGGCTTCACTATTTGGTCGTGCTTTCACCGTCAACTTCAGTGGTAACAACACCACCATTACCCTGAAATTCAAACAGCAACCGGGCATTACGGCAGAAACACTGACGCAAACCGAGGCCAATACGCTGCAAAGCAAAAACGCCAACGTCTTTGTCAATTACAACAACGATACGGCGATCATCCAGGAAGGCGTGATGTGTAACGGCGACTTTATCGACGAACGTCATGGTCTGGACTGGCTGCAGAACTATGTGCAGAACAACCTCTATAACCTGCTGTTTACCTCTACCAGCAAAATTCCGCAAACCGATGGTGGTGTGACACGGCTGTTGACCAATGTCGAACAGTCACTGGCAAAAGGGGTAGATAACGGGCTGATTGCTCCAGGGGTATGGAATGGGGGGCCGCTGGGTATTTTACAACCGGGCGAGACGTTGACCAAAGGCTATTACACCTACGCCTCTCCTATTGCCGAACAGTCTCAAGCAGAGCGTGAAAAACGCCGTGCACCGGTGATCCAGTGTGCAATCAAACTGGCGGGCGCTGTTCATTACGCCGATGTCATTATCAACGTAAATCGTTAATTTAAGGAAAAAACTATGGCTACTTATTCATTTGCAGACGTTAGCGCGACCTTGGCAGGCCCTACTGGGGTTATTGATTTAGGCTATGGCTCTTCTAATGCCGACGAAGGGATCGTGGTTTCTATGAGCGGCCCGCAAAACAGCATGGTGCTGGGTGCCGACGGGGAAGTGATGCACAGTTTGCACGCTGCCAAATCAGGCACCATTACCGTCACGCTGCTGAAAACCTCACCGGTGAACAAAAAGCTCTCTTCGGTTTATGGCGCACAGGGCATGTCCTCAACGCTGTGGGGTAACAACATCATCACCATCCGTAATACCGCTTCTGGAGATACTATTGTGGCGCGCAACTGCGCGTTTCAAAAGCGCCCTGACCATATTAATGCCAAAGAAGGCGGCAATGTCACTTGGGTGTTTGACTGCGGCAAGATCGACCAGATGCTGGGAGAGTTCTAATTATGGAGTTTGAGTTAAAAGGGCAAGAATATCGGGTGCGGAAGCTCGATGTTTTCGACCAGTTTCGTGTTTCTCGTAAATTACTCCCCGTGGTGGCGGGGGTTTTCGAGGAGCTGCAAAGTGGTGAAATTACGCTTGCGGCCTTGTTGCCGCAAGTATCGGAAGCCGTGGCTGCAATGAGCGATGCCGATTGCAACGCCATTATTCACCCTTGTCTCTCTATGGTATCGCGCAAGAATGGCAAAATCTGGAGCGCGGTTTTCCAGGATGGGGTGATGATGTTTGATGATATCGACATGCTGAGCATGCTGGAACTGGTCGGCAATGTTATCAGAGATTCCCTTGGCGATTTTTTTCCCGTACCCCTCGCCAGCGAGATAGCCGACCTTCCAGCGGTTTAACGCTGGATACCCTGCCGGGGGGGGAAGAGTACCTGCTGCGCCCGGTCGAGGCAGGTCTTATTCCGTATACTGCACTGCGCGACCGCTCAATCAGCCTGGCCGATGTGGCATTAATGAATGAATTTCTCGACTTGCAGTTTGATAACGCTGAAAGGATAGAGAAATGGCGCCAGCGGAGTTGATTAAACCATTAGGGGATTGCTAAACCCTCTTAATTTTACAGAGGTAATCATGAGCAAAGGAATAAATATCCAAAGAGATGGGCCTAACTTAATTAAGTCAAGCAGTAAAATTTTTGGAAGTATTAAAGAAAATCAAACGATTGATGGGTTAAATGCAGATCAAACACGTGCTCTAGCGATAGTTGTTAGTGCTCGTGAAAGTACTAACAATAAACGCATTGTCAACCAAAGTGGATATTTAGGGTTATTCCAGTTTGGTGCAGAAGCTCTTGCTAATGTTGGTTTAATTAAAAAGGCTAACGTTAAACGCTTGCTAGAAAAATATCCGGAAGGAAAAGGATTGTACACCAAAAAAAACGGAGTGCCATCACCTCATGAGCAATTTCTCAGAGATGACAGTAACTGGATATTGCCTGGGGGGATGAATGCTTATTTGTCAGATGTAGGTGTTCAATATAAAGCGTTTATTGATAACACAAATTCTAATATTAAAATGGGAATGAGGGTTGATAAAACTTATAAAAAAACAAAAAATGGGAGAGTTGTTGATAAAGAATTCTCTCCTGCCTTAAATAAAAATAGCTCAGCAGCTAAAATAGCTGGGTTTGCGATGTCTTCACACATGAAACCGCTAGGTGCAGTAAAATACTATGCTTTAGGTATTGATGATGAAGATGGTAATAATACTAGTGTAAGTTCTTATGCTAAATTAGGTGAGCAAGCTGTAACTATTCTTGCACCTAATCTTGAAGGATATCAAGGTGAAAATCACTCATCATCTTTTAATAATGATAAAAACAATATAGAAGAACCCCTGTTGTTAAAGCTTCAAAATGAAGTTAAAGAACAACGTGGTATTGGTCAACCTTTGCCATTGACTCAGGAAGTCAAAGATAAATATAAGGATACAGGGTATAAATATGGAGCTAATGGCCAGATTATCAATGGTAAGATTTATTACGACTGCTCACATTTAACGCACGCAGTGGGGAAAAATCTTGGATATGATGTTCCTTATGAAAATAGTACTGCTTTAGCAAAATCCAAATATTACGAAAAAGTAGACCCTGAAAATGTTAGACCTGGAGATTTTGCAGTATGGCCTGGCCAGCATGTAGGTATAGTTGAAACGCCTATAGATCCGAATACAAAAATAGGACATTTCTATAGTACAAGAGGTCCTGACAAAGTAACGGGAGAACAGAGAGGACCGGCCAGCGTAGAGTTTGGCCCTAATGCGGTTTATTGGAATAAATCTCCTGAATACAGGCGTGTAAAAACAGAATTTTTAGATAAAAATCTCCAAAAAAATACCGCTGCCACTCAGCAAAAACCGACTTCTTCGAAAGCGCCTGCTGCGGCTAGGGCGGCCAAAAGCAACTCCAGCGTAGCGAAAGTCGCAAAACCAGACCCGCAGAAGGTCTTGGCAGAATCGGTCGCAAGACGTGCTGTTGCAGCAGTGAACTGGGCGCAATCAAAACTTAAACAATATGCGCCTAATTTAGCGCTGATGAGTAAAGAGTTGGCCTCGCGCCAGCCAGAGGATTTCCGCTCTGCAAAGGGTTGCTGTTGCTGCTGTTCTGCAGGAAATGCAGCCTCAACGGTGATTAACCAGAACACCTCTATTACGTTAAATTCCGCGTGTAAGGACCACCAAGAGCTAGGCAAAATAGTCGCCAATGCTCAGGATAAAGCGAATAGAGACACGGTGCGCAAACTCACACCGAGGACATCATAATGGATCTGTTATCAGTGCTGTTTAATCAGCAAAAACGGCGTATTGGTGCGATTGTCCCCAGCATTGTTATCAGTGAAAAACATAGCGATAGCACGGTCATTACCGAGCATCCTGTAGGGTTCGGTGCGGCGATTAACGATCACGCCTATAACCGCCCCGCTGATTTGGTGATGGAACTGGGCTTTGCCGGAGCAGGTTCACTGGTAGATTTTTTGGATACATCGGAGTACGAAATTGCAGGGCATGAAATTTCTATTGGTACCAGCCCGAAAGAGATCTATCAACAGCTATTGGATCTGCAAAACTCATTTGAATATTTTAGCGTGACCACCGGTAAGCGAAAATATAAAAATATGTTGATCCGTTCATTGGATGTGACAACGGATGAAGCTACCGAAAATGTATTGATGATTACCATCACTATGCAGCAAATCAATATTACTAATACGCAAACCATTACCGCCACACCGATGGAAAATATGGCTCAAGGGCAGAATACCGCAGGGACGACTAACACTGGGGTAAAAAATCCGCTGACTGTGAATCCAAATAATATGTTGAGATCCTTTATCGATACCGTTGCTGGCACGATAAAAACCGGGGTATCTACGCTTAAAGGAGTATTCGAACCATGATAGAGATCGCACTGACCGCGGAGAACCAGCGTTTTAGGATCACCTTGGGGAGTGTTGAATATCGAATGACACTACTCTGGCGTGATAATGCTGGCTGGATTTTAGATATTGCCAGCAGTACTGGCACTGCTATTGTCAACGGCATACCCTTGGTGACGGGCACCAATCTTTTACAGCCCTATCGGCACTTAGGGCTTAATGGTGCATTGGTGGTTGCCTCTGATGTGGATATTTATGCTACGCCCACTAAAGATAATCTTGGTCGTGCTGGGCATCTGTATTTTATTGCCACTTGACTTAAACGGAGCCACTTTATTTTTAGGTGAAATATGAGTGAAAACTGGAGAAGAAAATGTTCCCTGGTGGTGGTGGATGAGGAGGGGAATGGACTGGATCTATCGGCGCTTAAATTTACCTTCTCAATCACCTGGCAAGACACCAAATATCCGAAAAAAGCTGAATTTAAAATTTTCAATCTCTCCTCTGATGTAGCAAATAAACTCACCCGTGGAGAGTTTGCACAAATACAGCTGTTGGCAGGATATCAGGATAACGCCAGCTTGATATTCAGTGGAGAGATAATTTTTTCTATCGACGGTAGAGATAATGCCACGGATACCTTTGTCACTATTCAAGCGTCGGAGAATGATAAAGCCTTTTGCTACGCCACAGTGAATACCACCTTGGCAGCAGGATACAGCAAAACGGATGTCTTTCAGGCCTTATTAAAAGCGGTAAGAAACTTCGGTATTACCGCAGGGCTTATTCCTGAACTGGGTGATATCAAAATGCCTCGCGGTAAACCAATCTATGGTATGCATCGGGATGAAATGGATCGTTTGGCCTCTCAAACCCATTCTACTTGGCAATTTGTTAACAATACCATCCAGATGCGGCCTGAAAATACCCATAGTACCGACATTATCGTCCTTAATAATCAGACTGGGTTAATTGGTATGCCCCAACAAACGATTGATGGGGGCGTTAATTTACAATGCCTGATTAACCCCAATATTGTGATTAATAGTTTAATTCGCCTCGATAATAGCAGCGCCTATAAGACGACGTCATCAACGGGGAATATAAATGCCGACTCTGCCAAAGAGGCGAACCAGCAAGCCAAGGCAGCGTCTTCAACGCTATCCAAAGATGGTGATTATAGGGTGATTAATATTTCTTACCGTGGCGATACTCGTGGCAACGAGTGGTACATGGATCTGGTCTGTATCGCAAAAGGTCAGTCGGATGCTATCGCATTAAATAAGGTGGCGAGTCATGATTACTAACAAAGAACGAGCCAGTTCGGCGGAAGACATTCTCGACATCTTACGGGGTTCTATCTATTCAGAACTCCGCGTGGCAATGCCGGGCATCATCGAATCCTTTAACGTCGACGCCGTGACCTGTGAAGTTCGACCCGCCATTCGTGGCAAGGTTGAAAATCCAGACGGCACAGTGACTCAGGTTGAATTACCGCTGCTGGTGGATGTTCCCGTGATCTTTCCACGCGGTGGCGGCGTCAGCCTGACGTTTCCGGTGAAAAAAGGCGATGAGTGTCTGGTGGTGTTTGCCGATCGCTGTATTGATTTCTGGTGGCAGAGCGGTGATGTACAGGATGCCGTGGATGGGCGGATGCACCACTTAGCAGATGCCCTTGCCATTTTTGGGCCACAGTCGCAAACCCATAAAATCAGCAATATCAGTGTCTCATCGGCGCAACTGCGTAGTGACGACGGCGCTGCAACGATCGAACTGAACCCCAGCAGCCATGCGGTGAATGTTATCACCTCGGGAAAACTGACGGCGAATGCCAATGGCGGCACAGAGATCACCTCTCCCACTATCACGCTCAATGGCAATGTCACCATTAATGGCAACCTGTCACAAGGCATGGGGAGCGCAGGCGGCAGTGCCAGCATCAACGGACCGATGACCGTGAAAAATGACGTTACAGCGGCCGGCATTAGTCTGAAAAATCACAAACATGGTGGTGTACAGACCGGCGGTGGCACCACCGGAGGAGCACAATAATGCGCTATCGCAGAGAAGATAGTTCCGGCGACTATATTTTTGGCGCTGGAGATAACACCTTTATGGTCAACACCCCAGATGCAGTGGCTCAGGCGGTGAAAACCCGTTTTGCTTTGTGGCAAGGGGAGTGGTTTTTGGATACCACCGCAGGCACGCCGTATAAAACCGATATTCTGGGAAAACATAAATCGCTGGTTTATCAGATGGCTGTTCGTGAACGAATTCTGGATACCCAAGGCGTGAGTGAAATCACCGAGTTTCAGGTGCAAGCCAATCCGCAGACCCGGCGTGTGACCTTTACTTCCACCATCAATACCTTATTTGGCACAACCACCATCAATAGCGAGGCATAATGCTCAATCTCGATACATTAGGGCTATCGGCCAGCGTCGATGCCCACGGGATCAGTGCGCCCGATTATCAGACCATCCTTAGCACGCTGACGGCTTTTTTTCGCCAGATTTATGGCGAAGATGCCTACCTGGAACCTGACAGTAAAGATGGGCAGTGGATCGCCGTGATCGCGCTGGCCATTCATGATGCCAATAATATGGCGATAGCGGTATTTAACTCGTTCAGCCCTGCAACGGCACAGGGCCGGGCATTGGAAAATAATGTCAAAATCAATGGCATTACTAAAAACGCCGCTAGCCAATCCACGGCGGATGTGGTGCTCACTGGGCAAGTGGGGACGCAGATCACCAACGGTGTGGTACGTGATACCAATGGCATCAGTTGGAGCTTGCCGAGCAGTGTAGTAATCGGCCCATCAGGAGAGGTGAGCGTAACGGCCACCTGCCAGGTTATCGGTGCAGTGATTGCATTACCGGGCGAGCTTAACATTATTGGTTCACCTACCCGCGGCTGGCAAGCTGTCACCAACCCGCAAGCGGCATCGCCGGGGCAACCGGTGGAATCGGATGCTGAACTGCGCATCCGTCAATCGCGTTCGGTCTCTCTGCCATCACGTACGGTACTCGAGGGAATTATCGGTGCTATTGCCACTCTGCCCAATGTAGAACGCTACCGAGGCTATGAAAACGATACCAGCGCTACCGACAAAAATGGTATCCCCAGCCATTCGATCGCGATTGTGGTAGATGGAGGTGACGACCGGCAGATAGCTAAAACCATCGCCAACAAAAAAACCCCGGGAACCGGGACCTATGGCACCACCGTTGTCCCAGTGACCGACCAGTACGGTATCACGCGCGCGGTCTCTTTCTTTCGCAAAACCAGTGTTCCTATTTATGTCCGTGTCACATTGAAGCCTTTGGCGGGTTATACCACCAACATTGCCGAGGCGATTAAATCTGCCATTGCTGATTACATTAACGGAGTGGCGATCGGTGATCCGGTCTTGCTACACCGTCTGTTTGTTCCTGCCAATCTTAATGGCGAAGGACGCGCCTATGACCTTACCGACTTGCAAATGGGTACATCCGACAGCGAGTTGGCAGCAGCCAATATCAACGTCATGTTCAATCAGGCGGTCACTTGTGGAGCAGAGAATGTCACAGTGGTGACGATATGAATACTTATCAAAAACTTATCACCGCCTATCATGCAGATAAACCGCGATATATCAATACTATCGGTTTGAGCAGTGCACCGTTTGTGGCTATCCAGTCAACGCTGGGCGAGTTTATCAATAAGTTTGATCTTGACCGCGCTGTAGACAGCCAGCTTGATGCGTTGGGATTGTGGATCGGTATCGGACGCGTGGTCAGAAGCACCATCAACGGCATCTATTTTTCCTTTGATACCGCTGGGCTTGGTTACGACCAAGGGAGCTGGCAAGGTGAATTCGATGACATGGGATTTACCTCTTTGGATGATGATGCCTACCGCACCATTCTGCGCGCCAAAATCCTGGCGAACAACTGGGATGGCACGATGGCGACCCTCAGTAACATCTATCAGGGCGTTTTCCCCGATGATAAAACCCAGATCTTCGCCGTCGATAATCTTGATATGTCGATGAGCGTCTATCTGACCGGTTCCCCATTACCTGCTGTGGTGCAGTCCATCATTGCCTTTGGCTATCTGGATGTTAAACCCGGCGGCGTGCGTATTGCAGATTACACCATGGTATCGGAACCAGGGCCATTATTCGGTTTTGATGCTGACAATCAATATCTATCCGGCTTTGACAAAGGCATGTGGGGCCTGGACCTAAAGGAGATCATCAATGGCTAAAAATGAGTTTTTTCCCTTCGGCATTGGGGCGGGGGCTAACGTCCTCACCCCGGCTGAGTGGTCGGTACTGCCTACGCGCAGCCAGGGCTTTGCCTCCGGCGCAGCAAAATCGCAAGAACTGAATACCGCTTGGCGGCAGTCCAGCGTAATCAGCAGTGTAGTGGCACAGTTTATTGCCGACAGCAGCGGCAAGGATGTATTGGATAACGGTGACACCACGGCGTTACTCTCTGCGCTAAAAGGCCTGTTAACCCCAACCGGTATTCCACTGCCTTGGCCAACCGCTACCGCCCCTACCGGCTGGTTAAAATGTAACGGTGCGGCATTTAATAAATCACTTTACCCCAATCTGGCGTTAGCTTATCCGAGCGGGATATTACCTGATTTACGCGGCGAATTTATTCGCGGTTGGGATGATGGTAGAGGAGTGGATAGTAGTCGGGTATTGTTGAGTTCTCAGCAGGGTTCGAAAATCTTTGGTGACCTTATAGGTGGTAATAATGCTGGAGCTATAAATCAATGGTGGTGCGACCATCTTATTAGCGATGGATGGGAACAATTAGCTGCAGAAATCGTGAGCAATGGGGTACCTTGGGGGCGATTAGCACCATTTACAGGTGAGATTATAGCGAGAAATCTTATTCGCTACACAGGGTATCCCCGCCCTCGTAATATCGCATTTAACTATATCGTGAGGGCTGCATAATGAATATGGCTATTTTAGATAAAAATAATATTGCCACTACATCAGGCGTGCTCACCGTATTTAATTACGATGGCAAAACAGGAGAGTATCTTGACTCTTGTGAAGAGTATTTATCCGAGGGGGTTGGGTTACCTGCTAATTCCTGTATTGAAGCACCACCAAAAACAAGCACAGGATATATTGCTCGCCGTGTCGGCGATGTATGGGATGTTGTTGAAGACCATCGTGGTAAAACGCTTTATAGCACTGAGACTGGGCAATCCGTAACGATTAGCGAATTGGGTGCGTTACCAGTAAACAGCACTGAATTGGTACCCAATACGCCCTATGATAAATGGGACGGTAAAGAATGGGTTACTGATGAAATAGCGCAACATGATGCCGATATTGCTACTGCAACTCAACAACGTGCAGAATTGCTCGTATTGGCGAATGCAGCGATTACCCCTTTGACCGATGCGGTAGATTTAGGTATGGCTGCAGAGGAGGAAACGGTATTGCTCAATAATTGGCGACGTTATCGTGTTCAATTAAATCGCATCGAGATGGATGCTGCTCCTAATATTAATTGGCCTGAAATGCCTACGCAAAAGAATAAATAAAGGATATCACTCATGGCTAAAAATGAATTTTTACCTTTTGGTCTTAATAGCGATGCCAATGTATTAAACCCGACAGAGTGGTCATCACTCAACGCTAGAAGTGCGGGTTTTACTACCGGTATTGCTAAATCGAAAGAAATGAATACCGCTTTGCGGCAAGCTAGCGTCATTAGCAATGCGGTGGCGCAGTTTATCGCAGATAACAGTGGGAAGGATGTGCTGGATAATGGTGATTTAGCGGCGCTTCAAAATAATTTGTCGGCAGCGTTACTGAATAAAATGCCTGGCCGCCTTCTTAATGTCCAAACGTTTACTTCATCAGGTACTTATATTCCAACACCTGGCACGAAGTCGGTTATTGTTGAAGTCCAAGGTGCCGGTGGTGGTGGAGGTGGTACTCCCGCTACAGGTCCGACATCAGTTTCAGCTTCTGGGGCTGGTGGTTCAGGTGCGTATGCAATGGGGCATTACATAAATGGTTATGCAGGTGTCGCTGTCACTGTTGGAGTTGGCGGTGCTGGAGGAGTAGCAGCTTCCTCTGGTAGTACAGGAGAGAACTCAAGTTTTGGAAATCTAGTCATTTGTCCGGGCGGAACGGGAGGTGGGGGATTGAATGCTGTTGTGCCTCCTGCATCGCGCGGGGGATCCCAAAAAACAGCGCCGCCTAGAGGTGGTAATATTGTAAGCCTATCTGGTTCACCTGGGGGGGGGAGTTTCATTCATTACGTTGGTTCAGTGTACTTTGGTGCTGCTGCCCTTGGAGCCTCTAGCCGTTTTGGTGGTGGTGGTGCGGATGATGTTGCCGGTTCTTCTGGAGAGATCGGTGCTGGCGGTGGCGGCCATGTGGCCGCGTATAATGTACCAGCTATCAGTGGTGGGCGGGGTGGTGATGGTATTGTGATTATTTGGGAGTATACGTAATTTAGAATCGCATATAATAACATCATAAGGATAAATAAATTCAGATTTTCTCGGGTCCCCTGCACTAATATCGTTACCATTTCCTGAAAAAATATCCCTCAGACCTTTTTATACATATTTCGCCAGTGTCACAAAGGAGCTGGGGGCATGTATCAACTCGAATTATACCTCGGCGAATATGTTGCCACTGTGGTGTATAAAAACGGTCAGTATTAGGAATTGATGAGATATAGTCAGCCCGCAGTCGCTCCTGACGACGAGTCTGTCGAAGAGAGAAGAGAACTGTGTCGAGTGATGTTTGTCTGTTGTACTCAGCCCCGCGATGCGGGGCTTTTTTGTTTCTGAGGAGAGTCTATGTCAGAACCTGTTTCAAGTGCAGCAATGGCTACGGCTATTGTTACTGGCGCGACTATCGCCGGGCTATTGTCTGGTCCAGAGGCAGCCGACGTGGTTATTGGCGCGTTTATTGGCTCGGTGATTTTCGTCATTAGCGCGAAAGATTACCCTTTTTTTACCCGAACCGTGCTGTTTATGGTGTCGTTCGTTATTGGGGTTCTATCGAGTGATTTTTTTGCCAATGCGCTATCAACTACGTTGCCGGGCGATCTGGCCGTAACCAAACTTATTGGTGCTACTGTTAGTTCAGCTGTCAGTGTTCGTTTATTAATGGCGTTAACCAAGCGAGCGGCAGACCCCAATCTGCTAAAAAAAGGAGGTGACAACAATGAACCTTAACACGCTGTTGCTGGTTACTAATGGGATCGCCTGTGGCTTAATTGCGCTAAGGCTACTCACCTTCCGTCGCGGTAAAAATGAGCACGACTATGGTACGGCGATATTAGCGTTCTGCATTATTGCTGCCAGCGGCACGGTGGCAATTCGTCATGCTTTGGGCGTATACGATAATGTTGACGCAGCAGAAGCATTGCTCAACGTTGCGCTATGTATTGGTGTATTTTCAGTAAAGGGCAACATAAAACGATTAGTCAATCTTTCTGCTATTGCAAAAAGCGAGGCCGGGGTTGACCATAAGTAATCTACTTGCACTGTTCACGCCATTCAACACCGGTATGATCACCAGCGATAACTGGTGTAGCTACAGCCGGGAGGTACCGAACGACAGACACTGACCGGTAAAATCTTTACTCAGCGCATTGAGTGTAACAACCTGACGCTGAGAACCAGAATCAAAAGACTGGCCCGTAAAACCCTCTGCTTTCAAGCTCTGTAGAATGTTATGAAAAGGTTATCGGTGCCTTTATCGAAAAATACATGTTTTACTAATTGGAGGCATTACCGAAGAAACAAGATAAATCCTACCATCATACTGAGCTACCTTCCTATCATAAAAGAGAGCTTCCAGTTCAATAACATATACACATCACCGGGGATAAGGTCACAAACCTAAGCCAAGCATAGCCACGGTTTGAGCAGGATGTAATACAATAGGGGGACGTTATCCATAGCTATGGGCAATAGATAAGCTTAAATAGCCTGTTTTTTCACCAATTCGTACCAGTATTTTTTGCTGAAAAAAAAGTTGGTGAATGTTAGCATGCTGTTCTTTTTTAGTTGCACCCACATGTGGGTATGTACTTACAATCAGCGTGGTAATGTGACTGACGCTGTACAAACCTGATTTTAGCTACTTTGGTTGCTTAACGCCAAGGGCGGTAGCGTGCCTAAATAATAGGCTATGTACTTTGAGATAATGATAGTGCTTACATTTTAGCTACTTAAGGTTGTAGGCAGGTAGTAAGCGAGAGAATTCTGATGAATTTACTCAAGTAAACAATTCAGGAGAATGGGGGAAATCAAAACCTCTACATCTCGAAGAACTACGAATAGAGCTTTTTTGACTAAACCTGGATCCTCTGATTTTATAAAGTAATAGGATGTGTTATGCGTGAGCAGTTTTCTCCCCCTTCATCTGCCCACTACAGGGCAGATACTCAAGCAGATCGCTTTTCTCTTTCTGCCTCGCTGAAAAATAATCATAATGAAATAGATCTCTTTGCATTGTTGCAATTATTATGGTCTAAGCGTTGGTTGATTGCAGCAACAATAATAATCTTTACGCTCTTCGCCGGCGTATTTGCTTTTACTGCTAAAGAAAAATGGACTGCCAACACAGTATTATTACCTCCACGAATTGCTCAGTTAGGCGATTATCTAGAACTACGCCGTGAGTATGGGCTGGTGCTGAAGCAGCCCGTCGACCCTGCACAGTTAAGTGAAAAGTTGTTTGATGCGTTTATTACTTTTTCGCAAATGACTGATGAGAAGCTAAGCTTTTTGCAAAAAAGTGATTATTACCAGAAAAGTATTGCAAACTTGAAGAGTTCAGAAGCGAAACAAGCTTTGCTTTTCAATATGGCAGAAAAAAACTTAAACGTCAAAATAGACGATAAAAAACTGATTATTTCCATGCAGGCTGACAGCGCTATCGAAGCGAAACAGATGCTGGACGATTTCATCAGAGAAACAAATAAAAAAACATTTTCAGTACTTGATTCCGAATTTTTGAATAACATCCAAGCTAGAATTAATGCACTGCACAAAGAACATCAGGATATTATTTTTGACGTTCGTACCAAACGTGACTCAGAAATAAAAACATTAAAAAATGATCTGTCCCTAGCGCAAAAAAGTGGCATTCGCGATCCTATAAGCTCAGGCCTTATTTCAAAAAAACAAGGTGCTGATTTAGATAGTAAACACAACTTTATGCTGGGAGAAAAAATACTTAGCGCAGAATTACAACTAAAAATACAGTCTGAGCCAATCTATCCCGCTCGCTATTTCCAAATTGATAACGAGTTAAAGCAATTAGCACTATTACAACAAAAAAAAGCTGATGTACAATTTTACTCTTACGAGTTAGCACCGTTGTTACCTGTTCAACGTGATGCACCTAAGCGAAGTGTAATATTAATAGTTGGTGCATTTTTAGGTTTATTTTTTGGTATTGTACTGACGTTGATACAGTTTACTATTGGCATAATTCAGAAAAAAAAGAAGATGTACAATAGTACCCCAAGTTAATGGAGTATGTTCTTCAATAGTGTTAAATATCAATTTTTAAAGTATTTTATCAAAGTTTAAAATGTAAAGTCCTAGCCAAGTATTTCTAAGAGATTTCAATGCTCTGTTCCAGAAAATGAAACTATCGCTAATTTTGATGGCGTCATTCAGCAACACATAATTGAAAATTATTTTTATGATTAAAGTAGCTGTTTAACAGAATTTTTAAATTATCTTTGTATATACAATTTTTCAAACAAATTTAGATACGCGTTGTACGAAACAGACAATGTTCTCAGGCACGTAATACTTTACCAACTCAGCATTATTGTCATCTGCTCTGCCTACTAATTGGTGGTTTTTTGATGAAAACCTGGATATTCATACTTGTTTTTGAAAAGCTGGAAACACTTAAATTGTCGATAGTCTGGTATTCCTAAAATACCACGCTAATGATATCTTTCAGAACGAGATGTTATAAAATATTCAGCCTGGTACGGCCTCGTACTTTTTTCTGACCTTTAAGTATCCGACCATAGTTACTGTTGATTTTCTTCTACGGTGCCTAATAAGCTTACAATATATCGGTAAGTTAGATTAACGTGGGTATCAAGATTAATATTGTAAATGGTTTTGAATGGTATATTTAAGTAAAGGCTAAACATAAGAATATTTATCCGTATTATCTTAATTATACTGAAAGAAGCAATTCGGAAAAAACATGTTTAAATCAATGTCCAGTGTTGTTGCACAATCACTAATTAAAATTACACTCTCGATTTTATCTCTTAAATTTGTCGCATACTACATGGGACCTGCAGGTATGATGATGTATGGACAAATACAGTCATTTGCACAAATTGCAGGAGCAACAACTTCATCTGTAACCTCAAGCGGCGTTGTAAAATTTATAGCTGAAAAAGAGCATCCTAGGAAAGAGATAATATCCACGGCACTTTTATTATTATTTATATACTCCATTATTATTTTTATATTTTTTGCATTAGGAGTGAACTTTGCTGAAGGTAATATCATTAGCAAAGAATGGATCACCATCTATATGATGACTCCATTAGGAGCATTGTTTATCGGAGGAACTAATTTAGTAGTATCTATACTTAATGGAGAGCAAGATTTTAAAGGTTACTTTGTTTTTTCTATAACAAATTCATTTGCATTATCTTTATTGACCATCATTCTTTGTTATTTTTTGTATCAAACTGGAGCGATGCTATCTATTGTCCTATCTCCATTAGGAGCATTTTTTTTCTCAGCTATTTGGGTTAAGAAAATTAGGCACATGTTTGTTTTCTCTTTCTCAACGTTGAAAAACAACAAACTAATTGCATCTCTTTTGCAGTATTCATTTATGGCTATAATTTCTGCTGTTGTGGTGTACGGTACTCAAATATATATAAGAAACTTAATCAGTATAAACGTATCAATGGCTTCAGCAGGAATCTGGTTCTCTGCAACCAAACTATCAGAAGTCTATATGGGGATCGTAAGTGTACTTTTTTCATCCATACTTATTCCAAGATACACAATAAAAAAAGGTAACGCCTTAAAGGAAGACATAAAGTTATTTTTTTATATTGCTATGTTCTTAGGTTTCGGGCTCATTGCAGGTGTGTATTTATTATCGCCTTTTATTATTAGTATTATTTATGGGGCTGAATTCAAAGATGCTGAGAAAATTATTTTTCTATATTCTTTTGGTGATGCATTGAAAATAATTACATGGGTTTTCCTCTATGTAATGATATCGAAACAGTATGTTAAAATTTATTTGGTTTATGAAATTGCATCATCTATTCTATATTTTTTATTTTGCACATATGGTTTGAAATTGGTTGGCTTTGAGTTAATGGCTATCGGTTATCCATTACAGTCTTTTAGTTCACTAATACTTATTATACTATGGTATTATTTCGTTTTTAATAAAATGGCTATAAGTAATGACAGTATATAATATCATTTATTTCACTGTATGGCTGTTAGCCCTATTATCCTACTGCAAAGGCTTTAGCAGCAATGCATTGTACAGAGTACAGTCTTTAATTATAATATTATTTGCTTCAATTCGGTTTCAGACAGGTTACGACTGGCCTGTATATGAAGAACATTATAATTCATTGTCTAGTGGTTCTGTTTTTAGCTTAAGCTTTGAATTTGGATATGAGTATATCGTAAGAGTTTTTAATTATCTAGGTATCTCATTTCCTGTATTCAGTTTTTTTATCACTTTTATTCAAGTTTTCTTGATCACAAAATCGATTAAGTTTTTCTTTCCTAAGCATAGTTTACTTATATTAGCTACTATGTATGCATTACCTGACTTTTACCTTATTCCAGTTTTTTCACTAATGAGACAAGGTATGGCGGTTAGTTTGTTTTTTTGGGGGATGAGTCTCTACTTCTCTCATAAAAAGAAACTATCTTACATGGCGTTTTTCTTAGCTGTATCATTTCACTATTCGACTTTATCTATTTTATTGTTGGTTTTTTTATTATTCAAATTTACATCAAGGCGCTCAGTCTACTTGACTGTATTTTCTATTTCGATAATAGCATATTTATTATCTATAGATATGATTGGTTGGATAGGGAGTATAATTCTTCCCATGGTGGGCGATAAGTACTCCATTTATCTTGAGCGTGATGTCTATAATGCATCTCTAGTTTACCGGTTGTGTTATTCACTTGCGATGACCTTATTTTTTTCTATTATCTATCGTACTTGTTATGTCGATGACCGTAAAAATGATAATGAAATAAAATTCGACAGAAGAATATATAAGCTCGCATTTATGGGTATTATTATACCAGTGGCATTATATGCATTTCCTACAGTATCCACTAGGTTTCAGTATTTCTTTTCAATTTTTTCAATAGGTATTTGTTTTCATGCCTATGAAATTTTCAAAAGAAATAATCATGTAATAATATCTATTTTTCTCGCTATTATTTTTTATATGCCGTTTTATCGATTCCTAATAGACCCTCTATCATTAGTTTATACTCCTTATCAAGATTTATTTTTTTATGATGAAGATAGCTCTACGGGAAAGATAAGAACAACTGAATTATTAAATCAATTGCACGAACTGTGGTCAAAGAAATAGGGTTGTTATGAAAAAAATCACTTTATTAACTACGAAATATTCTGATAATAAAAAAGACGCGTGGCTGACTAATGAGCTTGCATATTCCTTGCGTGATGACGGGCATATAGTGAGTGTGGTTGTATTCTCCTGGCTACCTAATGAGCCTGAAACGAGAGTGAAAAAAATTGATGGTATCAATGTTGTTAGAGTTAAATTACCCAAAATAATGTATAATAAAAATATGTTTTTTACAGCATTAAAAATGTTTTTATTTCCACAGGTGGCAAAGTGGCATGTGCATAAAAATATAAAAGAGTGCGATCTTCTTATTACAAATACACCGTGTGTTACCATTCTTGGATTATCAAATTTTTTCAAAAATAAATTTAACTCTAAAACATACTTAGTGTGTTGGGATTTCTTTCCATTTTACTTAAAAGATCTATCATTAATTAGAAATAAATTAGTATTTAAAATATTTCATTATTTAGAAGAAAAAATGTATCGTTCCTTTAGTAAGATTGGATGTATGACTAAAGGTAATATTAATTTCTTATTAAAAAACTTTCCTACCGTCGATAAAGATAAAATACAGGTTTTGCCTTTGTGGGCTAAAACAAAGTACCTATTGCCGATTGACGTTAGCATGACAAGAAAAAAATATAATCTACCACAAGATGCAACTATTGTTGTTTATGGTGGAGCGATGTCTGTAGTTCAAGAGTTAACAAACTATATTGATCTAGCACGGGAATCTCTTAACCTTGACAAGAAAATTTTATTCTTGCTAATTGGTAATGGTACTGAAAAAACTAAGCTCGAGAAAATTGTCGCGGATGAGCAATTAGATAACGTCATGTTTATAAATTATGTACCAAGAGATGAATATGAAAACGTTGTAAGAGCATGCGATATCGGTTTTATTTCTTTATCTAGAAAATTAACAGTGCCTAGCTTCCCTTCAAAGAGTCTAGATTATTTCAAAGCATCATTACCAATCCTGGCATCTCTTGATGCTGTAACAGACTTTGGTTCTATTTTGGAAAATGAAATAAAAGCAGGGCTTTCTGTTTTAGCTGGAGACACCGAATCATTGTTATCTAAATTAGATATATTAGTATCTGATAGGAAATTACGTACTGAGTTAGGTAAGGCAGGAAGAATATACTATGAAAATTATTTAACCGTAGACTACGCTAAAAAAATGATCTTAGAGACATAAATATTCCCTATCATACAAGATTAACTATTTGTATGGGATGTATTCAATTAAGCTATTTTTATTAATATTTCACGCCCGATTTTCAACTATTATTTGCAACTTTTTTGGAAGGTATTAAATGTTTAAAAACAGGACTCTCCTCATCACTGGTGGCACTGGTTCTTTCGGGAATGCAGTATTGCGTCGTTTTCTCGATACTAATATCGGAGAAATTCGCATATTCAGCCGTGACGAAAAAAAACAAGATGACATGCGGAAAAAATATAATAATCCAAAGCTGAAATTTTATATTGGTGATGTTCGTGATTATTCCAGTATATTAAATGCCTCGCGTGGCGTCGACTTTATCTATCATGCAGCTGCACTAAAACAAGTTCCATCATGCGAATTCCACCCAATGGAAGCAGTGAAAACTAACGTTCTTGGAACTGAAAATGTACTAGAGGCAGCAGTTACTAATGAAGTTAAACGTATTGTTTGTTTAAGCACAGATAAAGCTGTTTACCCTATTAACGCAATGGGGATATCAAAAGCAATGATGGAGAAAGTTATTGTAGCCAAATCAAGAAATGTGAATAAAGATAAAACTGTCATTTGCGCTACTCGATACGGAAATGTGATGGCATCACGTGGCTCCGTAATTCCCTTGTTTGCCGATCTAATTAAAACAGCTCAGCCTCTGACTATTACCGATCCTAACATGACTCGTTTTATGATGACTCTTGACGATGCAGTGGATCTGGTTCTTTATGCTTTTGAGCACGGAGACAATGGTGATATCTTCGTTCAGAAAGCACCGGCTGCAACAATTGAAACTCTCTGTATTGCATTAAAGCAACTGCTCAATGTTCCAGACCACAAGATCAATATAATAGGTACTCGTCATGGAGAAAAATTATACGAAGCACTGCTTAGTCGTGAAGAGATGGTTGCAGCTGAAGACATGGGGGCATATTTCCGTGTTCCACCAGATCTGAGAGACCTTAACTATGGAAAATATGTCGAGCAGGGTGATAAGCGTATTACTGAAGTTGAAGATTATAACTCTCATAATACAGAACGTTTAGATGTTGAGTCGATGAAAGCTCTCTTGCTAAAATTGCCGTTTATCCGAGCAATGACCGCAGGAGAAGAGTACGAGCTGGATATATAATATGAAAATTTTAGTGACAGGAGCTAACGGCTTCGTTGGGAAAAATTTATGTATGCGGCTTGAGGAAGCTGGTTTCAGTAACCTTATCCAGATCGATAGAAACTCTTCAGAGGCTGAGCTAACATCTGGTTTACAAGAGGCAGATTTTGTTTTCCACCTCGCAGGTGTAAATCGTCCTGAAAATATTGAAGAATTCTCTGAAGGAAATGCTGACTTAACTCACAAGATCGTAGAGATCCTTGAGAGGATGAATAAGCGTACACCCATTATGCTCAGTTCTTCAACCCAAGCTGCCAAAGAAAACGCTTATGGCATAAGTAAAGCATCAGCCGAGAAATATATCGAAGGTTATGGTATTCGGACTGGGGCTGATTATTTCATTTACCGCTTTCCTAACGTCTTTGGTAAGTGGTGTCGCCCTAATTATAACTCATTCGTTGCCACATTTTGTCACAATATTGCTAGTGGTATTGATATCAATATTAATGACCCATCTGCACTCGTTACTTTGATTTATATTGATGATCTTTGTAATGAGATGTTGGCTATTCTTCACAAAAAAAGAACGGGAGGTTACTTACAAGTATTACCTGAATACTCAGTAACGGTGGGCGAAGTTGCAGACCTTCTCTATACGTTCAGAGATAGCCGCCAGACACTAGTTACAGAAGAAGTCGGCACCGGTTTTACTCGTGCTCTTTATTCAACCTGGTTGAGTTATCTGAAACCCGAGCAGTTTAGTTATACGATCCCCTCATATGCTGATGCCCGTGGTGTTTTTTGTGAAATGCTAAAGACAAAATCATCCGGCCAATTTTCATTCTTTACTGCACACCCTGGTATTACTCGAGGGGGGCATTATCATCATACTAAGAATGAAAAGTTTCTTGTGATAAAGGGCAAAGCGAGTTTTAAATTTGAACATATGATTACAAACGAAAAATATGAGCTGACTGTCTCATCAGACACTTATCAGATTGTCGAAACTGTTCCTGGGTGGACGCACGATGTCACAAATATTGGTGATGAAGAGTTGATCGTTATGCTTTGGGCAAACGAAATTTTTGATCGTGAAGCACCAGACACAATATCGAGACCATTATAATGAAAAAATTAAAAGTAATGTCAATCGTAGGTACTCGTCCTGAGATCATTCGACTATCTCGCGTACTTGCCAAATTAGATATGCACTGTGAACATATACTAGTTCATACTGGGCAGAACTACGATTTTGAACTAAATGAAGTCTTCTTTAATGACCTTGGTGTTCGTAAGCCTGATTACTTTCTGAATGCAGCAGGTAAAAGTGCTGCGGCTACGATCGGCCAGATAATCATGAATGTTGATGAAGTATTAGAGTCAGTAAAACCTGAGGCAGTATTAGTGCTTGGTGATACCAACTCTTGTATTTCAGCATTACCGGCTAAGCGTAGAAAAATTCCTATCTTTCATATGGAAGCGGGTAATCGTTGTTTTGATATGCGCGTACCTGAAGAGATAAATCGTCGTATTGTTGATCATACCGCAGATATTAATTTGACCTACAGCGATATTGCTCGCGACTATTTATTGGCAGAAGGTTTGTCTCCTGACCGCGTGATTAAAACAGGTAGTCCGATGTTCGAGGTATTGACTCATTATATGCCAGAGATTGATAACTCTGATGTATTGATGCGATTAAACCTTAGAGCTAATGATTATTTTGTTGTTAGTGCTCACCGTGAAGAGAATGTCGATTCGCCAAAGCAATTAGCGAAGTTAGCAGAAATATTAAATACTATTGCTAAAAAATATAATCTTCCCATCATAGTATCAACTCATCCACGCACTCGTAATCGAATTGATGAGCAAGGGATTTCTTTCCATCCCAATATTCAATTACTTAAACCACTTGGTTTTCATGATTATAACCACCTACAAAAGCATGCTCGTGCAGTGCTCTCGGATAGTGGAACTATTACCGAAGAATCTTCGATCATGAACTTTCCTGCCCTTAATATCAGAGAAGCTCATGAAAGACCAGAGGGGTTTGAAGAGGCATCGGTAATGATGGTTGGTTTGGAAGTTGAGCGAGTGCTCCAAGCTTTGTCTATTTTAGAAACACAGCCACGCGGTAATGATCGCTTATTGCGTCAAGTTTACGATTATAGTATGCCAAACGTATCAGATAAGATGGTTAGGATCATTCACTCCTATACCGATTATGTTAAGCGAGTGGTTTGGAAACTGTATTAAATGAAACTTGCCTTGATAATTGATGACTATTTGCCCAAGAGCACTCGAGTTGGTGCAAAAATGTTTCACGAGTTGGCACTTGAGTTAAATTCACAAGGTCACTGCGTAACAGTAATTACGCCCTGTAGTGAACAGGATAAAGATTTAGTTATCGGTAAATTTTCTGATGTCACAGTGTGGTACTTTAAAAGTGGCCCAGTAAAAAATGTTAGCAAGTTCCAACGCGTAGTAAATGAAACATTGTTGTCATTCAAGGCATGGAAGGCCATCCATTCTTATGTCAAGCATGATTCGTTTGACGGGGTGATTTATTATTCACCTTCTATTTTTTGGGGTAACCTTGTTAAACGAATTAAAAATCGGTGTCAATGTCCAAGTTATCTGGTACTAAGAGATTTCTTTCCTCAATGGGTTATTGATGCGGGAATAGTGAAAGATGGTAGTCTAATTGAGAAGTATTTTAGATTTTTCGAGCGTATCACCTACAACCAAGCTAATCATATTGGCTTGATGTCAGAAAAAAATCTAGAACTATTTAGTACCAAAAATCAGCATTATTCATGCGAAGTTTTACGCAACTGGACAAGTATTTCCCCTGTATTTAGCCAACATGTTGATTATACTTCTATCCGAGAACGCCTTAGCCTTCAAGATAAAATTATTTTTTTCTACGGTGGCAACATTGGCCATGCACAAGATATGGCCAACCTAATGCGTTTAGCTAGAAATATGCAAAACCATGAGAATGCCCATTTTCTGTTTGTTGGCCAGGGTGATGAAGTTGAATTGATTAATTCATTAGCGACTCAGTGGGGATTGAAAAACTACTCCTACTTACCATCGGTGAAGCAAGAGGAATTTAAGTCTATCCTCGCAGAAATTGATGTTGGCTTATTCTCGTTATCTGCACAGCACAGCACACATAATTTCCCTGGTAAGTTACTAGGTTATATGGCGGAGTCATTACCTATTCTCGGTAGTGTAAATTCAGGAAATGATTTACAGGACTTGGTAAATAACCATGGCGCGGGATTCATACATATAAACGGTGAGGATGAAAAATTAGTTTTATCTGCTGAGAAACTTTATTTTGATGAGTTATTACGCCACTCCATGGGCGATAATGCCAAGCAACTGATGATTGATAAATTCTCAGTTAAATCTGCCGTACAGCTTATAACTGCCCGTTTAAAGGAACTCACGGAAAAGCCTCATAATGCCTAATTGCGTAGATAACAATGTGACTGATTTGAAAAAATCTTTCTGGGAAAATTTGTTAGCAACAGATTGAATACCACAAAAATAGTGGCCCGAAGGGAATTACAGTGATGTTATTTCTAGGCTGTGTCCTTTAACTGTCCGTGGTGCCGTCGCAGACCCAAAAGCCCGTTATCAAGGCGGACGGGGAAGGGCAGAGTGGTCCTCTGTTCAAGCCCGACAACACAGAGAATGGGCTTTTTGGGCGAGACCCTACGGGTTGACGTCATTGGCGTGCATTGCTGCGTTATTGGGTCCACCCAACCTCTCGGCTCACGCCCTGCTCTGCGCGCACGGCGCTCGCGTACAGTTAAGGGACACAGCCTAATAGCTCCTTGTCAGTCCTTCCAGAAAGGTCACTCGTTCGGATAGGCTGAGTCACAGACTAGCAATTTGAAGCATTATGGTGAGTCTACAACAAATTTAACCAATTGAAGACATTAAAAAATGCGATTAATTGATAAAGATTTTATTAATAACCTCTATAAACAAGCTTTTCTTTCAGAACGAAAACGCTCGCATCATCTACTGCACAACTCTCATGATGACAAAGTTCAACGTATACTGATTGCTTTAGTCAAAGGTAGCTACGTTGAGCCTCACTGTCATAAACTTCCACATCAGTGGGAGATGTTTAGCGTCACTGAGGGCCGCATTAAGGTATGCATTTATGGTAAAACAGGTGAGATTATAAATGAGTTCTTTGCTGGCCCAGAAGATCGTAGTGGACTTGTCGAATTTTCTCCAGATGAGATCCACAGTGTCGAATGTGTTTCAGATAAAGCTTTAATGCTTGAAATCAAGGAGGGGCCTTTCGACCCTAATTTTGCTAAATCCTTCCCACAATGGTGAATAAACTATAGGGAAACGAGGCTATGTCTCTTTATTGCACGTAATTGCCACTGGCGTTCATTTGAGAATAAAGCGGAAGCCATGCGATTTGGTGAACCAAATAAGTGCTGAGCAACGTCGAATGCGATCCAATGGCCTTGGCTGTATGGACTGCGTTTTTTATCGTTCAATGGACCGTTCAGAAAGAATGGCACACGCCAGAAATCCCCACCTAAGCGTTCGGCGTATTCAGACATTTTTGAGTGACATTTAGCATTGTGTTCTATCAGCCACAGTTCAAATTTTGTGTTTTATTCTCTACCAGCCGCTAAGAAATCTGAATACTAGCCAAAACAAGAAAATCACGCTGGCACTGGTTACAAACAGAGTAGGAATCAAACGATCGTGCAATAGAACGCTGATGATAACGCCTAAAATTACGGAGACTGGCATCAAAGCGAGGAAAAGTGGCCACGTATAGAGCAGGAAAAACAACGTATTAGAACCATAAAGAATGAAGGGGATCAAGAGTGCCAGCCAGTAGAGCACAAAGCCGCTAACCCCACCGAGAAACGAGTAGGAAGGGTCATCTTCCTCAGGTTGAACATCGAAACATGTTGGTGTGATATTTTGCATAGCTGTCCCTGTTGTTCAATTTTTATAACCAAATAAACATCAGGTTGTAGCTTGTTATTCATCATGAGTAACAAGCTACAACCCACGCGATAAAGCGCACTTGGCATAAAAGGTGCGTGCTGAAAAACACCACACGCTTTTTAACTCAGGATCCGATAATAGCCCGACCACGCAAAACATCTAACAATTGTGCTGTCAAATTTGTTACTAATTGTTCACCATCCAAGCACACATCGGGGTGTTCTGGTGCCTCGTAAACCGAGTCAATACCAGTAAAATTGCGCAGTTCTCCGGCTCGTGCTTTCTTGTAAAGCCCCTTAGGGTCCCTAGCTTCACAAATTGCCAACGGTGTATCGACAAATACTTCGATAAACTGGCCTTCATCGAGCATGTCTCTCACCATTTGCCGTTCAGCACGATGGGGGGAGATAAACGCTGTCAATACCACCAACCCTGCATCCAACATCAGTTTGGCAACTTCCCCCACCCTGCGGATGTTCTCGCGCCGGTCACTCTCCGAAAATCCCAGATCATGACATAAGCCATGGCGCACATTGTCCCCATCCAACAAATAAGTACTCACACCCTGCTGATACAAAGTCTGTTCCAGTTCTCCGGCAATCGTCGATTTGCCTGAACCCGAAAGGCCGGTAAACCACAGCACCACGCCCTTGTGGCCATTAGCTGCTTCACGCTCTACACGGGTTACTGCATGCGAATGCCATACCACGTTTTCATCATCCACCCCGTCCGGGCGTAACGTAACCTTCGCCACACTATTATTCCCCTTTGAGCAAATCACGTACTCCCCAATGGGGAAAATGTTTGCGTACCAACGCATTGAGCTCTAGTTCAAACGCACTGAAATCCTCTGATACTCCTGGTTTATCGCTATACAAAGCCTCTCGAACCAGCCCTGCGCCGACAGTTACGTTGCTTAAGCGATCAATAAAGATCAAGCTACCGGTCTCATGATTCTGTTGATAGCTATCCAGTAGCAGCGGCTCGTCGAAGGTCAGTTCCACCAATCCGATACCATTCAATGGCAAAACATCAGCACGATGCTCAGCTAATGAGTTGATCTCCATCTGATGACGAATACTCTCAACACGAGCACGCGTTTTCTTACCCGCGATTTTTATGTCATAACTTTGGCCCGGTAATAGCGGCTGCTCAGCCATCCATACAACATCAACCAAGGCACTCTGTGCTGACTGTAAAGTTTCACTAGCCTCTACCAGCAAATCACCACGGCTAATATCTACTTCATCTTTCAGCACTAGCGTGATTGCCTCACTAGGCCCCGCTTGCTGCAGATCACCATCAAAAGTCACAATACGAGCCACCGTTGACACCACTCCAGACGGCAACACTTTAATCCGCTGCCCAACACGAACAACGCCAGAGGATAACGTACCGGCATAGCCACGAAAATCAAGATTCGGGCGGTTGACATACTGAACCGGGAAACGCAGAGGCTGGTTTTCCCTGTGCGTTTTCACATCCACACTCTCCAGAACTTCCAGCAACGTTGGGCCGCTGTACCAGGGCATTTTCGTACTCTGTGCAGCCACGTTATCGCCATCCAATGCGGAAAGTGGGACAAATTTAATATCCAAGTCGTTTGGCAATTGCTCAGCAAACGTTAGGTAATCCTGTTTGAATCGTTCAAATACCGTTTCACTGTAATCCACCAGATCCATTTTATTCACCGCTACAACCAGATGGCGAATGCCAAGTAAAGTGGCGATAAAGCTATGACGACGAGTTTGATCCAGCACACCTTTACGTGCATCAATCAGCAAGATCGCCAAGTCACAGGTGGAGGCACCGGTAGCCATGTTACGGGTGTACTGCTCATGCCCCGGCGTATCTGCAATAATAAACTTACGTTTTTCAGTCGAGAAATAGCGATAGGCAACGTCGATGGTGATGCCCTGCTCTCGCTCTGCCTGCAAACCATCGACCAGCAACGCCAGATCGAGTTTCTCGCCTTGAGTGCCTATGCGTTTACTGTCGGTATGGAGTGTCGATAGCTGGTCTTCATAAATCTGGCGGGTATCGTGCAGCAACCTGCCAATAAGCGTACTTTTACCGTCATCAACGCTGCCGCAGGTCAAAAAACGCAGCAAGCTCTTATGCTGTTGCGCGTGCAGATAAGCCTCTACTCCACCCTGTTCAGCGATTTGTTGTGCAATAACCTTGTTCATCTGGCAACTCCTTAGAAATACCCTTGGCGCTTTTTCAACTCCATAGAACCAGATTGGTCACGATCGATCATCCGCCCTTGACGCTCACTGGTTGTAGATACCAGCATTTCTTCAATAATTTCCGGCAGCGTCTGCGCCTCAGAATCTACCGCCCCGGTCAATGGCCAGCAGCCTAGGGTACGAAACCGCACCATGCGTTGGTTAATCACTTCATCTGGTTGCAAATCGATACGATCATCGTCCACCATCAACAGCATCCCGTCACGCTCAACCACAGGGCGCGGTTTAGCCAGGTACAACGGGACAATGTCGATCTTTTCCAGGAAGATGTATTGCCAAATATCCAGTTCTGTCCAGTTTGAGAGCGGAAACACACGTATGCTTTCGCCTTTGTTAATCTGGCCGTTATAGTTATGCCACAATTCAGGGCGCTGGTTTTTAGGGTCCCAACGATGAAAGCGATCGCGGAAGGAGTAGATACGTTCTTTAGCGCGGGATTTTTCTTCATCACGGCGAGCCCCGCCAAAAGCGGCATCAAAACCGTATTTGCTCAGCGCTTGCTTTAGACCTTCGGTTTTCATGATATCGGTGTGCTTGGCGCTGCCATGAACAAAGGGGTTAATCCCCATTGCAACACCTTCTGGGTTTTTATGTATCAGTAATTCAAAACCATACTCTTTGGCCGTGCGATCGCGAAATTGATACATTTCGCTGAATTTCCAGCCAGTATCGACATGCAACAACGGAAATGGCAATGTGCCTGGGTAGAACGCCTTGCGTGCCAGATGCAGCATCACGGAAGAGTCTTTGCCGATGGAATAGAGCATCACCGGATTGCTAAATTCAGCGGCGACTTCTCGGATAATATGGATGCTCTCCGCTTCCAATTGCTGCAAATGAGTGAGTCGTTTTTCGTCCATAACAGATCCTTAAGCCAAATTCACGACGGCCGGGCGCACTGCACTCGCCATCTGCTGTTGATGCCCAAACCAGGCGATTTGATGATGTAGAGCCACCACTTCACCGATCACCAATAACGCCGGTAACGGAGCCTGCTGAGCTAATTGATCGAGTTGTTGCAAGTTACCTGTCTGAACCCATTGGTCCATTCGCGTACCGCGGCTGATAACAGCCACCGGCGTATTAGCATCACGACCATGGGTAATGAGATTACGGCTAATATCGGCCGCTTTCATGGTGCCCATATAAATCACCAATGTCTGACGTGCCCGCGCGAGGTTTACCCAGTCCAAACCGTCGCTATCCGTGCGGCAGTGGCCGGTAATAAAAGTCACGCACTGTGCATGGTCACGGTGCGTTAGTGGAATACCGGCATACGCTGTAGCTCCTGCCGCTGCGGTCACTCCTGGTACTACCTGGAAAGGAATTCCGGCAGCAGCGGCCACTTGCAGTTCCTCGCCACCACGGCCGAATATGAAAGGATCACCACCCTTAAGCCGAACCACCTTTTTGCCTTGTTGCGCCAGCGCTACCATCAGGCGATTGGTTTCATCTTGAATCACAGAGTGTGCACCTGCGCGTTTGCCCACGCAGATACGTTCAGCATCACGGCGAACCAAATCCAATGTTTCTTCACTCACCAGAGAGTCATACAGCACCACATCAGCCTGCTGCATCACCTGCAAACCCCGTAAGGTCAGCAAACCGACATCGCCAGGGCCTGCACCAACCAGTGCGATTTCGCCTTGGTTCGCCTCTTTTCCCTGCGCAAAGGTGGTTAAATCCTGTTCCAATTGCTGCTGTGCCTTTACCATTTGATCACTGGCTACCAACGAGGCAAAACGACCACTGAACACTTTCTCCCAGAAACGGCGTCTCGCACCGACAGATGAGAGTTGCTGCTTCACCTTACTGCGGAATCCACCGGCTAAGTCAGCCATCCTCCCAATGCTAACCGGAAGTAATGCCTCCAGCTTTTCGCGCAGCATCCGCGCGAGCACCGGAGCCTGGCCGCTGGAGGAAACAGCAACTACCAACGGTGAACGATCGATAATTGACGGAAAAATAAAGGAACAGCGAGGCTGATCGTCCACCACATTAGCCAACACGCGGCGTTTGTCTGCCTCAGCATACACCTCTGCATTCAGAACATTGTCATCGGTGGCAGCAATAACCAAAAAGACGTCGTCCAGTTGCTGTGGCTCAAAAGCCCGACAGAGCCAATGAACCCGAGCTTCCTGGTGAAGGTTTTCAAGTTCCGGGGAGAGTGCCTGCGCAACTATCCGTATTTCAGCTCCGGCACGTTGAAGAAGGTCAACTTTGCGTGCAGCCACTTCACCGCCACCAACAACCAGCACCGGGCGTTGCTTCAGATCAGCAAATAAAGGTAGATAGTCCACAACGGCCTTTTCATATAACCAAAAGATAGAGTGACTATACGGGGTGAAATATGGCCTCTGAAATGACGAAAAGGCATGAGTAGTTACTTTCTGGAATATAGGCCACAGTTACTAACGCTAAAGATGACCAGGCTGTGTCCCTTAACGGTACGCGAGCGCCGCTGGCGGCCATTTGCGCGCAGAGCAAGGCGTGAGCCGCGAGGTTGGGTGGGCCCAATAAGCGGCTAACAACGCAGCATTTTGTTAACAATATGAGCCCGCTGGGCACTTAAATTTTTAATATATTTAAGTAACATTCTTTTTTGACTTTTTCATGTTTCTTACAAGACGTTTTTATTTTTCCTAACAAAACCTCTGATGAGGATAATCAACTTTGCCATTAGAGAGGGTATGCTCCGTGGGAGTATACTTTTAGCTTCTTGCATCTATTACCGTACTTTTGGTCAGTAGTTTTCAACGGGGAACTATAATAATTTAACATCTGCGAAACTTGTCGAATCCAAACCAGCTTCATTGAGTTATAAGATTTCAGTCAGCGCCAAAGATTCATAATAGACACAGCTAATACCCGTACAGATTAATCAAGTGTTAATGTTTTTAAATAATTTACATTTGAAATTAAATTAATAACATTATCATAACAAAGGTATCTTGAGCAAAATACCTTAGATAAGGCGTCACCATCGCTTTAACTCATACTAATGTATTAAGGAAAATATGAACATGTGAAAACAACACCGTTTAACAAGCATGTCACTGTGAATTTTTTAATATGTTATGGTTGTAATTTATTGATTTATAATTACTTTATCTCAACACCAACCTTGAGGCATGAAGGGGAATGCTTTATTTTTTGCTTTATTTTGTAATTTTTTATTTGAATATTTATATAAAAGGAGTAAAAAAACAACACACTTCACGTCTAGGAAGTCTATCCTATTTGGATATAAGAAATTGGGCGTTGTGTGATTTCTATTCGTCATAACTCCCGGAGAGTGTGCATTCTGAGGAGTTATTAGTGCTTTAAAAGACGGTAAGGAGAGCGATATGGATCATGGACTTTTAGCCATTCAATTATTAGATGTTCCAAATACGATTTTTATGCTGCTCTGTGTCTGTCTTATTATGCTAATAACGCCCAGTCTTGCATTTTTTTATGAAGAACTGTTATCCCGCAGAGGCATTGTGACAATAACGTCCCAAAGCTTTTTCTCTATGGTATGGGCAGCAATCCTCTGCTTTGTTGTGGGTTACTCGCTTAGTTTTGGTCCAACGATGAACGGTATTATCGGCGATCCGTTCTATTATGCCTTTTTGAATAACAGCTATCTGCAAACTACCCTTATAGGTAAACCTAAACGGGTTGGCTTTCTAACAGGCGCAGTTTCAGGCCTAGCAAACCATAACACCTGCCGTGGGTTATGGATCCATTCAATCAGTAGCGCTTAATTGATATTGTCGTCAGCATCGTCTGTTATTACGTGTTGCTACTTGTAAGGTGCCATCTTGACGATGCATTGGATGTGTTTCGCGTTCATGACGTCGATGAGATAAACGGCTCAATTCTGTCGGGCTTTTTGCCTCTACCGCCTGCAATACTAAAGATCCTGATAGCTTGCTGGAGGATAATGGAATGCAAATCGTTAAACAATTAACCGCTGTTATATTGACCAACGACTGTTCGTTTATCTTTGCGCTCACTATCTTGTGGCTAATTAATCATTTTATGCCAGTCAACGTTGAACAGGAAAATATCGGGCAGAGCGGGATTATACACTTTTCAGCAAGGATACTTATTCTGAGCGGAATTAATATCGCTAAATATCTTTTATTCGCAGGGACAGTCTGGCGGCGATACTGCCATAACCCTGAGATGACATAAGCTTCGGGGTTAATATTTTAAAGGGCATAACTGGACTTTGTAGCCCGGCAGAAATCAACGTTAAAGAGAGTTAGAAATGGAGAACTTATGCAACTCACACCCAGAGAAATCGAAAAGCTAATGGTTTACACGTTAGCTGACGTTGCCTTGAAGCGGAAAAATAAGGGACTGAAACTTAATTATCCAGAGGCTGTCGCCATTATTACCGTCACCGCAATGGAAGGGGCCCGCGAGGGAAAAACCCTGGAAGATGTTATGGCAGAAGCGCGTACAGTTCTCACCAAACAAGATGTGATGGATGGCATTGGTGATTTAATCCCTAATGTGCAGGTTGAGGCCATTTTTACTGATGGCAGCCGACTGGTTACAGTTCATGATCCGATTCAATGAGTAAAGGACGCTTTTGAACTACGAAGGATTGTTTATGAAAAAGAAATCCAACATGACGGAAACCTTGTCTGAAATCAATGAGATAGCAGTGCCATTCGGTGGTTATGTCTTGGCTGATACGCCTATTACCTTTAACGAAGATCGTCCCATCACCAAAGTGAGTGTTAAAAATACAGGCGATCGCCCAATTCAGGTCGGGTCTCATTTTCATTTTTTTGAAGCCAATAAAGAACTGGAGTTTGATCGCAAAAAATCGTTTGGCAAGCGGCTTAATATCACCGCAACTACCGCGATACGCTTTGAACCAGGCGATGTGATTGCGGTGGAGCTGATTCCTTTCACCGGAAAACAAACGGTCTACGGATTTAATAATTTGGTTGATGGCTGGGTCGGGAATGCTTATGGCAAACAAGATGATGTGCCTGTTGGCATTCTCGAAAATGCCATCAAACGTGGATTTAAATCCTCTCATTAAGATCCCGAATGAAACGCAATTGGGGGAAGCATGCCAACAATTTCAAGAAAAGAATATGTCAGCCTGTTTGGACCAACGGTCGGTGATAAAATTCGCCTTGGCGAGACTAACCTATATATTGAAATAGAAAAAGATCTGCGCGGTTACGGCGAGGAATCCGTATACGGCGGTGGTAAATCGCTACGTGATGGAATGGGCGCAGATAACACATTAACGCGCGAAAACGGCATTCTAGATTTGGTTATTACCAACGTCACTATTGTTGATGCCAAACAAGGAGTGATTAAGGCCGATGTGGGCATTAAAGACGGCTTGATTGTGGGCATTGGTAAAAGTGGCAACCCGGGAATAATGGAAAATGTGATGCCAAATATGATTGTCGGAGTTAGTACCGATGCCATTTCCGGCGAGCACTTAATCCTGACCGCTGCTGGTATCGACACTCATATTCACTTTATCTCTCCCCAGCAGGCTTATGCAGCGTTGTCCAACGGTGTTACGACCTTCTTTGGCGGTGGCGTTGGTCCAACAGATGGTACCAACGGCACCACGGTAACACCTGGTACCTGGAATATCCGCAACATGTTGCGTGCCTTTGAAGGACTGCCTGTCAACGTAGGGCTGTTGGGTAAAGGCAGTTCTTCAGGCCGAGCCCCTTTGGTGGAGCAAATTATTGCCGGTGTCGCGGGGTTTAAGGTGCACGAAGACTGGGGTGCTACGCCAAACGCGATACGTCATTCATTGCGCATCGCGGACGAAATGGATATTCAGGTATCTGTGCATACCGACAGCCTTAACGAAGCGGGTTATGTAGAAAACACGATTGAAGCTTTCGAGGGCCGTACAATCCATACCTTCCACACCGAAGGTGCAGGCGGTGGACACTCGCCGGACATCATCAAAGTCGCCAGCCAGTTAAATGTGTTGCCAAGTTCTACCAACCCGACGCTTCCTTTTGGCATCAATACGCAAGCTGAACTATTCGATATGATCATGGTTTGTCACAACCTGAACCCGAACGTAGCGGCAGATGTTTCCTTCGCGGAAAGTCGCGTACGTCCGGAAACTATCGCTGCGGAAAACGTCCTTCATGACATGGGGATTATCTCTATGTTTTCAAGCGACTCTCAGGCAATGGGGCGTGTTGGGGAGAACTGGTTGCGTGTCGTACAGGCGGCTCATGCTATGAAGGAGACACGCGGTAAATTGCCGGAAGACAGTGACAGTAACGATAACTTCAGGGTATTGCGCTATGTCGCCAAAGTGACCATTAATCCAGCAATTACGCAAGGCGTAAGCCATGTTATTGGTTCAGTTGAAGTAGGCAAAATGGCTGACCTGATACTGTGGGAACCGCGTTTCTTCGGCGCGAAACCAAAGCTTGTGATTAAAGGGGGAGTGATCAACTGGGCGCTGATGGGTGATCCTAATGCGTCGTTACCAACCCCGCAGCCAGTCTTTTACCGTCCGATGTTTGGTGCGATGGGTAAAACTCTGCAAGACACCTGTGCCACGTTCGTTTCTCAGGCCGCTATGGATGATGGCGTCAAAGAGAAAGCGGGACTGGAACGTCAGGTTATTGCTATCAAAAACTGTCGTTCAATTACCAAGCATGATTTGGTGCGCAACTCGGCCACTCCGCATATTGATGTCAATCCAGAAACATTCGCCGTAAAAGTTAACGGGGTGCATGCAACCTGTGAACCGATTACTACCGCGGTAATGAACCAGAAGTACTTTTTTGGCTAAGCGTACTACCCACGCATTCTGATGTAAGGCGATTACAACATGATACTGATTGAAAATATTATTGGTAACGCAAAGGATGATCCATCTTGGCTGGAGAAAACTAAGGGATATCAGCACGATGTGCTAGCGCTTGAGCAGTGGGAGGCTCAAAAGAGTCGTTGTCGTAAGCAAAGTGAACAGGGGATTGATATTGGTATTGCGTTGGATCGCCACGTGCGATTAACGGATGGGGATATTTTGTTATGTGATGATGAAAAAAAGTATCTGTTAACCATTCGTATCAACCTGCGCGAGGTAATGGTTATCCATCTGGAAAGCCTGGAAAAAGTCAGTTTCGAAGCTTCTATTAAGCGCGTGTTTGAACTTGGACATGCCTTAGGTAACCAGCACTGGAAGTCAGTGATTAAAGGCGTTCAGGTGTATGTGCCTTTAACTGTCGAAAAGAAAATGATGAATTCAGTGATGAAAACACATGGTTACAGTGAGTCTGAATATCGCTTTGTTTCTGGTGAAACGGTACTACCATTTCTTACCCCTTCTGAGTCGCGTCTGCTATTTGGCGGTGCGGAAGATTCCCATGTGCATGTCAGCGTTGTCCGCGAGCATTCACATGACGATCGTGCTCTCCCTAATGAGCATTACGACCACGTGCATCCTGGAAAAGATGCATGAGCATAAGCATTGATGAGCCACATCGGCTTCTTCATTTAGCCAGGGTGCTTCAATTCGGTGACTCTGTACTACCGGTGGGGGCATTTTCCTTTTCCTGTGGGGTTGAATCAGCCATTCAGGTGGGATTGGTTCACGATGTTGTGACGTTAAAAACGTTTGTCGAAACCTCGCTGAATCAGGCCGCACATTGCGATGCCATCGGCTTGGCTCATGCTCATCGGGCATTACTTGATGGCAACTTTGACCAAATTCTGGTTGTTGATCGTGAAATTATTAATCGCAAACTCAACGATGAGTCGCGGGTTATGACTCAGCGTATGGGCAAGAAACTGGTGGAGATGACCATCAAAGTCTTCGAGTCTGAACTGCTGGAGCGGTGGGTTGATAAAATCAAGGGCGGTGAAACGGCAGGCACCTTTCCGGTAAGCCAAGCATTAATTATGGGATTACAAGGTGTTAACGCCCAGGAAACCGTCGCCATGCATCAGTATGGCGTTGCCATGACAATCTTAAGTGCTGCCCAACGGTTAATGCGAATAACGCATTTTGATAGCCAGCGAATTCTATTTGAGGTTAACAAAAGCATTCCCGAATTTTGCCAACAGGCCGTCAACGCAGATATCAGCGAGATGGCGTCGTACACGCCTCTCATCGATATTCTGGCTGCCGTACACGTTGATGCGCATGTGCGTTTATTTATGAATTGATGAAAAAGGACGTAATAATGAAAAAAATAACTCGCTTAGGGATAGGCGGCCCGGTCGGTTCAGGTAAAACGGCCATTATTGAAGTGATCACGCCAAAATTAATCGAGCGGGGTTATAAGCCGCTTATCATTACCAATGATGTTGTGACCACCGAAGATGCCAAACAAGTAAAACGAACACTGAAAGGCATTCTCGACGAGGACAAAATTCTGGGTGTTGAAACCGGTGCCTGCCCGCATACTGCCGTGCGCGAAGATCCCAGCATGAATATTGCTGCGGTTGAGGAAATGGAAGATAAATACCCTGACAGTGACCTGATTATGATTGAAAGCGGCGGCGATAATTTAACGTTAACCTTTAGCCCGGCGCTGGCTGATTTTTATATCTATGTTATTGATGTGGCCGAAGGGGAAAAAATCCCACGTAAAAATGGGCCTGGTTTAGTACAGGCCGATATTCTGGTTATCAATAAAATTGACTTAGCCCCTTACGTAGGCGCTAGCCTCGAGGTCATGGAGCACGATACCAAAATTGTGCGTAGCGGCCGTCCCTATATTTTAACGAATTGTAAAACCGGTGAAGGCGTTGATACCTTGGTAGACATGATCGAAAAAGACTTCCTGTTTACGCACTCTAAATAGGTGTCACGATGCAGAACAATGATGAAGGGCCTCTGGCACTCGATTCTCTCTCTCTGGGTGCGTTAGCGCCAGAGTTGTCGAAATATCAACAAGAACCACCACAAATGGCCAGTGCCTCCGTTGGTAAACATGGTTATTTGCGACTGAGATTTGCCCATAGTGGAGCCAAAAGTATCCTGCATGAAATGAAAAGAAAGGTTCCGTTACTGGTGCAAAAAGCGCTCTACTGGGATGAGGAAATGCCATTTTTACCCTGTGTGCCGATTATTTCCACCTCCGGATGCATTTTGCAGGGGGATCGTTTAACCGTAGAGATCATCGTTGACGCTGGAGCATGTGCCCACGTCACTACGCAATCCGCGACTAAAATTCATTCAATGGATAATAACTTCGCTGCGCAAACACAGCATATACGCACCGGAAAACAGGCTTATCTTGAATTTATGCCAGATCCGGTTATTCCGCATCGCGATTCACGGTTTATCAGTGATACTGTGATTGAATGCGACAGGACAGCGACCGTCATTTATTCGGAAATTTTAATGTCTGGGCGCAAACATCATCATCAGGATGAACGCTTTGGCTTTGATGTCTACTCTTCCCGCATCACGGTGAAAAATGAAATTGGTAGTATCCTGTTCACCGAAAAACTAGTTTTGACTCCTAAGCAAAAGCCGCTGGATGTGGTGGGCGTGATGGGGGTATTTGACGTTTACGGCAACGCCATCGTATTAACCCCTAAAGCGAATCAGGATGAAATTATAGCCTTGTCCCCGTCATTTTATAGCGAGCAGTTGTGCTATGGCGTCAGCCGTTTACCCAATGAGTCAGGGCTTATTTTCAAAGCGCTTTCGTGTGACAGTACTGGTGTAAAAAGTGCTATCCGCGCATTCTGGGAAAAGGTTCGTAAAGTCTCGACAGGGTATTCATTACCCACGCCATTTCTTTGGAAAATATGACCGTTACTTATTTTTAATAATCAGTTTGATCGTGTGGTTATGTACTGTTTCATCGACCCTGACGGGCAGGGCGCAAGACAATTATCAGGAAGGATGGCTAGCATGCATGTCTCATCAAATATATCACCTAAGTGGAATTATTTTACTGATTAAAATAGCGCGATTAAATTTATCGACGTCATCTTGCGCGGATACGCGCAGGTAACGAAAGGGAGATCAGAAACATGATCAGCGAGGAGTTTTTACGTGATTTTGAACAGAAGAATTAAGGTATGAAAAAAGATATACCCTAAATAATTCGAGTTGCATGTAGGCGGCAACTGAGTGAAGCCCTGGGAGCATAGATAAACTATGTGACCAGGGTGAACGATAGCAGCCAACACCCATGCAACTTGAAGTATGACGGGTATAGAAGCTCCATATTTGATCTCATCGTCCAGGGATACATTGTTTCAGTTTCATTAGGTGTTTTTTATATTTTTCTCTTTTTTGTCATACAAGTAACGGGGGGCAAGGACATTACATGCCACTAAATTTGAAAACACTCGCTTATGCTCTGGCTTTTATCGTAAGTACATTGCCGTTTTATTCCCATGCCGATAATTCGGCATCATCCCAGCGCTTGCTCATGTTGGCGATTGGTGATGAACCAACCGAAGGCTTTGATCCGTTGTTGGGCTGGAGTCACGGGAGCTACTTGCTGTTACACAGTCCGCTGCTAAAACAACGAATCGATTTAAGTTGGGATAATTTACTGACCGAAAATGTAGTTAATGAAGCTGACGGAAAAACCTGGGCAATAACACTAAAACCCGATTTAAAATTCTCTGATGGTTCCCCTCTTACGGCCAGAGATATTGCTTTCACTTATAATCAGGCTGCGCAAGGTGGCGGTAAAATTGATATGGGTAATTTTGCTTCAGCCAAAGTTTTAGACGATCGTCACGTTGAAATTTCCTTATCGGCCCCACAAAGCACATTCGTCAATGTATTAGGGTCGTTAGGGATCGTTTCTGAAAAAAAATATGATGCTAAAACCTACGCGCAGAATCCTGTCGGCGCAGGCCCGTACCGTCTTGTCGATTTTCAGCCGGGGCAACAACTCATTGTCGAAGCTAATCCTTATTACTCAGGCCACAAAAACGATTTCGACAAGCTGATATTCGTCTTTTTAGATGAGGACAGTGCGTATGCGGCAGCACAAAGTGGTCAATTAGGGGTAGTCAAAATTGCGCCTTCTGTATCTGTAACACCGCAGCAGAGTTTAAAACTGTGGGTTCGTCCGAGCGTAGAAAACCGAGGGATTGTTTTCCCCACAACGCATGCCGGAAAAAAAGACGCGAACGGTTACCCAGTCGGCAACGATATTACTGCTGATGTTGCTATCCGCCGTGCCATTAACTACGCCATTGACCGTCAACTGCTCGCCGACCAACTGATGGAAGGCCACGCCACCCCAGCTTACACCGCGGTGCAGGGTTTGCCCTGGGATAACCACCAGGCATCATTTCAAGATGGTGATATTGTCCGAGCGAAACAGATCCTGGATGATGCGGGCTGGAAAGTCGGCGACGACGGGATCCGTCTCAAGAATGGTCAAAAAGCGCAGGTAACGTTGTGGTACGCCAGTGGTGACAGTACACGTCGCGATTTGGCACAGGCCGTTCGTGCGATGTTGAAGCCCCTGGGTATCGCTATGGATCTGAAATCCGGCAGTTGGGAAACTGTCGAGCGAAATATGCACGCCAATCCAACACTGTTTGGATGGGGTAGCTTGGATCCAATGGAACTTTATCATCATTACAGCAGCAAAGCCGCTGGTGTTGGGTATTACAATCCGGGCTACTACAGCAATCCAACTGTTGATCAGCACCTGCAACAGGCATTAGACGCTCCAACATGGCAGCAAGCGCTTCCTTTCTGGCAGCAACTGGAATGGGACGGTAAAACGGGAGTCGGCGTACAGGGCGATGCGGCCTGGGCCTGGCTACTTAATTTACAACATATTTATCTTGCCAATCCTTGTGTCGATTTAGGCAACGCTGCGCCTGAAATTCATGGCAGTTGGTCGGTACTGAACAATCTGCAAGACTGGAAATGGACGTGTCACTAATACGGTTGGTCATGGCAAGACTGAGCGTGGCCCGGTTTAACGGACTACGGCAAGTGTCGTATTTATTATTCAGGCTAGCACTCCTGCTAATTCTGGTATCGGCAGGAACTTTCACGCTACTCAGCTTTTCCCCGGTTGACCCCATTCGTGCCTACATCGGTAACGATTTGCTGTATGTTCCCCCGCAACAGTATGCATTGATTGCCGCTCGTTGGGGATTAGATCAACCCTTATGGCTACGATTCTGGCACTGGTTCTCGCAAGTGTTAAAGGGCGACCTCGGTTATTCGATGTTGTATAACGCTCCCGTCGCTGAAGTGATTGGTCAGCGTTTCTCCCTCTCTTTTGCCTTGTTAAACAGTGCGTGGTTGCTGTCGGGCATATCAGGTATCCTGATGGGATTTACCGCCGGGCGTTACCTGAACCGCTGGCCGGATCGTTTAATTTGCCGCATTAGCTATTTGTTATCTTCGCTACCAACGTTTTGGGTGGGATTATTATTACTGGTGATTTTTGCTGTGCGTTGGCAATGGTTTCCAGTTTGCTGCGCTTGGCAACCGGGCAGTAACGCGCAGGACGCCAGTATTAGCGACCGCATCCATCATTTAATTCTACCAATGATTGCGCTGAGCTTGATGGGCTTCGGACAAATCGCGCTACATACACGGGAAAAAATTGCTGAAGTAATGAGCAGTGATTTTGTGCACTATGCTCGGGCTCAGGGCGATAAAGGTTGGTCATTATTACGCGTGCAAGTATTTCGCCACGCGCTGACTCCTGCTTTGTGCCTGCAGTTTGCTTCGATAGGTGAATTTTTCGGCGGATCTTTACTGGCAGAAAAAATATTTGCCTATCCCGGCTTAGGGCAAGCCACTATTGACGCAGGGCTACGCGGCGATATTCCTCTGCTAATGGGGATCGTGCTGTTTAGTACCTTGTTGGTATTTTGTGGCAATACTCTCGCCACGCGGTTATTGGCAAGAATGAACCGCATCTTGGAACATAAATAATGTTAAATAATCCCGTTCCAGCCTTGCTACGCGTTACTTTGTCCGCCTTACTGCTCTGTCTGTTGACCGCATATGGTATTTCTTTGCTGTCAGCAGACATACCGATCGATCTTCTAGCGCGCTATCAGCCACCGAGTGCTGCGCACTGGTTTGGCACCGACAATATGGGACGTGACCTGTGGTTGCGTTGCTTTCAGGGCACATTGACCAGTTTGCAAATTGGTATTGGCGCAGCATTATGCAGCGGGATCATTGCGATGTTGGCCGCCAGCCTTACCTTAATCCATCACTCTATCGATCAGACGCTACGGTTAGTTATCGACACTTTGCTTTCATTACCTCATTTATTATTACTTGTCTTAATCTGCTTTACCGTTGGTGGCGGTAAGCAAGGCGTGGTTATAGCCGTCGCCTTAACCCACTGGCCAAAGCTGGCGTTAATACTTCGTGCAGAAGCACAACGCATTCGCACCAGTGATTACATAACGCTGGCTCAGCGGATAGGGAATAGTCGTTGGTACTGTTGGCGAACTCATTATCTACCGGCGTTATCGGCGCAGTGGTTCGTTGGCACTCTTCTGATGTTCCCTCATGCGGTCTTGCATAGTGCCGCGCTAAGTTTTCTGGGTTTCGGGCTGGCTCCTCATGAACCATCGCTGGGGATTTTGCTGTCAGATGCTTTGCGTTTTCTCAGTAATGGGAGCTGGTGGTTGGCTGTGTTTCCCGGCCTGATGCTTTTGTTGATTGTTTTACTGTTTGATCAATGTGTTCGTGCGATCCACTACCTGTGGTTGAGGAATCAATCATGTTAAATTTCAGGCATGTCTCTGTTGAAAATGTTTACTACAACTGGTTCGGACATAAACAGCTATCACCGATCCTCAGCGATATTAATCTGAGCTTAGAGCGCGGTGAAATTACAGCCTTGGTGGGCGGCAGTGGCGAAGGCAAAAGCCTCTTGCTGCAAAGTGCTTTGGCCCTACTGCCGGAAAATTTGCGTATGAGCGGAGAGATCAGGCTCGAAGGTAAATTACTTAATTTGGAGCAGTGTAAAAAGCTACGTGGAAACACGCTGTGCTACGTACCACAAGGGGTAAGTTCGCTCAATCCTTTACTGAAAGTGGGCACCCAGTTGAAGCGTAGTCTGCAATTGAGCGGAAAGCATTCTTGCGTGCTAGCGCTTGAGCAACAGATCAAACACTTTCAGCTTCAGACAGATATTCTGCTGAAATATCCCAAGCAGTTATCCGGTGGAATGGCAAAGCGTGTGTTGGCCTGTAATGCAGCATTAGGTGGCGCGCACTACATCCTGGCGGATGAAATTACCGCATGGCTTGATGAACCATTGGCATGCCAGCTATTACAACAACTACGCGATCTGAGTGCTCAAGGGGCAGGCGTATTATGGGTAACACATGATTTGTCATTGGCGGCGCGTTATGCCGACCGCATCGTCGCGCTCAATGGAGGTCGGATTAGCGATGATATCTCGATTTCTGAATTAAAAAACGGAGGCGGAAGTGTGACGCTACGTCGGCACTGGTTGGCCCTACCGGAATACTACAGCTTGTTTCCTGATGAGAGCCTGTCAGGTTGTGCAGGGAGTACGTAATGTTTTGTGTTTCTCAACTAACAATTGAGCAGGATGAACGCCTGCTCTGGCAAAATTTTTCTTTTAGTTTAGCAACCGGTGAGCGGTTAGGTATTTCCGCACCGAGCGGTTACGGAAAAACAATTTTAGGCCGCGTGTTAGCGGGCTGGCAGACATATCGACAGGGACAAATTACTCTGGATGGTCTCCCTTTGCCGAAGCAAGGTTATTGTCCCGTCCAGTTAGTACCCCAGCATCCTGAACAGACATTTAATCCCTATCGCACCACAGGAGAGGCGCTAGGCGACGCCTGGCATCCAGATGAGAAGCAGATGGGATATCTCCATGTCAAACCAGAGTGGTTGATGCGTAAACCCGCCCAGCTTTCTAGCGGTGAACTGGCACGCATAGCGCTTTTGCGTGCACTTGATCCGCGTACGCGATTGCTGATTGCTGATGAAGTCACTGCGCAACTCGATCCCCCTATTCAAAAAGACATCTGGCAGCGATTGATTATCGAATCCCAGCAGCGCAAGCTGAGCATAATTATTTTCAGTCATCAAATGGCATTAATGAGGCAGATCTGCTCACGCATCATTGTTACTCCGGTTTGAGTACGCTACCACTAAATGATGAACCGGGAAGGCAAAGAATTAAATACTTGGAGAGTATGAGATGAAGAAATTTATAATTATATGCTTTTTTTCCTTTGGGGTTTACGCTCAAGACGATTGTAATAACATTACTGATTCCAATCAGGCTTATGTATGTTCTTATCAAAAAAAAGATGAGGTTAGTTTAAAGCTAAAAAAAGAGTACGAGTTATATATTAGTGAGATAAACAAAAGCTATTCTGCGGATATTGTTTTAGGAAATAAATTACTGGAAAAAGTTAAGATGTCACAATCAAAATGGATTGAATACATGAATTCCACATGTGATGTTTACGCTTTTCATATAGAAGAAAACAGCCGAACTCATTCATTTGCAATAAACAACTGCATTTCTGACATGACTGAAAAAAGAATACATGAGATATCACAGATGATTGGTAATATATAATAAAACTCTACATATCAGAACATACGCCGAACAGTGCGTACTGGCTTGGCACGTCTTGGATGTCCCAGTGAGGTCGCTGAAGCCGTTTTAGGCCATTCACGTAAGGGTATCGAAGGCACTTACGATCTCTACCGCTACGAGGCTGAGTGTAAGGTTTGGCTGCAAAAATGGGCGGATTATCTCGATACGTTGAAAAAGTGATTTTGTGTTGATGTGTTTAAGTCAATGAGTTAAGAAGGTCATTGACTCGCAGCAGGACTAATGACAGCGTGTTACTACCTGATACCCTAACGATGTTTTATGATTTTCCAGGCTTTCTGAGTGTGCTAGTGTTAAGTCCATTTTACGAATGCTTAACACGGAGGTAACAGTGAGCCTGAGTTTGCCCGGTATCTATTTGTACTATCTACCGAACGATAATCTTGCCCCTGAAGAGTTTGAACGCATAATCAGTGCTCATAGGGCTTGGTCACGGATTTGTCGAGAGTATGTGTTTGATGAGGGTTATGGTACGGGTCGCTATATCATCAATATGCGTGAAGATCGTACTGTTCAGCACCGCACTGCTTCACGCGGCCTACGTGAAAAAGAGAAACTGGAAAAAATGGTGTTTTCCGGTGATGTGGTGATGTTGAGTGATATCTACGGCCCGGCAAACCTGTTTTATATCAATGAAGGCGGTAAGCTGGTTTGCACTGACCCTATGGCTTTTCGTTTTGAGGGGACAAAAAAGATTATTGCTCAATACGATCAGTCAGTCCTTAGGCGAGACTACCGGACAACAAACGGAAAACCGCGTCCAACACCAATGAATCAATTCAGGCGCGGAGAAAGCCCAGTACAAGCACAAGCGCCGTTGAGAACGATAAACAGCGCTAATGCAGGTCGCTTACTGGCTGCTGGAGGCATTTATAACCAGAACCCTGAAATGTTTGCAGATACTGCTAAAAAGCTGGGGGGTGATGCTGCTAAAGGGTTCGATCAGGTACTGAATGAGAAAACGGCAGGTGCTGCAGTGGCTGCTAGTGCCCTACTTGGTGCAAGGCGCATGGGTTCAAAGCTATCACTCACCAAGAATGCCGATGGGATTAATGAAACAAAAATAAACTCCACTCCTCTGGAAAGCCAAAAACGCTTGAATACACCAGATATAAATGGCAATGGGAAGTACAATCCAGCAGAAGCCGCGGCTGCGGCAAGACTGGAAAATAAGCTAGGGCCCCTAGAAAGAGCACCTGATACTGGGGGGAAAACTGCTGATTTTATTATAAGTAGTGGTCCTAATGCAGGAAAAACTGTTGATTTTATGTATACAACAAAGAACTTATCCCAAAAAGAAGTTGATGGACTAAACAAGTTCTTTGAGAAAAACATGACTGTGACGAGAACTGATGGGGAAATCCCAATTGGTCAAAAACAAATCCTTGACCATTTAGGGAAAGCGGACATAGTTCCTGTTGATTTTAGTGTATTGACACCATCTAACCAGAAAGTGTTTATGGATTACATAAAAACATTACCTAAAAATCAACAAGAAAAATTTATTATTATGAGGTGATTATGGGTTCTTTTTTTGATATAGGGTGCAAGGCATATAATAACAACTATGGTGAAAGGGGTCTTACGGTAGGACTTAACCGAACGGCCTCTAATGCTTTAGAAACATTGTTCGATGAGGCATTGCAGGCGAATCATCCGGATATACACGAAAAGATAATGATGTACCTACCCTTGGATCAGATAAGTTTTAGTGAGTTGAGTAAAGAAGAGTTTAATTTGGCTGTAAAAGCGATTAAGGACTGTATTCATAACCGAACAGAGCCAACGGAGGGACAATCATATCAGAAGCGTATGTGGGAGGAAGAAATACAACCACTTATTTTACAAGATGAGCGTTATCAACAACTTTAAAGTAAAAGCCCGGTAAAAACTGAATTGACCGGGGTTATGGCTTTTAAATCTTTCCTTTTTCCTCTGTAATTAGGGCGGATAGGTGCTTTGTCGGGAAACGAGTTTAACACCGCTTGCAGTGGCACCTCCCCCAAAGGTACTAGGCCCTTGGATAGGCCAAAAATGCAGCCAAAACCCCTGTAACTTGTAGTATGACGGGGGACAGCGATCTAGTCGTTGCTCATCCAAGGTAAATTGCTACGATGCTTGATTTTTCAAGACAATCTTCAAATATGGATGCCGCCAACTTTCATCAATCAAGCGGTAAGAAATAAACCCATCGTGCTCTAACGCGCATATCAGACCTGGATGATCGCGTACAAATTGGTAGACCGCCAAGCTTTCCAACCCTTGCAGCATATGAGCCAGCAGCTTGCGGCGCATTACATCACTCTTCCGCCGTGTACCTGTTGCCACGCACTTGTAAGTACATTTGAAGGTCTGCCCCACCGCATTTGTAACACACTTTCCATAGCGGTTAGTTTTACCAGTAGCTTCATAAACGTCCAGTAACCTAGCCAGATCGTGCTTGAGTGGCTCCAAGTGTTCAAGCCAGCGCAGGAGAATAGTTTGGCTTTAGAGCGTCCGAACTCCTTTCTCAGCAGGCGGACAGTCGCACTTCTGAAGGAAAGGCTGACATAACCAGAGTTGAACACACTGGCATACCTAAACTGCTTAACCAACGCTTCATCTACCCCTAAAACCTTGCAGATCACTTTTGAATCCAGAAGCCGTAAGTTACGGTCTGAAACGTCGATAGACTGTAGTTCATGGCGCAGGATCTCAAGCTGGCACCTCTTTATATCGTAGTTGTAACCACGAGCAAGACACGCCCATTTCATCTTGGAGGGCAAACTTTGGAAGCTAGTGCCGATTTCGAACGAGCGACCACCTATTTTAGCTGATTTATATGACTGCCGGTACGCAACAACCAGTGGCGTGTCTGAAATCAGATCTACGCCTACCTCTGCCAAATGAGACAGGAAATTGCGGTAGAACATCATATTTTTAGCTGAGTGGTGAGTGTCCACATATTGCCGCAACGCATCAAGGTTGATATGCAGCGGTTCTAGATTGCCCCATACTGTTTTCAACAAGTTTCGGAATGGCTTGTTTGGTATATCGCGTTTTGACCATTGATGCTTCACCTGACAGCCACGGTTGATCGCCTGCCCGATCATGTCATCAAAGGTCATACGTTTACGTTTGTTGAAAATGTTGGTCAAGTAACTTACACGGTCAGTTCGACTGAGATACTTGGTACGATCTCGGGTGAATAAATCGTGCAGGAACTGCTTAGATACCGCGAATGGCTTTCCTCTAACAGCCTTTGCTTCCTTTCTTTCAACTCAGTGGCCGGACAGCGTCCTTCATTTCTGATTTGCTTCAGTTCTTGCAACCTAACTTGAGCCGTTGCAAGCGTAGTTGCGGGAAGCTTCCAATTTTTACCTACGACAGCCTATTGCTCACTGGGCTAGTATAGCGTTAGAAAAAAGTCGTAATGATCGTAGTGAAAATAAGCAAGCCTCGATTTTCACTGATATCAGTTTGGCTTTTGTCCGTTGGCTTCATCATTTTTACTGCTTTGAATGCTAAAGATTTGCCCTACTCTGCGTCTGCTATCCATTTTTATGGTCAATATATTGATCTTATTAGTTATAAATCCATTTTTAGCTCGTTAGGCGTAGGTTTTGAGTTTGAGTGGAGACATTATACGATAGCCAACATAGCAGCCTGCGTTCAGGCTTGTGCTAACAGCAAGCAACGTTTAGTGGTTTTTAATGAGACTAAGTGATACCTAATGATAACAATCAGAATCACAATGAAATTTAAATTCAATGGATTAGAAGCGGTAGCGTTATGACAAAAACCGAAACTTTCGATTCGCATACGCCAATGATGCAGCAATACCTGCGCCTTAAGGCGCAACATCCAGAAATCTTACTCTTCTATCGTATGGGGGATTTCTACGAGCTGTTTTACGACGATGCTAAACGTGCATCCCAATTGTTGGATATCTCTCTGACCAAGCGCGGTGCTTCAGCAGGGGAACCTATTCCAATGGCAGGCGTTCCGCACCATGCCGTGGAAAACTATCTCGCCAAGTTAGTTCAACTTGGTGAGTCGGTTGCGATTTGTGAACAGATTGGCGATCCTGCTACCAGTAAAGGTCCGGTAGAGCGTAAAGTTGTACGCATAGTGACGCCAGGCACGATCACCGACGAAGCCTTGCTGCAAGAACGCCAAGATAATTTGCTGGCAGCTATATGGCAAGATAGTCGCGGTTTTGGTTATGCCACTTTGGATCTCAGTTCTGGCTGTTTCAGAGTTGCCGAACCGGAAGATCTCGAAACTATGTCAGCTGAATTGCAACGCACTAACCCGGCTGAATTACTATATCCAGAAACGTTCGAACAAATGGTGCTGATTGAACAGCGCCATGGCCTTCGCCGTCGTCCACTGTGGGAGTTTGAGCTGGAAACTGCACGCCAACAGCTGAATCTACAATTTGGTACCCGTGATCTCAACGGATTTGGTGTCGAACAGGCCGATCTTGCATTACGTGCAGCGGGCTGTCTATTGCAGTATGTCAAAGACACTCAGCGCACTTCACTGCCACATATCCGTGGTATCTCCATGGAGCGCCAGCAAGACGGTATTATCATGGATGCGGCAACACGTCGTAATTTGGAGATTACTCAAAACCTTTCCGGGGGAAGTGAAAATACTCTAGCTGCGATACTTGATCGCACCGTTACCCCAATGGGTAGCCGAATGCTCAAACGCTGGCTGCATATGCCTACGCGCGACATGGCTGTACTGAACAATCGACAGCAGGCGATCATCACACTGCAGAATCTAAGCGCTGACCTACAGCAACCGCTGCGTCAGGTTGGCGATCTTGAGCGAATTCTTGCACGATTGGCATTGCGCACCGCGCGTCCTCGTGATCTTGCCCGTATGCGCCATGCCTTTCAGCAATTGCCGGATATCTGCGCATTGCTGAAAAGTACAGAAACGGCCCATGTACAAAAACTTCTGTCTCAGATCGGTGATTTTGATGAACTGAAGACGCTACTTGAACGTGCTATTGTTGAAGCGCCTCCTGTTCTGGTTCGTGACGGCGGTGTAATTGCCCCTGGCTATAACGAAGAACTGGATGAGTGGCGTGCACTTGCAGACGGCGCCAGCGATTATCTTGACCGCCTGGAGATCCGTGAACGTGAGAAGTTGGGCCTGGACACCCTTAAGGTCGGTTTTAACGGCGTGCACGGTTATTATATTCAGGTCAGTCGCGGGCAAAGTCATCTGGTCCCGATCCACTATGTTCGCCGCCAAACTCTGAAGAATGCGGAGCGTTACATCATTCCTGAGTTGAAGGAATATGAAGACAAAGTGCTGACGTCAAAAGGGAAGGCACTGTCGATAGAAAAAGGGTTGTATGACGAACTGTTTGATTTGTTGTTACCTCATCTTGAGGCATTACAGCAGAGCGCAGGGGCATTGGCGGAACTGGATGTACTGGTTAATCTTGCCGAACGTGCGGAAACGCTGAATTACGCTTGCCCAACCATCAGTGAACAACGGGGTATCCACATTGTTGATGGTCGTCATCCAGTGGTCGAGCAGGTTTTGAGCGAGCCGTTTATTGCCAACCCGGTTTCACTTTCTCCGCAGCGCCGTATGCTGATCATTACCGGACCCAATATGGGCGGAAAAAGTACCTATATGCGGCAAATTGCGTTGATTGTCTTGATGGCACATATTGGTAGTTTTGTGCCAGCAGTCAAAGCGACTATCGGTCCGGTGGATCGTATTTTTACTCGCGTGGGCGCTGCTGATGATTTAGCCTCTGGTCGCTCTACCTTCATGGTTGAGATGACCGAAACTGCTAATATCCTTCACAATGCTACTGAGAACAGCCTAGTGCTAATGGACGAAATTGGTCGCGGTACTTCAACTTATGATGGGCTTTCCCTTGCTTGGGCTTGTGCCGAAAATCTGGCGGGCCGGATCAAAGCGATGACATTATTTGCTACCCATTACTTTGAACTGACAACGCTGCCAGAAAAAATAGAAGGCGTGGTCAATGTACATCTAGATGCTCTGGAACATGGTGATACGATTGCTTTTATGCACAGTGTGCAAGATGGCGCAGCCAGTAAAAGTTATGGATTGGCAGTTGCGGCATTGGCCGGTGTGCCTCGTGATGTGATTAAGCGTGCGCGCCAGAAGTTACGTGAACTGGAGACGATGTCCAGCCAAGCTGCTGCCGGTAAGGCGGATACTACTCAGATGACGCTACTGAATGAAGAGGTTTCCCCGGCATTAGAAGCATTGGAGGCATTAGATGCTGACGCTCTGTCGCCACGGCAAGCACTGGAGTGGATTTACCGACTGAAAAGTCTAGTTTAGGTTAAATCAGGCATAAGAAACACAAATTTCCCGCAAGATAAGGGATAAACAGTTTTGTTTGGTATTAAGTGTTGTCAGCCCTAAACCACCTCCTTGGGAGGTGGTGATTGTTCCTGTGAGGCTCTAGCCTGAAGAAAGCCCATGCCAGAAAATTCCAGCTTACTCACCACAAGTAAGAAGGAAATCACTGACATGAGCAGTTATAGAAGTTCAGCACATGTGTTCTGGCGTTGTAAATACCACTTGGTTTGGACGCCAAAGTATCGTTACAAAATCCTCACAGGAGTAGTAGGGAAAGAGTTTTATCGTTCAATTTACATACTGTGCAATATGAAAGATTGCGAGATATTGGAATTGAATGTGCAATCAGATCATGTTCATCTGGTTGTGATGGTGCCCCCTAAACTCTCGATATCCACGTTAATGGGCGTCCTGAAAGGACGCAGTGCAATTCGCCTTTACAACAAATTCCCACATATACGGAAGAAACTTTGGGGGAATCACTTTTGGGCAAGGGGCTACTTTGTTGACACGGTTGGTGTGAACGAAGAAATTATAAGGCGTTATGTGAGGCATCAGGATAAGAAGGACCAAGAATACGAACAGCAGATGGGGTTGTTGCGGGATTAAAACGGACAAGGCTCCCTTCTAGGGAGCCCCATTTAAAGCCACCTCTTCAAGAGGTGGATTTTTACTTTGGCTAAGGAAAGTTTATTCGCGGAACAGTGCCTCGATGCTCAAACCCTGCAGTTGTAAAATTTCACGCAGACGGCGTAAACCTTCAACTTGGATTTGGCGGACACGTTCACGGGTTAAACCGATCTCACTGCCCACATCTTCCAGCGTTGCCGCTTCATAACCCAACAGACCGAAACGACGAGCCAGCACTTCACGCTGTTTGGCATTCAATTCGAACAACCATTTAACGATGCTTTGTTTCATGTCGTCGTCTTGAGTCACGTCCTCAGGCCCATTGTCTTTATCATCTGCTAGAATATCCAACAGCGCTTTCTCTGAATCACCCCCCAGCGGCGTATCAACAGAAGTGATACGTTCGTTCAAGCGCAACATACGGCTGACATCATCAACCGGTTTGTCGAGTTGCTCCGCAATCTCTTCAGCACTTGGTTCGTGATCCAGCTTGTGAGAAAGCTCACGCGCGGTGCGTAAATAAACATTCAGCTCTTTAACGATATGGATTGGCAAACGAATAGTCCGGGTTTGGTTCATGATTGCCCGTTCTATTGTTTGACGTATCCACCAAGTTGCATAAGTAGAAAAACGGAAACCGCGTTCTGGATCAAACTTTTCAACCGCACGTATCAGGCCGAGATTTCCCTCTTCAATGAGGTCCAGCAGTGCAAGGCCGCGATTGCCATAACGACGGGCAATTTTCACTACCAGTCTCAGGTTGCTTTCTATCATGCGTCGGCGTGATGGTACGTCTCCGCGCAGAGCGCGCCGTGCAAAATAGACTTCTTCCTCTGCAGTCAGTAGAGGTGAATAACCAATTTCGCCCAGATAGAGCTGCGTTGCATCCAATACGCGTTGGGTAACACTTTGAGACAACAGCTCATCATCAGCTAAATCGTTCTCGATGGTGTCGTCTTCTACCAGTTCTTTTTCGTCGAGTGATTCGGCTTCCATGGCATTCTCGTCGAAATCTGCATCGTCATGTAACTCGTTAACTTTCAGCGTATTTTGGCTCATAAAGCGGCTCCTACCCGTGATACTACAAGCAGAATGCAACACACTCTGCCCAATCTATCGCTGCGGAAGATAACGCAGCGGGTTTACGGATTTCCCCTTGTAGCGAATTTCGAAATGCAAACGTACTGAACTGGTTCCGGTGCTTCCCATCGTTGCTATTTTTTGCCCCGCCTTCACTTCTTGTTGTTCCCGGACCAGCATTGTGTCGTTGTGGGCGTAGGCACTCAGGTAATCATCATTATGCTTAATGATGATTAGGTTACCGTAACCCCGTAAAGCGTTGCCTGCATAAACTACACGACCATCGGCGGTAGCAAAAATAGGCTGCCCACGGGTGCCAGAGATATCGATACCTTTGTTCCCTCCTTCCGATGAAGAGAAGTTATCAATGATCTTACCGTCAGTTGGCCATCTCCAACTACTCACTGGAGTGCTGTTGCTGGCGGTGCTGCTCACCGGAGGTGCCGCAGCTGGCGCGGTAACAGGAGCGGCGGCAGAACCTGTCACGACCGCACCTGATGAAGGTAACATTTTACCTACATTCTGTTTACCTGAGTTACCAGAATACGCGTTAGTTGATTGAGAATCAACCGTTGTAGTTTGTATCTGATGACTTGAAGGTGGCTTTGGTACAGTCCCGTTGCTCGAATTTGTCGAAGCCAGCATACCGCCACTACTCCCGGCAGAGCCATTACCAATTTTAATGGTTTGACCTACTTCCAGGTTATACGGCTGAGGAATATTGTTGCGCTGTGCTAGATCTCGAAAATCGTTACCGGTGATCCACGCAATATAGAATAGTGTGTCTCCACGCTTAACGGTATAGGTGTTACCGCTGTAGCTCCCCTTAGGGATCTCACTATAACTACGATTGTAAACAATACGCCCCGCATTACTGGATACTGTTGCAGCGTCGTTACCGCCGCTACCAACGCTGCTAATAGGTGCCGAGGTAGAATTATTATTCGAACAACCTGCCAACCACAAACTTAATACCGTACACACCGCAACCCGGCCTAAAGTAATCATTGGGCTTCCCGTATTCATGCTTCCCCCATGACAGCAATATCAGTGTTATTTCCAAAAAATACCCTTACAGCGTAGCTGAGCATTATACCAAGTGCTTTTAAAGCCCTAGCGTATTGGAGGATGGCGATAACATGCACCCAATTGCCTCTCGCTACAACTTCAAATTCTTGGAGTACAGTGTTACCTCAGCTTCAAGAAGAAGGGTTTCCCTGACCGATCACTGAATACCAGTAGATTTCCCGTCAGAGATTCAAAAGCAGTGCCAATTGTGTGACCATATTGGTACTGCTACATAATAAAACAATTACTACCCATCGTTTTTAAACCATACCTGCGATATTTTAGGTTCTGTGTTTATGGGGTCTGTTACTTGGCGGTGCCGCTGAATTTCAGGTAACTTGGGCACAGCCCGGATCGAATCGTTTTTAAGCCAGTTCACCTTTCACCAGGGGAACAAAGCGCACGGCCTCAACAGAATTAACAGAAAAATCATCACCACGCCGTTGAATACATTGAAGTATCTGCGTCTGTTCGCCAACAGGCAACACCAAAATACCACCGTTATCTAACTGTTGCATTAGTGCTTGGGGAATTTCAGGGGGAGCGGCTGTTACGATGATTGCATCAAAAGGGCCACGCGATGACCAACCTTGCCAGCCATCACCATGGCGGGTAGAGACATTGTGCAAATCAAGTTGCTTCAAACGGCGCTTTGCTTGCCACTGAAGCCCCTTAATCCTCTCAACAGAGCAGACGTGCTGTACCAGATGTGCCAAGATAGCAGTCTGATATCCAGAACCTGTACCGATTTCGAGAACTCTGGAAGTCGGCTGCAAACTTAGCAGTTCGGTCATGCGCGCTACCATATAAGGCTGGGAAATTGTCTGCCCCGAACCAATAGGCAATGCCGTATTTTCGTAGGCTTTGTGGGCTAACGCTTCGTCAACAAAACGTTCGCGGGGGACTTCTTCAATTGCCTTAAGCAACAGTTCATCCCTTATCCCTTGCTGACGTAACTGCGTCAGCAATTTTTGCATGTGTTTTTTTAACATTCCCCGAAAACCTCTGCCTCGGCTAACCAAGTTGCTAACACATTCTGTGTCCCATAAGCTGTTAAATCGACCTGTAAGGGCGTTACGGAAACGTAGTCTTGGTCCACTGCTGCGAAATCAGTATCTGGACCTGCATCAAATTTCTCTCCTGGAGGGCCTATCCAATACAATTTCTGACCGTGTGGGTCCTTCTGGCTGAATACCTTGTTGGCGGGATATCGGCTTCCACAGCGAGTCACGCGTATTCCTTTCAGTTGCGTCAAAGGCAAATCGGGTACGTTAATGTTGAAGATTCTACCTGAAGGCAATGGGTTGCGCTGTAATGCGCGCAGCAAGCGGCAGGTGATCACCGCCGCTGTATCATAGTGGTGATCACCATTAAGTGATACGGCAATAGCCGGCAAGCCCAAATGACGGCCTTCCATCGCGGCAGCCACAGTACCGGAATAGATAACATCATCCCCCAAATTAGGCCCGGTATTGATTCCTGAAATCACCATATCGGGTTTTGGGAGCATCAAAGCATTAACTCCAAGGTAAACGCAGTCGGTGGGGGTTCCATGCTGGACTGCAATATCGCCATTAGGAAAAGACTGGGTACGCAGTGGTGACTCCAATGTCAGCGCATTAGAGGACCCACTACGGTTACGATCCGGGGCTATAACCTGCACTTCGGCAAACTCACGCAGTGCCGCTGCCAGTATCTGGATACCCGGTGCGCTGACGCCGTCATCATTACTCAATAATATTTTCATATTGAATGTAAAAGATTTTTTATCATAATAAAAAAGAAAACTACATTCCGAACTGTATTTACATATGTATCTGTTTTTATTGTTCTTTTCAAGAGTGAGTCCAATATGTCCTTTTCTTTATTGTGATGAGGTTGGGGCAGCAAGGCAAGCGTTGTAGTTATTGTGGCATTGAAGCTATGTAACCAACATGATTGAGTCGGTATCAATCTTTGTTTTTTTTATCAAAGAGTTGGTAACGACGACATCTCTAGCAAAGAACGAGATTTAAGAGAAGCCTTTAGTCGTTCATTTGACGACGTGAAAAAGTACGATTCAGTTGAAGAGACTTACGTTAATACGCTTTCTCGTATACTGGTCAAGTTTAACGTTCCAAGTAGGCCCAATGGCCGGCTATCCCAGACATGAAGAAATGAGCTCAAGACAGGCTCTAACGCTCTTAATCGTTACCCGTTTAAAACGCTATTCGCTCATACAGATGTGCTCGAACTGAATAACGCCACATAACTGCGAAGGTACTTTTGTCCCCGACAGATAGCGTGCATGCAGATGCGTATCATGCAAATGGACGCCTAAAATTTGCCTTTGCAGGTTAAAGGAATGACGATGAAAAATTTCGTGCTCATGTTTAATAACGCCTATCACCACATCAATAACATCAACTAAATTATTCCGTAATATCCGCTTCACCATTGTTCTGTTGTATGATTTCGCGCACTACGCTGGTGGCAAAACTGCCTGCTGGTAACCAAAAACGCAATTCAACGGTGGCATCATCCCACCAGTTCCACAGCAGTTTCTGCGGTTGCAACAACAGTGCACGGCGAGCCGGCTCAACGCGCTCGCGCTTTAAAAGCGCGAGTAATTCTGGCTGTTGTAATAAGCACTGCTGTTCAAAGTTAAGTGCTTCCGCTGCGGTTCCTGGCTCACCGTCTCCAGGTAACGGGGCAGTAATCATCAGTTCGCCAGCTTCTAACCGCTGTTGCAAGTTGTTCAGTTCTTCCGTTTTGGCCACAAACCAACTACCACGCCCAGCCAGTTGCAAAACATCCCCATCCATCAACGTTTTTTGCTGATTATTGGCCAGGCGCTGGCTGGTGATAGCGTTAAACAGCGCGCTACGGCTGGCTGAAAGATAGAAACTGCGTTTGTTGCGCTCTTTGACGCGGATCTCGTCTTTAGCCCAGCGTCTCGCTAAGGTCAGGTTATTTCCACCGTGGCCAAATCGCTGACTGCCAAAATAATTGGGTACACCACTTTTAGCAATGGCTTGTAGACGTTGTTCAACCTCGTTGCGGTCGCTGATATGTCGCAATACCACGGTGAAATAATTACCTTTCAACGTGCCAATACGCAACTTGCGTAAATGGCGGGCAGCTTGCAGCACTTCACAACCTTCGAGCACAAACTGTGTAAGATCCGGTGAATCTTTACCCGGTAAGTGGAGACAAAACCATTGCTCTGTTACCGCATGACGATCTTTCAATCCTGCGTAGCTGACCGAACGGGGATGTATACTGGCGAATTTAGCCAGAGCGTCGGCGACAAACTGGGTATTGCAGCCGTTTTTTCGGATATTCACCAGCAGATGTTCCCCTTTACCATCTGGTACGAAGCCTAAATCCTCAACGACGAAAAAGTCTTCTGGTTTGGCTTTCAACACACCGGTGGCTTGTGGCTTGCCATGTAGCCAGGTCAGATTTGCCATATCCATCTGTTACTCCTTGATTAGCAAGGCTACTGCCTCACAGGCAATGCCTTCTCCACGCCCAGTGAAACCCAGTTGCTCGGTTGTGGTCGCTTTTACGTTAATATCATCCATGTGGCACTGCAGATCCTCTGCCAGGAAAATACGCATTTGAGGGATGTGCGGTGCCATTTTCGGCGCCTGAGCAATGATGGTGACATCCAGATTTCCCAGACGATAGCCCTTTGCCCGAATGCGTTTCCACGCTTCGCGTAATAACTCGCGGCTATCCGCTCCTTTGAATGCCGGATCGGTATCTGGGAAAAGTTTTCCTATGTCACCCAATGCCGCGGCACCGAGCAGGGCATCGGTAGCTGCATGAAGTGCGACGTCGCCATCAGAGTGTGCCAGCAAGCCTTTATCGAAAGGAATGCGAACACCACCGATCACCAGAGGCCCTTCGCCACCAAATTTATGTACGTCAAAACCGTGACCGATACGCATATGCGCTCCTTAATGATTCAACTGAGTTAAATAGAACGCCGCCAGTTTCAAGTCCTCTGGCCGCGTCACTTTAATGTTGTCCGAACGTCCGGCTACCAGCAGTGGATGATAGCCGCAATGTTCAAGCGCTGAAGCTTCATCGGTGACTGTCGCCCCTTCATCGAGTGCACGCTGCAGACAGCATTTCAGCAACGCGAGTGGAAAAAGCTGTGGTGTCAGTGCATGCCACAGATCCTGGCGTTCAACGGTGTGTGAGATGGCACTTTGGCAGGCTTCTGAACGCTTCATAGTATCACGCACCGGCGCAGCAAGAATGCCTCCGACTACACTGTGATCGGTGATCGCCAATAAACGTTCCAGGTCGTCAGCATGCAGGCAGGGGCGTGCTGCGTCATGGACCAGTACCCATTCGGCATTGCCTGCCAGTTTTAGTCCGGCCATGACAGAGTGTGCGCGTTGATTTCCCCCCACGGTAACGGTCACACGTGGATCTTGTGCGATAGGCAATGACTGAAAATGATGATCTTCGGGGCTAATAGCAACGATCGCTTGGGTAATACGCGGATGGCGCAGCAAAGCGTGGATCGCGTACTCGAGGATAGTTTGATGTCCGATAGTTAAATACTGTTTTGGGCAATCAGCCTGCATGCGGCTGCCTATACCGGCAGCGGGCAAGACGGCAATCACCTGGGGCAAGGAGTCTACTGAATGTTTCATGCGTTATTTTTTTAGGTTATTTTGCGATGGGGACGCACTGTTACGTCTGGATTGTTCAGGAACCAGGCGATAGAAAGTTTCACCGGGCTTAATCATTCCCAGCTCATCACGTGCGCGTTCTTCTATCGCTTCCAAGCCGTCATTCAAGTCATCGATCTCGGCAAACAGTTGGTCGTTACGCGCTTTTAGTTTGGCATTATTGCTCTGTTGAGCCACTACGTCTTCATGGACTCGCACATAATCGTGAACGCCATTTTTCCCCAACCACAGTGAGTACTGCAACCAGCCGAGCAATATCAGCAATAGCAGCGTAAGTTTTCGCATCTCCGCCCCCTAAAAAGCTGGCTAATCATCCCACAACTTTCCGTTGGACTCCACACTGGGAGCGGCTTTTAACCACCAGATGTATAGCAAAATAAGAACTTACTGAGTTTAGCTCCTGATTTTCAAACGAGTGAGGCAGAAATAGTCTCTTTTGAGCTGCAAAAATCACCCGTTTCCTCCACTTATCAGCAATGTTATACAGCAAAAATAACCAAGGAGTGGCTATACATTGCTCTGTGCTCAAATCGCTACCTGCAGCGTTCAGTTGGAACTAAGCTTAGATGACTTGTTATAATTCAAAAAATAAAAATATTTCATTCAAGGCATTAAAAAAATGAATATTTCTAACAAAGATTTTAACCTGTTGCTGTTTTTTCATGTGTTGTACCAGGAACGTAATGCCTCTCAAGCTGCGGTTCGGATGTCACTTAGCCAACCCGCGATGAGTCACAAGCTCAGTAAATTACGTCATGAGTTCGGCGATCCTCTATTTGTCAGAGCCGCTCGTGGGTTGACCCCCACGCCACGAGCGCATCAGCTTGCGACTCAGGTTCAAAAACTGGTTGAAGATATCGAGACCTTCTACGAGCAGTGTGAAGGACAGGATTTTCTTACGCGCCCGGAGCGCATACATATTTACACTACCGACTATATGGAACAGATCCTGCTGCCGGGTTTATTACCGATACTGCGCCATGAGGCACCCAATCTAGTGTTGATAACCCATAACACACGTGGATTGCTGCCGCGCGAAGAACTTGAAAAAGGGACGTGTGACCTGGCTATTGCGGGTTTTTATGACCAATTACCGGACACCTTTCATCAACAGCGCCTTCTGAGTGAGGATTTTGTGGTATTGGCTGCGATAGGAAATCCTCTGCTGAAAGGAGGATTGGATCTGGATACCTATCTCACTTGCGACCATGTTTTGACAACATTGACTGGCGATTTGAACGGACGCGTTGATCGCGAACTTCAGCGCCAGGGGCTGGTACGTAAAGTGGTTGCAGGGCTGTCTAGCTTTCTTGCGCCAAGCCGTCTAATCAGAGGCAGTGATTTGCTGTTGACTTGTTTGCGTTCAGTCGGGGAGGACGCTATTGCCCGCGATCCTGAGCTATGTCTTTACCCATTACCACTCTCCTTACCGCATATCGACATGATGCAGATCTGGCATGAACGCACGCATAATGATCGTTTACGCCGCTGGTTACGCCTAAAAATTCAGCAGCACACGCAGGCGATGTTTTAAAAATCGTATCGCTATGCTTATATGTTCATTGGCATCCAATCCGCAGTGGTGTTGGTTACGTTACTCTGTCTGTCCGTAGGCTTCGCCCTTCGGGGCCGCTGCAAGCAGCATTTAAATCTGCTCCGGCAGATTTGTCGGTTACCCTTGAGTAAGCTACTCGGGTTTCGTTCCGTTGCCGCCTAGCCGCAATTTGAATGAACTTGGGTATAAAGCATGTTTGAGACTTCATTTAATAAGGCAATTAGGAATTGTTCATATGACCCATGCAGTAAAAAATGCCAGCAAACGGTCGGCTGATTTTCTTATGCTGGTCTATTTTTTGGTTGTGGTGATCGGGGTAGGGTTTGTGCTTGGTTTTTTAACTGGGCCTGACGCATGGTATGCCAATTTGGTCAAACCGTCCTTCAATCCGCCTAATGCCGTGTTTGCTCCTGTCTGGACGATACTCTATATCATGATTGCGGTTGCTGGCTGGTTGATCTGGCGAGTGGCACCAAGAAGCATCGCCATGGGGATATGGGCGCTGCAAATGGCACTGAACTGGTTATGGTCCCCGGTGTTTTTTGTGGCGCATCAACCAGGAACGGCGTTGGTGATTATCACGCTATTGTTGGTCACCGTACTACTTTTCATCATTCAGGCGCAGAAGTTCGACAAGATAGCTTCACGGCTGTTTATTCCTTATGCCGTTTGGATTGGATTCGCCACGATACTGAATGCGGCGATTTTTTGGCTCAACCAGCCAATGTCTTAATTGCCCATAGGCTCCTTTCTGGGCTGGATCATTTGAGCGCATGAGTGCTTTGTCCAGTGCTTGTTTGGTCCATATGATCGCGCAGTGGATGCATTCGCCGTGCGCAAATGGCCGCCAGCAGTGCTCGCTGGCAATTAAAGGACACATATCTAATGTGCAGTCAAAGAATACCACCTGGCTGTAATATGCTTGGTCTCTCAAGATCAGAAAAATTCACCAGTGGTTCTCAGACTGTTTATATCACTGTGCTTTGCCGGCAAAAAGACCTTTGTTTTTCATCCACTACCCAAAAACAATCAACTCATGAATAATAGCGTAGACATTCTTCTTTAAAGAGTCCGATTCAAATGTTACGTATCTTGGTTGTCCGGATTGATTTTCTTGGCGATATGGTCTGTACCACCGCCTTTATCCATGCTCTTAAGCAACGTTGGCCTGAGGCTGAAATCCACGTGTTGGCTAACAAATACAACATGTCTGTACTCGCTCATAATCCAGATATCACAACCGTACACACTTATGTTTACAGTAAGCAGTGTGAACGCAACCAACGTCCCGGACGACTTAATGCACTCATCGACCGTATTGCTCTGATTTGGCGTTTGAGAGGATTACATTTCGATATGGCTATTATTCCCAATGGTGGGATGAATAAAAATAGCATCCAGTTTATCCGGCAACTGAATATTGCAGATTCTCGTTGGCACAATGAGCAGAGCGAATTTGACGATCGGGTGGCTTCACATGTTGCCAACCGGCCAATAAAACACGAAGCTTTGTCAGGTTTTTCTCTGATGCCTGAACTGGCCTCAGTAGATCCGAGTTCATTACGGTTGCATGTATACCCCTCGCTACCGTTACAGCATAAATGGTGTGAATGGTTTGGCGAAAAGAGTAAACCTCGCGTAGGCCTGTTTATTTCTAATAAATCCGCCGATCGTCGTTGGGATTGGCAAAAATGGCTAGACACGATGAAAGCTCTTCAAGAGAAAGCCGAGCTGTACATCTTCCATGATCCTGCAGAAAAACCAACCGAGGAACAATTAGCCCATCTTCCTGTCCGTTGTCTTTCTACGCCAACGGTTAACGACCTCATTGCGGCAATGAGCCAGTTGGATTTGGTCATATCGGCAGATAGCGCACCTGTTCATCTAGGTGCTGCCTTGCGCATTCCGACGGTGGCGTTATTTGAAAACCGTCCAGAAAAATATTTGCGCTGGTATCCGCTGGGCGTACCTCACATCTTATTGCATGAAGGTACTCAAGTGGCTGATATAAAATCTCAATCTGTTATCGACGCGGCTACGCACCTATTAGACTGTGTCGCTTAATTGCCGATGATGCCTGCTATCACAGCCCCAAAAACCGCAGGGTGGAAGGCGTGCACCTTGTTCAAACCCGACAACGGCGATGTCAGGTTTTTAGGGGCACTTCTTGCTTTGTGCTCAAACGATCGCCTGCGAATGGCGCAAAAATAAAACCCATTCCATCGGGATGTGAACCACTAATCCGTAACTGTGCAAACAAACTTTTGACCAATGACAAGGCGGTGTGGGCGTTAGCCTACCTATAATCAAGCCCATTTATCTTCTCAATGGTGTGAAAGTATGTCTTATCGACTTGACCTTAATTGGCCTGAATTTTTAGAAAGATACTGGCAAAAGCGTCCCGTTATTTTAAAGAATGCTTTCCCTGATTTCGTCGATCCTATCACACCGGACGAATTGGCGGGGCTGGCAATGGAAGCCGAGGTGGATAGCCGTCTGGTAAGCCAGAGAAATGGTCAGTGGCATGCCAGCAATGGGCCGTTTGAGCATTTTGATAATCTGGGGGAAACAGGGTGGTCGCTGCTCGCCCAGGCTGTTAACCATTGGCACACTCCCTCTGCTGCGCTGGTGCGCCCATTTCGAGTGCTGCCAGATTGGCGTCTGGATGACCTAATGGTCTCTTTTTCCGTCCCTGGTGGGGGAGTGGGGCCACATATTGATCAATACGATGTGTTCATCATACAGGGAATGGGGCGTCGCCGTTGGCGCGTTGGAGACAAACTGCCGCTCAAGCAGTTTTGCCCACATCCTGCGTTGTTACACGTTGAACCGTTTACACCGATCATTGATGAAGACCTTGAACCGGGTGATATTTTATATATCCCACCGGGGTTTCCACACGACGGTTTGACTCACGAAACTGCGCTTAACTACTCTGTAGGTTTCCGTGGGCCTAATAGTAGGGACTTGATCAGTAGCTTCGCTGACTATGTGTTGGAAAACGATCTCGGTAGTGAGCATTATAGCGATGCCGATCTTACCTGTCGCGAACATCCGGGGCGAGTTGAAGATGATGAGCTCGAGCGTTTACGTACGATGATGATCGACATGATTAATCAGCCAGAGGATTTTAAAAATTGGCTTGGTTGCTTTGTCACAACACCGCGCCACGAGTTAGACATTGCCCCAGTGCGCCCCCCTTTTGAACAGCACGAGATTGCCGATGCTTTGATGAATGGCGAAGTGCTGACACGGCTGAATGGTCTGAAAGTGCTGCAAGTTGGTGGTGGCTTTTTCATCAATAGCGAACGGTTGGAAATTCACGATCCTGTAGCGGCGGATTGCCTGTGTCGTTATGCTGTTATCGGTAAAAAAGAGTTGGGCAATGCATGCCAAAATCCACGGTTTATTGCTGAGTTAACCACGTTGGTCAATCAAGGCTATTGGTTCTTCGACGAATAATCATGCGGTCAAGCGTTGTCTGTGAAGTCTGCTATCCTTGAGCGACATGAATCCAATCTCTATTGAGTTCGATTCAATTTTATTGTCTCCGTTTTATACCCGGGTTCATTCAAGTTGCAGGCAGATGGCCAGTGTGTCAGTCCTCAGAAACCAGCTACAGGGGGCAACCTGCCGAGGGAGGGCATGATGCTAGCTGCGGCCTTTCGGGAGGCGTCCCTCGGATGGGGCGAGTAACCTTAGCCGACACCGCAGTTGTTTGAATGGCGAGGGTATATGGCGGATTTGCACTGACTAGCTGAGGTATAAAATGGAAGAAAAAACGGAAACAAGTTCTCCTCAACGGGATGCCTTTCTGGATGAGAAAACGTTCAAGTCCCGCACGGTCCTGCTATTTGGGCAAATAAACGATACCGTGGCGTACAACGTCGTCAAACAACTGGTAGCATTGTCCGACGAGTCGTCTGCGCCGATCAACTTCTTGATTTGTTCACCCGGTGGCCACGTGGAATCCGGTGATGTGATCCACGATGTTGTCCGCTTTATTGAAGCGCCGGTTAATATGATAGGCAGTGGTTGGGTGGGGAGCGCGGCTGTTAACGTGTTCCTTTCTGTACCCAAGGAGCGCCGATTCTGCTTACAGAATACGCGTTTTCTGATCCATCAGCCTAGTGGTGGTATCCGTGGTCAAGCTACCGATGTGGCGATCCAGGCACGAGAAATCATCCGTGTTCGTGAAAGAATAGGGACCTTGATTGCCAAAGAAACCGGACAAAAACTGGAGAAAGTGATGAAGGATATTGACCGCGATTTCTGGATGCCGGTCGCTGAAGCGATCGATTACGGTCTGGTATCAAAATCCGTAGTGAGCAGTAAAGATATTGCCTAAACGATATTCTGGGTTGCTTGAGTGCTAAGGAACGGCCTAGAGAAGGAGAGGGCAAAATAAGCGGCAATACGCTCACACTCACCATACTTTAATTAAGTTGTATGTGTGTCGGCTTTCTCGCTTACCCCAGTCGCTTACTTGAGTAAGCGACTGGGGATTCACTGCGTTGCCGTCTCCAATGCAACTTGAATGATTTAGAGCATGTATGCTCCAACAATCTTGTGTTCTTGAGGCAGTTAAGAGCTTTTTATCAGGAGAGAAATTCATTAAACAATGATTTCTCGGCGGCAATAATGTCTTTACGCCGTTTATCATCAATCAACCAGTTCAAACCTGCTTCCGATAAATCGATCGCTGTCCCATCTGGTGAAATCACCTTACCAGCAAAAATCATTTGCTGGTTTAAATTCGCAATACCACCGACACGGGTATAATCAGCAATAAAACTCTGTTCTACAACGGCCCCTTCTTCCAACAGACACCCAGCACCGATAATCGAAGGCCCTCTAATGGTCACTCCGGGTTGTATTTCGGTACTGCTACCAATATACACCGGGCCTTCAATATCCAGGTTGGCGAAGTCAGCTTTAACGTTTAAACCACACCAGATTTGCGGCGCAATCTGGATCCCCGGCATGGGGTAGTCAGGTAACTCCCGATTAAGGATCATACGGTTTACATGCCAGAAATCCTGCAGAGAGCCAATATCAACCCATTGGAAAGGCAGAGCAATACCATAGAAAGGAACGCCTGCTTCTGCCAGTTTAGGGAATAACTGGCTACCAATGTCATATTCAACACCGTCAGGAATATAATTAAAGATCTCAGGTTCAAAAACATAGATACCGGTATTAGCATTGTTAGACAATGCCTCTGCCGTGTTCGGTTTTTCCTGGAACTTACTGACCCTGCCTTGTTCATCGGTGACGACAATGCCGTACTTACTGACCTGATCCTGTGGAACCGGGCGCATAATCAGGGTCGCGACACTTTTTCTTGCCCGGTGGAAAGCCAGTACCTGATCGAAATCGACATCAATCAGTGCATCGCCACACACGACGACGAAGGTATCATCAAAAAAGCCCGAAAAATTTTGGATATGCTTCATTCCACCTGCTGAACCTAGTACGTTGTCGACGAAGGTATTACCTTCCATCACACCTTCGTAGGAGTATCCCATTTCTACTCCCCAGGCATGGCCATCACGGAAATAGTCTTCGATATCGGCGGAAAGATAGCTGGTATTCACCATTAACTGATTAAAACCATACTTTCTTAAATGCTCAATGATCGACTCCATAATAGGTTTGCGAATTAATGGGATCATTGGCTTTGGCACAATCGTGGTCAATGGTCTGGCTCTGGTTCCTTTTCCTGCTGCAAGGATCATGGCTTTCATAATTAATATACCTTATTAATCAAATTGATACTGAGCGCATTTGTTGTAGTGTCGAATTTTGATCCACGCCGATAGTAAATATTTTATCCATCCTGGTTAACTTGAACATGCTCTGGATATTGTTGTTGAGTGAGCATACTGCGAGTTCACCTTTTCCGTGCAAGGTTTTCAAAACAGAAACCAGGGCCCCTAAACAGCTGCTGTCAATAAATTCTACCTGGCTAAAATCCAGTAAAATATTGTGAGTGCCCTGAGAAATGACGGTTTGCATATGTTCTTTAAATGAAGAAGAGACCGAAGCATCCAACCGTCTGTTCAACGGTTTTACAACCAAAACATTGCCAATTGAGTGAGTTTCAAAGTTCATTATTTCATCCTTACAATGCCGTTTGGAGGAGAGCCGATATGTCTATCACCATTCAAGCTGCGTGGTTTGGCCATCCGTGAGCCTCTCCCCTTCTGGGCCA